>JBCCDG010000114.1:0-13259 GCA_039030915.1 Pseudomonadota bacterium | reverse complement strand
CTCGGACCAGAGCGTGGAGGCCGGCCCCTGGAGGAAGAGGACCGTCCGTCGCGGCACAGGGTCCGACAGCGCGCTGGCGACAGGCCCGGGGAGGAGCGCCGCCGAGGGCGCTCGGGTGGTCGCGCGTGCCGCGACCTCGATACCTGCCGTGGGGGGCTGCAATGCGGATGAAAGGGCGATGGTGGCGCTCCGTCGTGCTTACCGGCGCCTCGGGCGGCATTGGCCGGGCGCTCGCTGTCGAGCTTGCATCGAACGGGGTTACCATGCTGTTGCTGGGGCGCGACGAAATGCGCCTGGAAGCCACGGCCATGCTTGCGCGCCAAGCCGGAGCGGAGGTGCGATGGGCGCGAGCGGATGTTCGCGACGCGCACGCAATGACCGAACTCCTCGGGGCCGCAGACCGTGAGGCACCCGTCGATCTCGTGATCGCAAATGCTGGCCGGTCGGATGGCACGCGTCCCATCGCTGGGGGTGTGGAGGATGGCGCCGGGAGGAGCGCGCTCGAGCCGCCCGGCACGCTGGCATCCCTCGCTGCGACGAACCTCGTCGGTGCCGCCAATACGGTCGAGCCGCTGCTTGAAGGGATGCGGTCGCGGCGACATGGCTGCATCGTGCTGGTCGGTTCGCTCGCGGGCACACGCCCCCTGCCCGACATGCCGGCCTACAGTGCGACGAAGGCGGGGCTTCGCGCATGGGGTACAGCGCTTCGGGGAGCGCTTCGGGGAACTGGCCTGCGCGTGAGCATCGTGACCGCCGGCTTCGTGACGAGCCCGATGTCCGCCCGCCATCTCGGGCCACGGCCCTTCGAGATGAGTGCCGAGGCCGCGGCACGACGTATGCGCCGGGGGATCGAACGGGGCGCGCCGCTTGTTACCTTTCCTGCCCCGCTGGCGGCGCTCGCCTGGTGCGGGGCTCGCCTGCCCGCTGCTCTTTCCGATTTCGCGATCCGCCCTTTCGGCGCCCGCATCGCCCCTGAGGATCGGTAGGCATACGCGCGGGAGGAAGCGAGGGCCCACTTTGCCCAACGCCCTTTGCGCCAGACATCACCGGCATCGCCCTTGCACCGCCAGGACGGGCGGAGAGATCGCGCGACCCCAAGGCGCGCCACATTCAGCTATGCGAGCGGCGGCGCCCGGACGGCGGCTGCCATCGCGGCGTCCTGCCAGTCGTCGAGCTCGCCCGTGAGCCGCGCGATGGCTGCGACCGCGCCGTCGATCTCCTCCGCGCTGTGCTCGGCAGTCACGAAGAGGCGCAGGCGTGCGGCGCGCTCAGGCACAGCCGGATGGACGATCGGCGCGATCTCGTAGCCGGCCTCGGAAAGCTTGCAGGACAGTGCAACGGCCTTGAGACTGCTCCCGATCACGATCGGGGTGACGGCGAGGCCAAGGCTGGCGCCGGTTTCGAGACCCGCCGCCTCCGCCGCCGCCAGCAGCCGTGACCCGTTGCTGGCCAACCGCTCAACGCGCGCGGGCTCGGCCGCCACAAGGTCGAGGGCGGTGCTGGCCGCAGCGGCGAGCGCAGGCGCAAGGCCCACGGAAAAGACGAAGCCCGGCGCGCTGTACCGCAGGAGATCTACGAGCGCGCGACTGCCTGCGATGTAGCCGCCACAGGAGGCGAGCGTCTTCGACAACGTGCCCATCCAGATATCGACCGCGCGCGGATCAACGCCGTCCGCCTCGAAAGCTCCCTTGCCGCGGCGGCCGCAAACGCCGAGCGCATGAGCCTCGTCGACCATCAGCCAGGCGCCATAGCGCTCCTTGATATCGACGAGCCGGGCAAGATCGGGGCTGTCGCCATCCATCGAATAGAGCCCCTCGACGGCTATCAGCGTCCGCCGGAAACGATGGCGTTCCGCCCGCAGGATGGCCTCGAGCCGGTCGAGATCGTTGTGCGGGAAGATACGCCGCGCCGCACCCGCAAGCCGGGCGCCTTCGAATGTCGAGTTGTGCCCGAAGGCGTCGATCAGGATGAGATCGTCGGCCCCCAGCAGCGTACCGATCGTGGTCACATTGGTGGCATGGCCCGAGACCATCACAACGGCATCCTCGACACCATAGTGCGCCGCCAGCCGCTCCTCGAGACCGCGTTGGACGGCGCGCTCACCGCCCACGAGCCGGCTTGCACCGGCCGAGACACCATCGCGCATGATGGCCTCCGCAGCGGCGAGACGAACCTCCGGGTGATTGTTCAGGCCCAGATAGTCGTAGCTCGTAAACCGCGTCGCGGCTTGCCCCTCCACGCTGGTCGACGGCCGTGGCGGACCATCGACCTGCCGGAAATAAGGTGAGGCGAGCCCGAAAATCCCCAGTGCCGCGCGCTGGATACCGAGCGCGCGGGCCTCGGGCAGCGTATCGAAACCGGGCGGTGGTCCAGGCTCGTCCCGCGTGGCCGGCGGAGTGCTGCTCGAGCCATCGCCACCGACCGCCGCTTCTCGCGAAGGTGCACCGGTTGCCGTGTCTCGGTTAGCGCCCAAATCTGCCGACGGGGTTTCGCGTTCTCCTGCGGGCAGCTCTCCAGCAGATGGATTTGCACCGGTCGCTTGCCGCCCGGCCTTCGCCCCCTCGAAACTGCCGTCTGGGGCCGCTGTCCGAGCCGAAGCTCGCCGGGCGCGTAGACGGGCGGCCAGACCGCCGGCACCCGCGGTCGAAGCAAAGCGCGGTGGAAGGGCGCCACTCATCGTGCAGTCTCCACGGTACCCTTGCGCGCGCGCCCATCGCCATGGTTGCGGCTCGTTTCGAGCTCCGCATCCGGCAACACCGGCTGTGTTCGGATCTGCTCGGCAGCGGGCGAAACGGACGCGCAGGTATCGTCTGACGGCTGCGCTCTGGTGAAGCTGTTCTCCCGCGTGTCCGACCTCGCACTAGGCGGGCCACCGGCTCGCCCCAGAAGATCGCGGCGCAGCTCGGACGGCAGGGCGGCTGCGTGGCGGTCGGCGAGTGTCGACAAAAGCGCCTCGTCTGCCGTAGCGGCGCCCGACGGCAAGGGTGCGCCAACCGCTCGATCCTGCGCTGTGGCCGGTCTCTGGATCGCTTCGGGTGGCAAGCCATCCGGGCCCGACACTGGCTTGCCGGCCGACGCGTTCGAACGCGCAGTCGGCAGGAGAGCGGCCAAAGCGGTCGCCAACCCCGACAACGTTGTGGCCGGGCCGAGCGCGGCTGCAGGTACCGCGAGAGCGTAGCGATCCTGTAAGCTCGTGGTGAGATCGACGGCCATCAGGCTGTCTAGCCCGAGATCGGGCAGCGCCCTGCCGGTCGGCACCTCCTGGGGCGGCATTCGCAGAATACGGCCAATCTCCTGACGCAGGAGAACGGTGATAGCTTCCTGCGCTTCCCCCGCCGGCAACTCCGCCAACGCAGCGGCTCCCGTAGCGCCCCGCGCACCGGCCGCATCCGCGTCCATCGATGCCGCGCGGGCGATGGTGCCAAAGAGGGGCAGACGCGCGATCGGGAGACGGTCCGGGCAGGCAGCGGCAGCAGCCGGCATGACCGAGATGCAAGGCGGCGACACCGGATCGTCGAGCACCGCCTCGATGCGGTCGAGAACGACTTCCATCTCGAGAAGCGGCGCCCCGAATGCCTCGGCCATCGCTTCACGGACCCGCGCCTTGCGGCCGGGTTCATCCGCCAGGTGGCCCACGTCACCGATCGGTCCCAGCGCCAAGGTGACAGCGGCAAGGCCCTCCGCGCGCCTTGCCCTGGCGAGCGCCTCGAGACCCGCGTTGGCAGCGGCGTAGGCGGCCTGGCCCGGGTTGCCCATGCGTGCGGCGATGGAGCCCAGCATCAAGAAATGCCGCGGTGATAACGATCTGGTCAAGCGGTCGAGGAGGACGGCTGCCTCGAGCTTGGCGGCGAGGACCGGTCGCACACGATCGGGCGTCAGCGCATCCAGCGGCCCGTCGTCAAGTATCATGGCTGCGTGCACGACCCCCTCCAGAGCGGGCGCGCCTGCTGGTCGCGAGGCGCCTGCAATCGCCGCGAATAGCGCCTCCGTCCCTAAGGCGTCGGCGGCGTCGAGCGGCAGGCAGCGGATGTCGGCGCCACAAGCGCGCAGCGCGGCTTCGGCACCCTCCGGCAGGCGGCCGCGCCGGCCGGTCAGCCAGATCCGTCGCGCTCCGCGGCGGACGAGGCGCGCAGCAATCGTCTGACCGATGCCACCTGTGCCGCCGACGATCAGCCAGTCCCCTTGCAGCGCGGGCGGTGACCCGCCACCGCGCGGACCGTCCGACTGAACGCGCCCCGGCGAAGCCTGATCCGCCTCCAGCGCTTTGTTGTCGTCTTCCAGCGATAGGTGCGGTGTCTTCGACAAACCGGGTCTCGGTGGTTCGGCATTCCTGCCAGAGGCGCCACGCTGAAATTCGGCCGCGCCCGGTGTTCTGACCACGATCTTTCCGATGTGGCCCGAGCGCTGCATCAGCCGGAAGGCACCAGCCGCATCCTCCGCGTCGAAGACCGTGACCGGTGGTGCGGGCAAGTCGCCGCGATCAGCTTCCGCCACGAGCTCCTGCAGTATTTCGGCGACCCGTCCCGGCCGCGCGGCAAGAAGCTGGTCCGCATCGAAGGCATGAAAGCTCAAATTTCGAGCGAACGGCCTGAGAGCGAGGCGCCGGTTCTCGAAGATATCTCGCTTGCCAAGCTCGACGAAGCGGCCGAAGGGAGCGAGGCATTCTACGCTGCGGGCCTGCGCGTCGCCCGCCAGTGAGTTGAGCACCACATCGCAGCCGCGCCCCGCAGTGTGGTGTCGTAAGGCATCGGCGAAGCCCGGATCGCGGCTGTCGAGCACGGTCTCGGCCCCGAGGCTGAGCAGGAGGCGCCGCTTGGCCGGCGTGCCTGCGCTGGCGATCACGCGCGCCCCCCGCCGCCGGGCCTCTGCCAACGCCGCGAGGCCGACCCCGCCGGCGCCACCGTGGATGAGCAGCGTCTCCCCCGTGGCCAGCCGTGCCAGATCGTCGAGCGCATAGCGGACCGTAAGCCCTGCGACAGCGATGGCTGCAGCATGCTCGACCCCGAAGCCGGTTGGCAAAGGCACGGCCATTCGCGCATCCACAGCGACATGCGAGGCAAAGGCCCCGGAGGCGAGCGCCAGCACCCGGTCCCCCGGTCGCAGAGCGCGCAACCGTGACGCCTGCCGATACGGAAAGCGATCGACCGGGTCTTCCATCGACACGCCAGCATCCAGCGAGGGCGCCGAGATGACGGTGCCGACGCACTCCATGCCAAGTGCCGCGCCCGCATGGCCGAGCTCGAGTGCCTCCGCCGGAAGACGGCGCTGCGCCCACATCACATCGCGAAAGTTGAGACCCACAGCCTCTATGCGAATGAGTACATCCCCCGCACGCGGCGTTGGCATGGGGCTTGGCCGCCAAGCAAGGCTTTCGATGGCGCCCGGACGCAGCGGTTCCAGCACCCGCGCCTCGCCTGCAGGCAGGAGCGGGCGACGCCGGATCCTCGGCGCCGAGAGACCGTTACGATCGACTCTAACGAATGGTTCGGAACCCCCGGCCAATAGCATCCCCTGAAGCCACGAGACGCGGTCCGCCACACATTGCGGTATTGTCTCGATGGTGAATTTCGCATCGACGCCTGGCCTCTCGTTCGCCAAGACACGCACCAGCCCGGAGATTGCGCCAGACACGATCGACTGCAGTATTGCAGGGGTCTGATAATGGGGCTCCGACGCCGCCGCACCGCCGGTCGTTTCGTCGCGCCCGAGAAAGAGTAGGCTCAAGATCTTCTCGAAGGACCCTCGCCCCGCGGTCAATCTTCGCGCGGCTTCGATCCGGATGGCGACGGTGTCCGATATGTCGACCGCCTGTGCAGGCAGCGGCGCAAGGACGATGACATGATGCCCCCCTGCAAGGGCAGGGTCGGCGACCGCCGCGTCGAGCGAGGCGCATTCGGCGGCAGGCCAGAGAGACGCCAGAGCGGCTGCTTCTTGAGCCGCCTCGTCGGAACGGTCGTGCAGGAGGAGCACCGGGGGGACGGGATCACGCGGCTGCTCTTCTCCGCCATTCATCGCGAGACCGCCCGCACCGCCGCCGGGTACATCCTCCATCCGCGCAGCCGCAGCAGCCTCGCCGGTGTACCGGGCCGCCAATAGCGCAAGCACGGACGTGCCGCCGTCGAACCAACCGGTCGTGACGCTTTCGCAGCCTCCGGATGCGAACCTGCGAGCGCACTCTGCAGCTGGCGCCGGCTCGCCGAGCGCGGTTGCAGGGGCTGGCGGCAGCGCCACAACGACCTCTGCCCCCCAGGCGAGACGGCTCGTTACGTCGCGGATCGATTGGGGATCCGGCACCGCATCGACAACCCATATGGCGAGATCGAAGCCGCGTCTCTCTCGGGCGTCGGCGGGTGGGACCTCAAGGGCATCCTGCGTGCCGGTCGGCAGGGCGGCATCCAACAGCGCAAAGGCGCAGACGGGCGGGTCGTCGAACTCGGGGCGCTCGACGGTGAGTGCCGCGAGGCCGGGGAGCTTCGTCAAAAACCGCTCGACGCTTCGCGGCGGCGCACCCTTGAGCAAGACCCGCGGGCTCTGCCATCCCGACGCCACGTGCTCGTCGGCGAGTTGGGCAATGCCGTCGGCCACGCTCTTCCACAGAGCCGCCTTAGCGGAGCCATGCTTGTGCGCCGCTCGAACTTGACCCTGTCCCGCGATGGTTTCTGGCAGTCGCAACGCGTCGTGCAGCGCCTCCGCAGCAGTCGGCGCGGTTTGGAGAAGTGCCGGCACAAGCTCCTCCAAGGTGGCGTCGAAGCAATCGACGCGATCATCGTCCACAGGCGCACTTTCGAACGCATCGACCGTCACGCGCCGAGCGATCTCATCGATCAGGAGCGCCGCGTCGGGAAGCGGTGGCTCCTCCATCCACTCACCCCGTGCGGCGAGCACCGCCCTAAGATCGGTCCGCGACGCTTCCCTGCCCTCCGCCGCGTCAGATCTCGAGCGCACGGGCGCAAGTGGGGTGAGCACCTCTTCCCAGTCTTCGAGCATGGCATCATCGGTCGCATCTCGCGCCTGCAGGCCAAGTCCGGAAATCTCGAGAAACGGCGCATCCGTCTCGGTACCGATGGCGATATCCGCAGCCACAAAGGCAGGACGACACGTCGAGAGACGAGCGGCGACACGCCATTCGACCCCGGGCGCCACCCTGGCGGTATCGATCCAGAGCCGTGAAATGCGCACAGGCAGCCAACAGGGCGTCCCCCGATTCCCTGGCGCGGGCGCCTGCAGGAGAGGTGCGACCGCGTGGAAGGCGCCGTCGAGGCGCGGTGCCGGGAGGAGGTCGCTTCCCGGTCCTTCAACTGCCGAGGCCGCTGCTGCACGGCCCTGCGGCCGGTCTTCGTCGCAAGCGCCGTGAGGCTGCGCTGCCTCGTGCACCGGATCACTCACTCTCGCCTCGACGGCCACCCGCGCGTCCGTTGCCGAGCCGTCCATGCTCCGGGTGCAGCTTGTCATGAGCCGGAACGAAGGACCGTATTCGAGACCGGCGCGGGCCAAGTCCTCGTAGATGCGCTCGACCTCTTTGGCCGCAAGGTCGGCGCCTGTGCGGGTGCCTTGCCCGCCACCGGCGGGATCGGTCGCAGAGTGCGGATGCCCGGTACCGTCGACCGGCGCGACTGGAGCCAAACGCGAGGTCGTGCCCGGGTCGTCCGTACGCCGCGGGGACGGCTCCTCCGCCGCCTCGGCGGGAAGCGCTTCATCCACGTTGATCGACCGCTGCCACGATGCGGGCTCCGAGCGTTGCTCGGGGCCCTTGCGCAAGGTCACGGTGGCGTGGCGCTGCCAAGGCGCCTCGGCTCCCGCGGGACGAGCCTCGACAACCAGCCCGCCCGTCATCTCGTCGAAGGAGGTGCGAAGCGCTGCACCCGCCTCGGGCACAGCCAATGGGGCAATGATGTCGAGATCGCGAAGCTCGATGGGCCCATCCCCGAACACCTCGCACCCGGCTGCAACCGCAATCACTGCAAAGGCGGCTGCAGGCAGGATCACGCGGCCGTCGACGCGATGCTCGGCGATCCAGGGCAGGAGCGCCCGATCGAGACGGGCATGCCACGGACCCGTGCCCGCCCGATCCCGCAAGCCGAGGAGGGGGTGCGACAGACGTTGCGCCGGCCCATCGATCCCGAAGAGGTCGATGGCATCGGGTCCCAGGGGCACACGATGCCGCCGGCGCTCGAAAGGCTGCGGCGGCAGGCCGACCGCTGGCGCGGTGCGGCAGGGGCCGAAGAAGCGCGCATCCACGGCGCCACCCGCCGCCAGCACCGCTGCGGCGAGCGCATTCGGGCGGCGGCTCGGCCGGCCCGGCCCTTCCATGGCCGCGATGCAGGGCAGCGGCACCGAGTTCACTGACGCAAGCTCCCGAAGATAGCCGGCGAGCACGGGCCGCGGTCCGATCTCGACGAAGCTGCCGGCACCCGCTGCGACGAGGGCCTGCGCTCCGGCCAAGAAGCGCACCGGCTGTCTGGCGTTGCGCCACCAGTGCATCGGATCGACAGGCGCGGGCCCCGAAGCGTGCTCGCCGTCCAACCGCTTGCCGGTCACCGAAGAGAAGAGCGGCAGCGTGGCGGGCAGGGGAGCGATCTCCGCCGTCCCCTCGATCAAAGCCTCGCGGATCGTCTCCATCGCGGGGCCATGATAGGGATAGGCCACCGGTAGTTGGCGGCAGGCAAGTCTGGCGCGCCGGGCCTCCTTGGCGAAGGCCGAAATGCCGGGCGTGCTGCCTGAAACCGTGACGCTGCGGGGGCTGTTGATCGCGGCGACCACAACGTCGCCACCAAGGTCTGCCTGCGCGATCAATGCTTCGGCCTCATCTGCCGAAGCCAACAGGGCCGCCATTCCTCCCGTGCCGTGCAGCGGGGCGACTGCACGTGCACGCGTAGCAACGACGCGCGCTGCGTCCTCGAGCGAGAGCGCGCCTGCGGCCCAGACCGCGGCGACCTCGCCGACCGAATGCCCAAGCACCGCCGCCGGCCGCAGACCGGCCGCCGCCAGCGCCTCGGTCAGCCCCACCTGAAGGGCGAAGAGGAACGCCTGCGCCGCGTCGCTCTGCGCCAGGCGCATCTCGAGCGCCGGATCGTCGCGGAGGCGGCGCGGATCGACCCCGCCCACCGCCGCAAGCGCTTCGCTCGCCCGGTCGAACGCAGTGGCATAGACAGGCGTGTCTGCATAGAGCGCCTCACCCATACCGACCCATTGCGCCCCGTTGCCTGCGTAGAGGAAGGCCAATGGGCGGCCGCCAAGCGTGCCGGGCCCGGGCGACAGGGTTTCGGGCCCCGTGGCCACGATTGAAGACGCAGCTTGGCCGGTCAGCACCGTCACACTGCGTTTGCCGACGACCGGAGCGGTGATCGACCCCGCTGCGATCCTGTCGAGGCCATCGATCAGCCCAGCGGCACTCTCTCCAAGCAGAACGGCGCGGTATTCGCGAAGAGCAGTGCGCTGACCAGACGCCGCAAGCAGATCGCGCATCGTCTCTCCATCCGCCAGCCCCACACAGGGCTGGGTCGCATCGGTTTCGGGCCGGCACCCCGTCACTTGCTGGTCCGGGGTATCAGGCACCGTCTCGGAACCCGCGAGCCGAGCGCGCCATGCGCCTGCGAGCGCTGCGAGGCGCTGCTCGGTATCGGCCGTGAGCACGAGCGGTGGCAGGTCGCCCGACAGCTCGCCCGGGTTCGTGCCGCCCGTCTCCGATGCGACAGCGGAAGCCGCCTCGACCACTGCATGAGCGTTCGCGCCACCGAAGCCGAAGGCGCTGACCGCGGCGGCATGGGCGGCACCATCGGCCCGCGGCGGCAGCGCCACCGCATCGCGTGCAACCGTGAGGGCATCAAGCTCGGCGACGGCCGGGTTTACGCATGCGACATGGAGGGTCGCAGGCAGCAACCCATTCTCGAGCGCGAGCAACGCCTTGAGAAGTCCGACGAGCCCGGCCGCAGGCTCCAGATGCCCGATATTCGACTTCGCCGACCCGATGGGCAGCGGCGGAGCGCCGGCGGCCTTGCGCGCGGGGCCCAGCGCCGACGCGACCGCGGCGGCCTCGACCGGATCGCCAACCGCCGTGCCGGTGCCGTGCGCCTCGAGAAAGGCGAGACGATCCGTCGGCAGGCCCGCCGCTGCATGCGTCTGCGCAATCAGAGCGGCCTGCGCCGAGGTCTCGGGCCGCGACAGCGCGGCCTTGCGCCCGTCCGAATTGGTACCTGTCGCACGCAGCAGTCCCCGCAGCCGCTCGCCACCGGCGACGGCGTCGGCGAGCCGCCGAAGGACAACTGCCACAGCACCTTCCGCCCGCACGTATCCGTCGGCCGAAGCATCGAACACCCTGCAGAGCCCGGTCGGCGAGAGCATGCCGGCCTGGCTGAAGCCCACATAGTTCCATGGCTGCAGCAGCGCGTTGACCCCGCCGACAAGGGCGGTATCCACCTCACCCCGCCGCAGCGCGTCGGCGGCAAGGTGCAACGACGTGAGGCCCGACGCGCATGCGGTGTCGATCGTCAGGCTCGGGCCGTCGAAGCCGAACGTCTGTGCCAGCCGATTCGAGATGATCGAGAGCGTGTTGCCTGTCATGAACGGGCTGTCGATGCCTGCGATATCGGTCGCGAACCGCTGCGCATGATCCATTGTCGATGCGCCGACATAGACCCCCACCCGGCCGAGACCGCCGGGCTTCCCGGGCGCACCCAGCGGCCCGCCGAACGGCATCGCCTCCTCGAGAGCGCGCCAGGCAACCTCGAGCATCATGCGCTGCTGAGGGTCCATCTGCGCTGCCTCGCGGGGCGAAACGCCAAAGAAGGCGGCATCGAAATCCCAGAGATCATCGATGATACCGGCGGCGCGGGTGTAGGCACGGCCCGCCGTGATCCCCCCACGCCGCAGGAACTTGGCGCTCGACCAGCGATCCTCCGGCACCTCCGTGATCGCGTGCCGCCCCTCGCACAGCAGCCGCCAGAACGCGTCCACATCCGGCGCCCCTGGCAGGCGGCAGGCCATTGCCGTCACCGCAAGCGGAGCGTGGCCGGCGCTCGGCTCCTCCCGATCGAGCGGCGAGAGAGCGGCCGCACCTGCGTTTTCGGCGTCACGGGTCGTTCTCGACATTGGTCCTCGTCCTTCTGGCCCCGGGGACAGCGCGATCGATGCTCGCGTCGCAGTTCTGCGTCGCCGATGACGGCGCATGTCGCTCGAGCCATAAGGGAACAGGGTTTCCCAAAGATGAGCGAGCGGCCGCAGCCGGCCCCCGATGCCGTTGCCCATGCGGCGCCTGGAGACTGCGCCGGGCTAGGAGCCCATTAACCCCAACCGTCTATGCAGGGCTCCGAGGCGCAGAACGGCGTCGGGCGCTCCTTGAGGGCGACCTCGTCCGACCGGCGCTATCGCTACTCGACGTGTGAGCGGGGTGGGATCAGGGTGCGAAGCATCGTTCGAACATTGCTGGGCCGGAGCGAGGCCGTGCCGCTGGCCTGGGTCGCCGGGAATACCGGACCGCCGCCATATGTGAATGTGGGCGACGCGCTCAGTCCGGTCATGGTGAGCCTCGTTTCCGGCCGCGCGGTCGAGCGGCGCTCCTTCGTGTCGACAAAGCCGCGAATGACCGCGATCGGCACGGTCGGGCAGTCGATTCGCGGCGGGCAGGTGGCGGTGTGGGGCACGGGGTGCAGCCCCTGGGCCAACCCCCTCGCCGCTGGGCCCAAGCGCCCATATGCACCACCCCCCGGCACCGAGCTGGTTCTCCATGCCACGCGCGGACCCTTCTCGGCGCGTCTGCTGTCGGGCGGCACGAGGCCGCGGGCAATCCCGTATGGCGATCCCGCGATGCTCCTGCCGCGCTTCTACCGACCCGCCCACGTCCATCGGCACGAGCTCGGCGTCGTGCTGCATCTCTCGGAACTGGCGGACCGAGCCTTCACGGCGCATCCTAAACCCGATCTCGCGCGCTATGCGCTGAGCGAGGCGGAGCGGGCGTCGGGCGCGGTGCGCCTCATCACCATGGTCGCACCGCCGGGCAGCGCAGCGTTGCGGGCGAAGATCGATGAGATCCTGTCCTGCCGGCGGATCGTTTCGACATCGCTCCATGGTATCGCTATCGCGCTCGCTTACGGCATCCCCTGCCTCTACCTCAGCGCCGCCCCCGGGGAGCCGTCCCTACAGCAGGCGGCGATCGATCCCGAAGGCGACGGGGCGATCCGCGGCGTGAATGCCCGCTTTCCGGACCTCTATGCTGGGCTCGGCCGGGCGCACATGGCTTGGTGGCGCCAACCGAGGAACCGCCCGACGGACTGGGCTCGGCTCATCGACGCCGTGGATCGCGCCGGCGGCGGCGAGGAGACCGTGCCCGAGGGGCTCGCGGAGGCATGTCCCGCCGGGCTGGCGCCACTCGACGCCCCTGAAGGCGGCACGATCTGGGACGATCCGCTGATCGAGACGCTCGATCAGTGCGCGCCGGTGGCCGCATGAGTGCCGCTCTGCTCATGAGGCGCGTGCGCGCGGAGGGCAAGGTACCCCTCGCCTGGTCAGGGGGCGCGACAGGCGATGCGCGCGTGCCTCTTTCGGGAGCACTGGCACCCGTTGTCGTGGCGCTTCTTACCGGCATGCGGATCTCCCGCGTGCCCTATGCGTCCACCCTGCCGCGCCTCGTCGCTTCAGGCACCATCGGTCAGAACATCGTGGGCGGCGATCCGGTCTTCTGGGGTACCGGCGCGGCCCGCACCTGCACGCCGCCCGACGGAAAGCGGCGCCGCTTTCGCGCGGATGGACGGACCCGACGCCATATCGCGGCATGCCGGGGCCCCTTCAGCGCGGCGCTTCTCTCAGGGGGCACATTGTCTGCCACCGCATTGCCGGAGTTCGGTGAGCCGGCAGGTATTATCGCCCAGTTCCACCGCCCGTTGCGACCACCCAGCTACAACCTTGGCGTGGTGCTCTGCCCGGAGGAGGAAGCGACCGGAAGCACCGCGGATGCCAGGTCCTGCCGCCCGCGCGACGGACTGGCGCATCTCCGAATCGATCCGGCGGGTGGCGGGGGCGTGCGGCTCCTATCGAGCCTTGTGACCCCGGATATCGAGGGCGTCCAAGCAGGCCTCGATGCGATCCTCTCATGCCGCCGGATCGCCTCCGCCCATCCGGAGATACTTGCAATCGCCGCCGCCTACGGCATCCCGTCGCTGCCGCTTGTGGAGGGGCGGTCGCCGGGGCTCGACTGGGTAGCGCCCGAGATGGACGGTGACATCGATCTGCGCATCGCCGACCTCTTCGCGGGGCTCGGTTACCCG
>JBCCDG010000113.1:0-13456 GCA_039030915.1 Pseudomonadota bacterium | reverse complement strand
GTCAGGTGCAAATCGACCGGGCGCGCGCCGATTGCACAGCCGCCGGGCAGCGAGACCCGTGCGTGCCCATCGCGTGCCAGCATTGGACCCAGCACCAGGATCGAGGCGCGCATCTTGCGAACGATCTCATAGTCGGCATGGGGCTCGCCGAGGTTAGCGGCTGAGATGGCGAGCACGCGGTCCTCCTGCAGCGAAGCGACCTCGGCGCCGAGCGAGCGCAGGAGGGCCGTCATCGTTCTGATGTCCGAGAGCCGAGCTGCGTTGGTAAGCGTCAGCGGCGCATCGGTCAGGAGGGCTGCGGGCATCAGCGTGAGGCAGGCGTTCTTCGCGCCGGAGATCGCGATCTCGCCGTCGAGCGGGCGGCCGCCCTCGATCCTGATCTTGTCCATGCCGCTCCCCACCGTGCCGACCGCCGGGGCGGCATCGACCCCATGTGCCACCGTGTGCCGGATGTCTCCGTCTCCGGCCGATTTCTTGCCGACCCCTCGCGTGCCGCCGTCAGCCATCCTGCGCGTCCTCTGTCCCATCTGCCGGCTCGGCGCCGTGTCGTCCGCGGGGCTGCGCCTTGCGCTTTGCGAGATTGGCTCGCAGCGCAGCACTCAGACGCTCCGCGCGGCCCTCGCCTTCGCGCCGCGTATCCTGCCCGCCCGGCCCGCCTTTGGACCGGCAGTCGCCCTTGCTCCGGTTCTTAACCATCGGCGGCGGATGTATCGTCAGCCGGCGCCGGGGTCCAGCCACCGACCTACGGGGATTTCGTGCAGGCCCCGCTTTGTGGCGCGGCGAGACACGCAGGGCCGCCAGGAGAGCTCGCCGAGCCGACAAGGAAAGGCAGACTGCGGATTGCCCCTTGCATTGATGGCAGCCTCGCGATTATCACGCGCCCGCGGCGCCGGTGTAGCACAGGGGTAGTTGCACTCCCTTGGTAAGGGAGAGGCCGTGAGTTCGAATCTCACCACCGGCACCACTCCAAAAACCATTCAGCGGAATGTGGTTTTGCCGCATGAGGTTTTCGTAGCGGAACCTCTTGAAGCGCAGCGATATTCTTAAAAGTATGTGTCAGAAACTTTCTTGTGCTGAGGTTTGCTATGACTGCGCCCGTGGGCGAGATGCTGCATTTCACTGACGATCCGACTTTCGCTGAATGGCTAGCGAGCGTGCTCGAGCCCAACGGCATTATCGTGCACGCGAAATCGTTCGACGAAGTCCCCGAGAATCGTAAGCTCTCCCGCGCGAACATCATCGGTGTCTGTCTGAACGATCGTTCAGATGGGATCGCGTATCTGAGGCGTCTCCGCCAGACCATAATGAACGCGAAGCTACTCGCCTTCATTCCGAAGGGTCGGTCGGACTGGGCGGAACTGGCTGTAGAGAGCGGTGCCATCGATTTTGTGGAGCTGCCCTGCGACGACGAGAGTCTGCGGGTTCGCATCCGCGCCGCCGTGAGGCGCGACGCGAAGCTATGCCCGTACGACATCCGAAGCTGTCCCTACGATGGTGACAACGCCGCGCCGCTCTACAGGCTCACGCCGCGGGAACTGGAAGTGGCCGAGTTCATGGTCGCCGGCCATCCGTCGAAACGGATCGGTCTGATCCTCGGCATCAGCATCAAGACGGTCGAGGTCCATCGCGCCCGGGTGTTCGAAAAGACGGGTACGAAGAACCTGCCGGAGCTGACGCGCCTCTTCGTCTCCGCGCGCAGCAGGCCGGTCGTCTCGTCCACTCCCGCACCTGTCGCGGTTTCGTCGGGCTGAGCTAGGCCGAAACCTGTTCAGCCGTCACGCCGCAACAGATCGGAAAACTCCGCGAAGACCGCGCCGTAGGTGTCACGCTTGAAGGGAACGATGCGCAGGATCAGCTCGTCGGGCGACATCCATGTCCAACGGCTGAATTCCTGATCATGCGCCGCGATGTCGATTTCCGCGTCCTCACCGGCGAAGCGCAGTGCGAACCAGCGCTGCGTTTGTCCACGATATCGCCCACCCCATAGTTTGGGCACGAGATGGGGCGGTAGGTCGTAGTCGCGCCAATGTACGCTCTCGCGCAGGATATCCACCCGCTCCGGCCTGATGCCGGTCTCCTCTCCCAGCTCCCTCAGCGCCGCCTCTGCCGGGCTCTCGCCGGGGTCGATGCCGCCCTGCGGCATCTGCCAGGCATCCTGGCTCGAATCGGTCCGCTGTCCCGCGAAGATGTGACCCGCGGGGTTCAGCAGCATCAGTCCGACGCAAGGCCGGTAGGGCAGCGCGGCGAGGTTCGCATCGCTAAGGGGCTCGGCCATGAGGCCTCCGGTAGAACGACAGGAAAGTCGGGTCGGGGCGACCCTCGGTCGCACGGACCAGTGCTGAGCGGGGATCGGGACGGGCGCCGCGCACCCGTCCCGGCTCTCGTCAGCGCTCGGCGCTCTTGTCGTAGACGGCAAGACCCGTGAGGAGATCGAGCGCATAGGCGAGCTGGAAGTCCTCGGCCCTCAGCTTCGCGGTCGCTTCGTGCCGGGACCGCTCCTCCTCGAGCTGCTCGCGCTCGGCGTCCGAGAGCGCGTTCTCGAGGCTGCCGCGAAGATCCGCCTCCGAGCGCGAACGCCGGCTGCTCTCCTCCTCCGCATTCGCCAGGCGCCGCTCCTCGACCAGAATGTCCGGCTCGATGCCGAGCGCCTGGATCGAGCGGCCCGAGGGCGTGTAGTAGCGCGCCGTCGTGAGCTTGATCGCGCCATTCTCGCCAAGGCGCATGATCGTCTGGACCGATCCCTTGCCGAAGGACTTCGCGCCCACGACGATGGCCCGGCGATGATCCTGCAGTGCGCCGGCGACGATCTCGGAGGCCGAAGCCGAGCCTTCGTTGATCAGCACCACCAGAGGCTTGCCGTCCGCCAGATCGCCCGGCCGGGCGTTCACCCGGTCCGCTTCGTCGAGGTCGCGCCCGCGCGTCGAGACGATCTCTCCCGTCTCGAGGAAGGCATCCGATACTTCGATCGCCTGGCTCAGGAGGCCGCCCGGGTTGTTGCGAAGGTCGATCACGTAACCCTCGACATCGTCGCCCAGCTCCTCCTTGAGCTCCTCGATCCCCTCCGCCAGGTTCTTCGAGGTCTGCTCGTTGAAGGTCGTGATGCGGAGCACGCCGACATTGCCTTCTGTCCGCGCGCGCACGGCGCGAATGCGGATCGTATCGCGCACGATCTCGATGTCGAAGGGCTCCTCGGCGCCCTCACGGCTCACGGTGATCAGAATCGAGGAGCCGACAGGCCCGCGCATCTGCTCCACCGCCTCCGAGAGGCTGAGGCCGAGCACGCTCTCCCCGTCGATATGGGTGATGAAGTCGCCCGCCTCGACGCCTGCCTCCGCGGCCGGCGTGTCGTCGATGGGCGCGACCACTTTCACGAAGCCGTTCTCCATGGTGACCTCGATGCCGAGGCCGCCGAATTCGCCCTTCGTCTGCTCGCGCACATCCGCGAAGTTCTCTGGCGGCAGGTACGAGGAATGCGGGTCGAGCGAGGCGAGCATGCCGTTGACCGCCGCCTCGATCAGCTTCTGTTCGTCCACGTCTTCAACATAGGCGACGCGCACGCGCTCGAAGATGTCGCCGAAGAGGTCGAGATACTCGTAGGTCGACCGCGCATCCTCTTGCGCCGAGGTCTCGCTCACGAGCTGCGGCAGCGCCGCTCCGATTGCGGCGCCCGCCATCAGCGCCATTAGGGTTTTCCGCATGGAGGTCATCTTCCGCATCATTGGCGCCCGTCGGCGCTGTCTGTCATGACAAACCAGGGGGCCGGATCCACCGGCACGCCCTCCTGCCTGAGTTCGACGTATAACTGTGCAGGGGCGATCAGATCACCCCCATCCTCTCTTGCAAGTAAAATTTCCGAGTTTTCCGGCAAGTCCTGTCCCAGATCGCCCAGCCTTTCGCCTGCCTTTACCGTCTCGCCCACCGCCCGGTCGATGCGGCCAAGCCCCGCAAGGGTCAGAAGCCAGCCCGTCTCGGGCTCCAGGATGGCGACCCGGCCGAAGCCGGGCAGGGGCCCCGCGTAGCGCAGCGTCGCATCGACCGGTGCGGCCACTTGGCTGAACGCCGGCGCGGCAAGCGTCAAGCCCGCACCCGCATTGCCCCAAGGGTCTGGCGCACCGAAACCGGCAGTAACCCGTGCCGCCGCGACGGGAAGCGGCAGGGTGCCGCGCCGCTCGGCAAAGCCGGTCTCGGCAGGGGCGCCGCCAAGCACGGCCTCGAGCGTCTCGGCAAGCGCGCCCACCGTCTCCGCATCGCGGGCGGCATTGCGCGCCTGGGCAGCCATAAGGCGCTGGGGCGGCAGGCTGCGCCTGCGCTCCTCGAGCGCGATGGCCGTTTCGGCCCGGAGGTTCTGGAGCTCCGTCAGCACGTCCGTCGCGCCCGTGCGCGCCATCGCCTCGGCCACCCGCACCTCGCCGAGCCTGTGAAGCTCGGAGGAGAGTGCGGCGCGTCGCGCCTCGAGCGCAGGCGTGACCGAGGCCAGCAGTATCGAGGCGCGTGCTGCTCGCAGCGGCCCGCCCGGATAGGCAAAGAGCGCGCTCTTGGGCGCGCTTGAGAGTGACTGGAGGACCGCGATGAGCTCGCCGATCCGCCCGCGCTCCGCCTCGATCCCCGCCGAGAGCACGGCCGCCCGGCCCGCAAGCGCGCGCGAGGCGGCCCGGAAGGCTGCGAGCGCCTGCTCCTGCGCCGCCACGGCCGCGCCGAGCGCCGCTAGTCGCGCGCGCCCCTTGCCGGCACCCTCGAGCGCGTTCCGCGCTGCGTCGAGGGCCCGGCGCGCGTCGTCGAGGAGCGCGATGGGTGCTGGCCGCTCCGGTGGTAGGGTCTGCGAAATCGCGGACGCCCCGAACGCGGCGCAGAGCAGGAGCGCCGCGAGGATCAGTGCGGGAGCGGGCCGATGGCGTTCGATCGAGGAGCGCATGACCCCAACATCGCCCTCGCACCGCTTCGGAGCAAGCCCGCCACATCTCGACGACCGTGCCGGGTAGAGGATGGCGAAGCCTGCCCCCGGTCGGCGCCCTTGAGGCGGCCTGAACGTCGCGAGAGGCTCGAGGAGGCATGGTTGCGGCGCCTCGCCACTGCGTTCCCGCAGCCTCGATCTCTCAACTGTCGCGGAGGAGCGAGCGGCCGGTCATCGCCTCAGGCTGGTCGATCCCCATGAGCGCCAGCAGCGTCGGTGCGAGGTCGCCGAGCCGGCCGTCGGCAAGCTGCGTGCCCGGTTCCCGGCCTGGCGCGCCATCGCCCGTCTCCACAAGAATGACCGGCACTGGGTTCAGCGTATGCGCCGTATGCGGCCCGTCCGTCTCAGGGTCATGCATCTGCTCGCAATTGCCATGATCGGCCGTCACGATCATAGCGCCGCCCACTGCCTCCAGCGCCTCCAGCGCGTGGCCGAGGCCCCTGTCTACCGCCTCGCAGGCGGCGATAGCGGCTTCCAGGCTGCCCGTATGGCCGACCATGTCCGGGTTCGCGAAGTTGACGACGATGAGATCCGTGCGCTCACGGATCGCGCGGGCGAGCACCTCGGCCACTTCACCGGCCGCCATCTCGGGTGCGAGGTCATAGGTGCGCACCTTGGGGCTCGGCGCCATGTGCCGCTTTTCGCCCTCATAGGCGCCCTCAGCCCCGCCGTTCAGGAAGAAGGTGACATGCGGGTACTTCTCCGTCTCTGCGAGGCGGAGCTGCGTGCGTCCGGCCCGTGCCACGACTTCGCCCAGCGTGTCAGGGATATCCTCGTCCGGGAATATCACGTCCATGAGCCCGTCCAGCCGCTCGGAATAGGACACCATGCCGAGCGCTGCGCCAAAGGCGGGCGGCTCGGGCCGCGTACCCTCGAATTCGGGGTCGAGCAGCGCGCCCAGGATCTCCCGCGCTCGGTCGGCGCGGAAGTTGACGCAGAGGATGCCGTCGCCCTCGCGCGCCATGCCTCCATACCCGTCGAGCGCCGTCGGCGCGATGAACTCGTCGGTCTCGCCCCGATCATAGCCCGCGTCGATGGCCGCCAGCGCATCCTCCGCCGCCTCGCCATCGCCCTTCATCATGCAGCGCGCCGCATCCTCGATCCGTTCCCAGCGCTTGTCGCGGTCCATGGCATGGAACCGGCCCATCAGCGTCGCAGCGCGCACGCCGTCGAGCGCCGACACATCCTCCAGAAGCTGCCCCACCTGCTTCCGCGCCGATTTCGGCGCCACGTCGCGGCCGTCGGTGAAGAGGTGGAGGGCCACGGGCACCCCTGCCTCCGACAGTACCCGCGCCGTCGCCGCGATATGGCGCTGATGGCTGTGCACGCCGCCCGGGGAAGCGAGGCCCAGGACATGCGCCGTGCCCCCCGTCTCGCGCAGCCGCGCGGCAAAGCGCCCCAGCGCCTCGTTCGATGCAAAGCTGCCGTCCTCGATTGCCCTGTCGATCCTCGGCAGGTCCATCCACACCACCCGGCCGGCACCGATATTGGTATGCCCCACTTCCGAATTACCGATCTGGCCCTCGGGCAGGCCCACATCCTCGCCCGAAGCGCTGAGAAGCGCGTGTGGACAGGTCGCCATCAGCCGGTCGAAATTCGGCGTGTCGGCAAGGTGCGGGGCATTGTCGTCCGCCGGTGCGCTCGCGCCCCAACCGTCGAGGATGCAGAGGATCACGGGTCGGCGCGCGGTGTCGCTTGGCTCGAACATGGTGCTTCTCCTGCTGCCAGCCTCCTATCTGCCCGGCGATCCCATCAGGTCAACCCGCGCCGGCGGGTTGCGGAGCAGTCAGAGAGGCGAGGAAAGCTCGATGAGTGTGATCTCCGGCGGTACGCCGAGGCGAACGGGCAGGATCGAGCAGCCGAGCCCGCCGGAGACGACGAGATCGCGCCCGCCCTCTCGCACATGCCCCCAGGCATACCGCTCGCCATAGGCCGACGGCACCACGGGCCGATGGCCGAGGATCGCCACCTGCCCCCCATGCGTATGCCCCGCCAGCGTGAGCGCGAAGCGGTCCGGTACCCGCGCGAAGATGTCGGGCTCATGCGCGAGGAGGAGGGCAGGGGCCCCGTCGCCCAGCGCCCGCATCGTGGCGTCGAGGTCGTCCATGCCGCCGAACGCGATCTGATCGCCGAGCCCCGCGAGCCAGAACGGCTGGCCCCGCCATGTGAGCCGGACCGCAGCGTTCTGCAGCAAGGGCAGGCCGGCCGCGGCAAAGGCGCGATGCGTCTCGGTCGGACCGCCGCCCCGGCGCATGGCGGCCGGGTCGTCCACCCAGTCATGGTTGCCGAGGATCGCGTGCACACCGAGCGGCGCGCGCAGGCGGACAAGGCACGCAGCGATGCCCGCCAGCGGCACATCGCCGGCCACGAAGCGATGGCTCGCCCGGTAGTCGCCGAGCAGCACCACCAGATCGGGGCGTAGCCGGTTGGCGACCGCCACCACCGCTGCCAGTCGCGAGAGCGGCATCCATGGCTCGGCGCAGTGCGGGTCGGCAAGCGCCACGATGCGAAGAGGCGGCCCCCCGGCCCAGCCCATCGGCGCGAGACGCCAGCGCGCGATATGCAGGCTGAGCGCAGGCTCGATCCAGCCCGCATAGGCGCCGCCGCCGAAAATTGCCGCCGAAGGCGGGCCGAGGGCGAGGCGGGTGAGGAAGGTGCGTCGGGTGAGCATGGCCATGCTCCGCCTTCTGCCCGCGTCCTTCGCAGGCCCGCGCGCCCATCGCGCGCAGATCCGGCGGCGCTGGATCGGGGATTTCGCGCAGGCCGGACCGGCGCTCACTCCCGATGATAGGGCGTGCCGGCGAGGATCGAGACGGCGCGGTAGAGTTGCTCCGCCAGCATGGCGCGGGCCAGCGCATGCGGCCAGACCATCGGCCCGAAGCTGAGGACGAGGTCGGCCTCCCCCCGCATCTCCGGCGCATGACCATCCGCGCCTCCGATCAGGAAGCTCGCGCGCCGCCGGCCTGCATCCCGCCACTCGGCGATGCGCTTGGCCAGAGCCGGGCTCGAGAGCTGGCGCCCGCGTTCATCAAGCACCACGCGCACGCCCTCGCCCGCGGCCTCGCGCAGCCGTGAAGTCTGCTCGGCCGGGCGCCGCGCCCGCCGCTCGTCGATCTCGATGACGGTAAGGGGACCGAGGCCGAGCGGCCGCCCTGCCTGACTCGCGCGGGCCGCATAGTCCTCAACCAACGCCGCCTCCGGCCCGCCCTTCAGCCGGCCGACGGCGGCGATCAGAAGCTCCACGGCCCGGATACGCTCGGCCGGTGCGCGATCAGGCCTGGCGCGCCGAAGCGTCGGGCGCTGTGAGCCACATCTTCTCGATCTGGTAGTACTCGCGCACCTCGGGCCGGAAGAGATGCACGATCACGTCGCCCGCATCGATCAGCACCCAGTCCGCGCTCTCGCGCCCCTCGGTCTTCGCCCGCACGTTACCCTCGGCCTTGAGGCGCTCGATGAGCTTTTCCGCCACGGCCGACACATGGCGCGTGGAGCGGCCAGAGGCCACCACCATGTGATCCGCCATGTCGGACTTGCCGGCGAGATCGATGTCCACGACGTCAAGCGCGCCGTCCGCATCGAGGGAGTGGAGCACGAGGGACAAGAGGTCCCCGGTTCCGGTTCGGCCATGGGTTTCCGCCGCGCTGGCCTGGACGCCTTCGGCGCCCGCTGCGATCTGTCCAGTCAGAACGATCCTCCGTCGAGCCCGCGCCGGCACCCCGATGGCACCGTCCTGACACGGGTTATCAACAGGGCTAAGCATAGTGTGAGCGGGCCCCTGCGACAAGAAGATTGCCCTGCACGTCCTGCATGGCCGCCCCGATGCCGACGAAGGATCACGAGACCGGGCGCAACCGGGGTTGCGACGGCAGGTGGTGACGCAGGGCGCCTATCGGGCTAGCTACCGCGGCATGCAGCGCATCAAAGACATCGCGATGGGGTTGAGCCGCCTGGCCGTCGCTCGCTGGCGCATCGAGCTGCCCGAATGGGCGGGCCGGGCGCCCCTCAGCATCGCCGCCGTCGGTGACCCGCATATCGGCGGCGTCTGGATGGGCGCGCGCGAGCTCGCCCGCATCGCCGACAGGGCGCGGGAGCTGAAGCCGGACATGCTGGTCCTGCTCGGAGACTACGTTGCCGACAGCCGCATGGTCCGCCGACAGCACGATGCGGACACGATCGCCGACCTCCTGCGCCCATTTGCAAAGGATCCGCCGCCTCTCGGCGTCTGGTCGATCCTCGGAAACCATGACTGGAAGGAGCATCCGCGCCTGCCCGATGGCCGGCCACCGATGTGGCCTGCGCTTGAACAGATCGGCATTCCCGTGCTCGAAAACCGCGCCGTCAGGCTTGACCATGGCGGGCCGTTCTGGCTGGTCGGCCTCGGCTCGCAGCGCGCGCGCAAGCACGATCCCGGCCCCGAGATGGGCTCCGACGACCTGCCGGGCGCGCTCGACGGCACGGAGGACGGCGCGCCCCGCCTTCTGCTCGCGCACGAGCCGGACATCTTTCCCGATATCGAGCACGACATCCCCTTCATGCTCTCGGGCCATACCCATGGCGGGCAGATCCGCCCCTTCGGCCGCCCGATCTGGATGCCGTCGCGCCACGGCACCCGCTACGCCTACGGCCGCTTCGATGCGGAGGGGCCGGCGGGTCAGCGCACGATGATCGTCTCGGGCGGCGTCGGGTGCTCCGGCATTCCGCTTCGCTGGCGTATGGACCCGGAGATCACGCTGGTCCGCATCGAGGGGCCTAGCGCCGCTTGAGCGCGGAGACCTTGGATCGCCGCTGGTACCGGACGCGGTCGCCACGACATGCAGCCGGGCCACAGTCCCCGGCATTCGAACCCTGCCCGACAGCTTGCCGCGATCCGCGCATCGCCCTCGGTTATGCGATGGCGCGCGGCCGGCGGGGCGATTCCGCGTCGGCCGGTGTGCTGGCGCCGACGCTCACCGCGTCATGTCAGGAAGGGTGCGATGCCATCGGAAAAGCGACAGACGGCCAGCCCGTACACGTCCCCCTTCTTCTGGGGCGTGGTCGCGGTCGTCATTGCAGCGGCATTCCTGCGCTTCGATCAGCTTCTCGCCTATCCGGGCCTCACCGGCGACGAGGCCGACCTCGCGCTGCGCAGCCGCAGCCTCTTCACCGACGGCAGCGGGTGGCTGACCTATTCGGGCTTCTTCGCCCCCTTCGCGCTCGTCTTCAGCTGGTCGACGAACGGGTTGGGCGCCGATCCGGTCTTCGGCATCCGCGTGCCCTTCGCGGTCTTCGAGCTTGTCGCCTGTCTCGTCGCCGGCCTCGCCTTCGGTCGCGTCACCCAACGTGCGACAGCGCTCTTCGCCTTCCTGCTACTGCTCTGCATGCCGACCTTCATGGTGATGGGCCGCATCGCGTGGGAGCCGTCGCTCGTGCCGCTGGCATCCGTGCTCGTCTTCTGCGCGGTCCTCGCCCGGCGCTTCCTGCCGGCCGTCATCCTCCTGATCCTTGGGATGCTGACGCACCCGACCGCGATCTTCCTCGCCCCGCTCCTGTTTCTCGCCTGGGTCACCGATATCGCGGGGCGCAGCGCACTCCGTTCGCGAGAGAGCCTACTGCTCGCCCTCTCGGCGCTGGCGATCATGGGCGCGGGCCTCGGCGCCCTGGCGCTCTCGACCACGGCGCAGGTCGTCGTCGGCGCCGGCGCCGATGGCGGCCCGCTGTCCCCCTCGGAGTGGCTGGCACTGGCGCGCTACCTTGTCGAGTTCGTCTCGGGCGTCGGCGCCTATGAAAGCGTCGCGGGCCGGCCCGGCCGCGCGATGGCGATGTTGCAGGACGCCGCGGCCCTGGCCGTGATCGGTGCCGCCGCCCTCGGTATCGCGCTCCGGCTCACGGCAGAGTGGCGCCTGATCGTACCGGTGCTGGTCGGGCTCGGCATCGGCATCTTGGCGCAGTTCGTGCTGAGCGGCAGCAGCGGCTTTGCGCCGTCGAACACCCGCTACCTCCTCTGGATGTCCGGCCCCTTCGTCTGGGCCATGGCGCACGGCCTCTCCCGTCTCACTCAGCCGCTGCCGAGCCTCCGATGGGGCGTGCTCGTCCTTACTGCCGCATCGCTGCTGAGCTTTCACACCCATTTCCTCCGCGTCTTCGCGGAGACGGGCGGGCAGGGGATGTTCCTGTATCGTGCGCACCCCGACGGCATCGCCAACGAGACGCTTGCCTGGTTGCGTCGGAACACGCCGCTTTCCGAAGGCGAGCCCATTGCCATCGGCTTCGGCCACCAGATCGACTACCCGGCATTCCAGTATCTCGCGGGCGAGGGGGAGCTCGACTTCGTGAAGTTGCCCGAGAGGGTGGAGGAGTGGACGCTCGACGCGGTCGAGGCGGCGTTCCCGGCCGGCGCGTATTTCGTGGCGTCGCCCTACCCGGATGCGCGCAACACCAGGGTCTTCGTCATGGCGCTCGACCTCGAGCAGGAACCTTGGGCCGAGCTCCTCCATGTCATCCGCCATCCGTCGGGGTCGGAGCTGGTGCGCCTCTACCGCATCGGCGCGCGCCCCTGATCGAAGGGCGGCACAGGCGGGCTTAGTCCTACAATGAAGGCGGTCCAGCGTACATCGCGGAAGCGTCAGGGTCGCCGCACTTCTCCTCGAGCGATATCGGGCCGTCAGTTCAAAGACAGAGGCCTCCGAACGGATGGGGCGGTGCGGGACTGCCCTTGCGTCTCAGGCGACCTGTTCGACGGCACATCTCCGCCCTTCGGCATCGCTCCCTATCCCCTGCGTACGGTCGATGCCGGGGAGCGCGACGGGGGGCGGCAAGCCGCTTCGGGGGGGCGGTATCTTCGGTGATCCGCTGGGCAGCGGCTTGGCGGAGGACGGGCAGCGGCGCGCCTAACCGAGAGGGCGAGGACACGCGTTCGCGTCGGATCGAGGCGCATCATCGCGCCGTGACGGCGGCCTTCAGGGAAGGGCGCGATCGCCCCTTGACGAGCCCGAAGCACGCCCGGCCGATCGCGGCATCGCCGTCTGCGGCTCTGCGCTGTCGCGGTTTTTCCGCCGGTGAGCCAACGGAACGCCAACGGGTCGAGGCCCGTGTTGGGCATGGCCGGCGCCTACGCCCGGGTCCGGTCTCGAACCGGTGGAGCCCGACGGCCCTCACCCTCGACAATCTCCCGGGCCACAAGCGCGCCGCTGCCCGCAAGACGATCGGGGCACGTGGCGCCCGGTTCCGCTTCCTTCCCTCCTGTCTCTGCCTTCCGGGCGACATCGGGTCTGGCGGACGAGACCCCGGCCCGCCCCGGGCGCTCGATCCCAGGCTGCCGCTTGGGGCCCGCCCGCCGCCTTCGCGCGATCCCGAACGGTTGCAAGGCGCGCACCTCGCGACCGGCCGAGCCCGCAGATCGAGGACAGGCTACCAATGACCTTGCCACGGGAAGGTCTCGGCATCGACATCGCCAAGGACTGGATCGATGTCTTCGCTCTCTCCACCGGTCGCCACAGGCGCCTTCGTCGTCCATCGAAGGCGCCATCGGTCCGAGCCCAATGGACGACCCTCCGAGAGGACATCGCGCTCCCGCCGAAGCTGCCGGTTCTTCCGACGACGTCCACGCGGTTCATCGCGCTCCGCGCGGCTCGGCACATCGACGCGGTGGCCTGCGTCACGCTCGGCCCGCTTCGCCCAGGAATGGACCGTCGCCGCAGATGGCTCGAACACCTTGGCGCGCTCCGCGATGCTCCGACCGGCGCGGCGAAGCGCGACGATCCGCTCTCTGAAAGCGGCAGCGTACCGGTTCCCCATTCTCGGCTCGCGGACACCTTCCGTTCAAAGCCCGGCGGTGTCCCAGAATCCGGAGAACTCAAAGGCACGCCGAAGCGCACACCCGCCGCTACACTAGAACCTGCGCTCCAGTTCTTCTCAAGCCGCTGGAAAGTCTGGACTTCCGGGCGTCCGGAGCTGTGCAGACTGGTCCGCCGCGGTGAGGGCTACCACATCGTCGTCTGCAATGGCCCTGTAAGCGGCCGAAAGGTGCCCAAGGCCGTCCGGGTCGGTGAAGAGCGCGGCGAGACCGGCGATGAACTCGTAGCCCGTGGTGCCGTCGACCGGCCAATCTGGGAGCGCTTCGCCAGGCTCCAATATCTTCTCCACGACGATAGGAACGCCGAGGGTCTTTGACAGTCTTGAAAGGGTTGCGGCCGGGTCGGCGAGGCCGTCCACATGGTCGACGCGCACGCCGTGGACCTTGCCCGCGGCGACGAGGCTGCCGGTGAGACGGTGCACGTCATCGAAGACCGCAGAATCTTCCACGCGCACGCCGACGAGACCTGTGATCTCGAAGAAGCGCCGATAGGTGAGACCGTCGCGACCGAGCCGCCAATGGGCGATGCGGTAGTGCTGTGCCTCGTGGCAGGCGTCGATGTCGGCAATGTCCTCGGTGCCGGGCTTCAAGGGAAGGTCGTGGCCGGGGACAGAAAGGATGTCGCCCCACTCCCGATGGGTTCGCCGCACGATATCGCCGGCGGCAAGCGCCTT
>JBCCDG010000112.1:0-13687 GCA_039030915.1 Pseudomonadota bacterium | reverse complement strand
GGACGATCGGGTCGTGTTCTGCGCGGCGGTGAACAGGCGGGGCGAGGTCATACCGCCTTGCGGTCCTTGTCGCGAACTGATGATGGACTTTGCGCGTGATGCCATCGTCGGCTTGCCGCTCGCAGGAGGGGACCCGATGGCGTTTCGGACGATGCCTATGCGCGACTTGATGCCGGTGCCGGTGAAGCCGGCGCTGAGGAAGGGTGCATGAAGGTCGCGGCTGTGATCCTCGCCGGCGGTCTGGCGCGGCGGATGGGTGGTGGGGACAAGGCACTGCTGGAGGTGGCGGGGCGGCCACTGCTCGCCCATGTGATCGCGCGGCTCGACCGCCAAGTCGAGGCTCTGGCGCTCAACGCAAACGGGGATCCTGCGCGGTTCGAGCGCTTCGGCCTGCCGGTGCTGGCCGATACGGTCGACGGCTTCGCGGGCCCGCTCGCCGGCGTGCTGGCGGGCATGCGCTGGGCTGCGCTGCAGGGCTTCACCCATGTGGCGAGCGCTGCCGGTGATACGCCGTTCTTCCCGCCCGATCTCGTCGTCCGGCTCGAGGCCGCGCTGGGGCCGGGGCAGCGTATCGCCATTGCGGCGACGGAGGATCCGAGGCGTGGCGGGCTGGCGGAGCATCCGACCTTTGGGCTCTGGCCGGCAGACCTAGCGGACGATCTGGAGGCGGCGCTGCGGGGGGACATGCGCAAGGTGATCGTCTGGGCCTCGCGCCATGGCTGTGCTCGCGCGGTCTTTCCGGAGGGGGCCGCCATGCCCTTCTTCAACGTGAACACGCCTGAGGACTTGGCCGAGGCCGGCCGGCTTGCGGCGCTGCACGAAGGTGCGGCATGATCGTCTACGGCGTCGTCGGCTGGAAGAACGCGGGCAAGACGACGCTGGTCGAGCGGCTCGTGGCCGAGATCACCGGCCGCGGCATCAGCGTCAGCACGCTCAAGCACACGCATCACGGGGTCGATGTGGACAGGCCCGGCAAGGACAGCCATCGTCACCGTCAGGCCGGGGCACGGCAGACGATCCTTGCCTCCTCCGCGCGCTGGGCGCTCATGACGGAGTTGCGCGGCGCCCCCGAGCCGGCACTCGAGGCGTTGGTTGCTAAGCTCGATCCGGTCGATCTGGTGATCGTCGAGGGTTACAAGCGCGACCGGCACCCCAAGATCGAGGCGTGGCGTGCGGAGACCGGGCAACCGCTAATCGCGCGTGAGGATCCAACCGTGCGCGCCATCGCCACCAACGCGTCGCTGGAGGCGTTGGACCCAGACCGCCCCGACCTGCCGGTGATATCGCTCGACGATATCGTTGCGATCGCGGACTTTCTCCTTGCCGACGCGGGGCTTGCGGCACGAGGGGCCGCTGAGTGAGAATGGCTTCCGCAGCGCGGAAGAAGGGCCGGCACCATGGATGACTGCTACGCGCTCCCACGGGGCACGGAATGGACGCCTGTGGACACTGCGCTCGAGCGTCTGCGGCTGACCCTGGGCCCGATCACTCCTTACGAGGAAGTGCCGCTCGGCCAGGCTGCGGGCCGCGTCCTAGCGCTTCCGGCGCATGCGCGCCGCGCCAATCCGCCTGCGGCGAACTCTGCCGTCGACGGCTATGCCTTCCTCTGGGCCGACCTGCCGCCGGCGGATGCCGACGGGCGCGTCCTTCTTCCGTTGGGCGAGGGGCGGGCGGCCGCCGGCCAGCCTCTGCCCAAGGCGCTTCCGCGCGGCCATGCCGTGCGGATCCTCACCGGCGCGGAGATGCCCAAGGGCACGGACACCGTGGTTCTGCAGGAAGACTGCGCCGTCGAAGGCTCGAGCCTGCGCTTCCCGCCGCCGGAGAAGGCCGGCGCCAACCGCCGGAAGGCCGGGGAGGACGCGCAGGAGGGCGATCTGCTTCTGCCCGCCTGCCACAAGCTCGCGCCGCAGGACCTCGCACGCCTCGCCGTCGCCGGCGTTGGCCTCGTCGGCGTACGCCGACAGCTCCGCGTCGCGGTGCTTTCGACGGGCGACGAGCTGATCCAGCCCGGTGCCGCGCCGGGTACCGACGGCATTTTCGACGCGAACCGGCCCATGCTGCTCGCCCTCGTCGAGGCGCTCGGCTATGCCGCCGTCGATCTCGGTGCCGTGCGGGACGACGAGGCCGCTCTCCGGGCGGCGCTTCATCGGGGGGCCGCCACTGCCGATGCGATCCTGACATCGGGCGGCGCCTCGGCGGGGGACGAGGACCATGTGAGCCGCCTCCTGACCACAGAAGGTCAGGTCTCGACCTGGCGCATCGCGGTCAAGCCGGGACGGCCACTGGCCATCGGCACCTGGGGGGAGAAGCCGATCTTCGGGCTGCCGGGCAATCCGGTCGCGGCCTGGATCTGCGCACTGATCTTCGCGCGCCCCGCGCTTGCCCAGCTTGCCGGCGGGCGCTGGCAGACACCACGGGGCTACGCGCTGCCCGCCGCCTTCGAGAAGCGCAAGAAGGCCGGCCGGCGCGAGTATCTGCGGGCGCGTCTCGATGCCGATGGCCGGGTCGAGGCCTTCCGCTCGGAGGGCTCTGGCCTCGTCGGCGGGCTATCTTGGGCCGACGGGCTGGTCGAGCTGCCGGATGCCGCGATGACGGTCCGCCGCGGCGACCCCGTGCGGTTCATCCCCTGGTCAGGCTTCGGCATCGGCGGCAGATAGCGATGACCGACGCGGCAGACGCGGCGCCCGGCAAGGCTCTCCTTAGCCGCGCGGGGCTTCTCACCTGCGCCTTCTACGCCGCCTCTTACGTGGCCATCGGGGCGCATCTGCCGTTCTGGCCGGTCTGGCTGGCCGAATGGGGGCTGACCGAGGCTGAGATCGGCACCTATCTCGGTGCGGGTCTCGTGCTGCGCATCGCCGCCAACGCCCTCTTCGGCATGTTGGCGGACCGTTTCGCCATCCGCCGCGCGATGCTGGGAGTGATGGGCCTCGCCTCGGCCCTCGTCTTCTTGGGGCATCTGGCGGCGGAGACCAAGGCGGTGCTCTTCGTTCTCACCCTGCTCGTGACGACGACGCTCTCGCCCATGATCCCTCTTGGCGAGGCGCTGGGTCTGCGGGCATCCGGCCGGCATGGCTTCGCCTACGCGCATGCGCGGGCGGCAGGCTCGGTCGCGTTCCTCCTCTCGAATATCGGCGTCGGCTGGGCCATCGCTGCGAGCTCCCCCGATGCCGCACTCTGGACGCTGGCGACCGCGTGCACCGCCGCCGGGCTGCTCGGCTTCTTCCACCCGGGCGGCGGCGCGCCCGCGCGTGCGCATCCCAGCGCCGGTGTGGCGCTCGACACGGCGCGGCTCCGCGAGGGCCTCGCCCTCTTCGCGCAGCCCGGGCTCGCCTGGTTTGCGCTGGCCGCCTCGCTCGCGATGGCTGCGCACGCGACCTATTACCTTTATGGATCGATCGACTGGGCGCGGCAGGGCATCGGGGCGCAGACCATCGGCCGGCTCTGGGCCGCCGGCGTGATGGCGGAGACAGCCTTGATGCTGGGGCCCGGGCGCACCTGGGTTGCGCGACTCGGCGCGATGAACGCGCTGGCCCTCGGGGCGGGCGCCGGCGCCATACGGTGGGCCGCCATGGCCTTCGAGCCGGGACTCCTCGCGCTCTGGCCGCTCCAGGCGCTGCACGCGTTGAGCTTCGGGCTCGCCCATCTCGCCATCATGGCCTTCGCCGCAAGCCAGATCCCGCCCCGCCTTGCTGCCAGCGGTCAGGGCGTTCTGATCGGGCTGAGTTCCGGGATCGCGATGGCGCTCGCGACGCTCACCGCCGGCTGGCTCACCGGCATCGCCGGGCTTGGCGCAGCCTGGGCGATGTGCGCCGTCATGGGGATCGGATCCGCGCTCGCGGCCCGGGCCGCGGGGTCGGCACGGGCCGCGGCAGCGCGGGCTACGTGATCCGCGTCAGCCGTATTTGACCGCCAGGATCTCATAGGCCTTGCCGCCGCGCGGGGTTTGCACCTCCACGCTGTCGCCCTCGTCCTTGCCGATGAGCGCACGAGCCAGCGGGCTCTTCATGTTGAGCTTGCCATTCTCGATATCGGCCTCGCTCTCGCCGACGATCTGATAGGTCTTCTCTTCCTCAGTGTCCTCGTCCACGAGCGTCACGCTGGCGCCGAAACGCACGGTGGGCCCGGACATCTTGGAGATATCGATCACGTCAGCGCGGCTGATCAGTCCCTCGAGCTCCTTGATGCGGCCCTCGATAAAGCTCTGACGCTCCCGAGCGGCATGATACTCGGCATTCTCCGACAGGTCCCCATGCTCGCGCGCCTCAGCGATCGCGCTGATGACGGCGGGGCGTTCATCGTTCTTCAGGGCCTTGAGCTCTTGGTTGAGCGCGGCGTAGCCCTGCTTGGTCATCGGAACCTTTTCCATGGCTCCCTTTCCTTCTTCGCCCGGGTAGGGGTAGGTCTGGCCGGGATGACGGTAATCGGGTCTCGCCGGGCCGGAAGACTGATGCCGCGCTCATGCAGGCGCGGCATTGGGTGAGACTAGACAGCCCTGCCGTCCTCCGCAAGAGGGGCGCGCGCAGGACAGAAGAGGCGCCCGCCATGGCCTTCGCGAAGAACGCGCTTGATCAGAGATATCCCTCGATCGCCTATATGGAACCGCGCGCCCGTGCCCGTATCCCGCGCTACGCGTGGGACTACCTCATGGGCGGGATCGGGGAGGAGGCCGGGGTGGCGCGCAACCGCGCAGCGCTGACGGGCGTGACGATGATCCCTCGCTATCTCGAACCGATGAACGGCGAGCCGGTGCTCGAGACCGAGCTTTTTGGCCGGACCTGGGCTGCGCCCTTCGGTGTGGCGCCCGTCGGCTTCGGCGGGGTGATCTGGCCACAGGCGCCGCAGTTTCTGGCGGCTGCGGCGCGCGAGGCGGGACTGCCCTTTGCGCTCAGCACGGTCTCGACCGCGACGCTGGAGGACATCGCCGGGATCGCAGGGCCGAACGCCTGGTATCAGCTCTACGCACTGGCCGAGCCCGAGATGAACCGCGCGATCCTCAGACGCGCGCGCGATGCAGGCTATGAGGTGCTGGTTCTAACCGTGGACGTGCCGAAGAAGATGCGGCGCGACCACGACATCCGGAATGGCTTCGGCATCCCCCCCCGCATCGATGCGGAGATGATCTGGCGCACCGCGCTACGCCCCCTGTGGGCGCTGGCGACGCTGCGCAACGGGACGCCGCGCTTCGAGAACATCGTTCCGCATATGCCGGCGGGCCTCTCCAATGCCGAGATGTCGATGCGGTTTCAGAAGATGCGGGACGGCCGGATCACGGCGGAGAAGCTCGCATGGTATCGCGAGGAGTGGCCCGGCACGCTCGTGGTGAAGGGGCTTCTGGCGCCCGAGGAAGTGGTGCGGGCGCGGGCGGTCGGCGCGGATGGCGTGGTCGTCTCCAACCATGGCGCGCGCCAGATCGATGCCGCCCCCTCGGCGGTCGAGGTGTTGCCCGCGATCCGGGCGGTCGTGGGGCCGGACTTTCCGCTGCTCGCCGATGGCGGCGTGCGCACGGGGCTCGACATCATGCGCCTCCTCGCTTCGGGCGCGGATTTCGTGCTGGCCGGGCGGGCTTTCTATCTCGCTGTGGCGGCGCTGGGCGAGGCGGGTGCTGCGCAGTCCATGCATGTGCTGCGCGAGGAGCTGGCGATCACGATGGGCCAGCTCGGATGCGAGCGTATCGGCGCCCTTGGCGAGTTTCTCGACCGCGAGCGTTGATGGCGCCGAGCGCTATGCCGTAGCGGCAGCGCCGGAAGACATGGCTTTGCGCGCCAGGGTCTTGAGCGCCGATCCTCCTGCCGAGCCCGGAGCGACGATGCGTTCACCGCCGCGCCTGAAGAGCGGCACAAGCGCCGGAGCCTCCTCCGCCGCATCGGCTTTGCCGAGGAGCCTGCCGAAGATGGACGGCGCCGCATAGACAGGCAGGTCACCGCATTTCACGGGCCTTGCATAGAACTCGTAATCGGGAATCTTCAGATCCACCATCGCACTCACTCACCAGCTACCGGACACAACCTAAGGGCGAACTTTATGCCCGATACAAATCTTACTAGAAAATCACTGCGGCGAGAAGATGACCCCACCACGATTTTTTCGCGAGGCTGCGTGACAATCTGGAGGCATGCGGCGTGGTCGCGCGCGGGCCTTCGGCATCTAAACCATGCCGGGCCGCGTCGCCCGCTTTGCCGCGCACGCCGGCGTGGGCTCCCCGTTTCCGATGTTCGGCACAGCAGTCAGCGAAGAAGCGAGCCGAGGATGCCGCGGACGAAGCGACGGCCAATCTGGCTGCCGGCTGCGCGGACGACGGATTTCGCGAAGGCCTCGCCCACGCTCTGACGGTTGGAGCGGCGGGGCTTCTTGGGGGCAGGGCGCATGCCGCCGCCTCGGGAGGACGGGCCGCCATAGCGGCGGGCATGGCCGTAGCGCTGCTCCTCGGCTTCCTCGGCAGCCGCTGCCTCCGCTTCCGCCTTGGCCAGCGCCTCGGCCTTGCGGGCGAGGATTTCATGCGCGCTTTCGCGGTCAACGGCCTGATCGTAGAGCCCGGCGACTGGGCTTCGGGCCATCACGTCCCGCCGCTCCGCAGCGGCGGCGGGGCCGAGGCGCGACGACGGCGGCCGGATCAGCGTGCGCTCGACGATGCCGGGCACGCCTTTCTCGTCAAGCATCGAGACGAGCGCCTCGCCGACGCCAAGTTCGGTGATCACGGTCTCGGTGTCGAGCGCGGGGTTCTGGCGGAAGGTGCTGGCGGCAGTGCGCACGGCCTTCGCATCGCGTGGGGTGTAGGCCCGGAGCGCGTGCTGGACGCGGTTGCCGAGCTGGCCGAGCACCTCCTCGGGCACGTCCAGGGGGTTCTGGGTGACGAAGTAGACGCCGACGCCCTTGGAGCGGATGAGACGGACGACCTGCGCGATGCGGTCGAGTAGCGCATCCGGCGCGTCGTCGAAGAGGAGATGCGCCTCGTCGAAGAAGAAGACGAGCCGGGGTTTTTCGGGGTCGCCCACCTCCGGCAGTTCCTCGAAGAGCTCGGAGAGGAGCCAGAGGAGGACGGTTCCGTAGACCTTGGGTGCCTGCATGAGCCTGTCGGCCGCGAGCACGTTGACAAAGCCGCGCCCGTCGAAGGTGGTGCGCATGAAATCGGCGAGTTTGAGCGCGGGCTCACCGAAGAAGTTCTCGGCGCCCTGTTGGCGCAGGGTGAGCAGGCGGCGCTGGATCGCGCCGACGGAGGCGGTGGAGACGTTGCCGTATTCGCGACCGATCTCGGCACGGTTCTCGGCGAGATAGGTGAGGATCGCGCGCAGATCGTCGAGATCCAGGAGCGCGAGGCCCTCGTCATCCGCGACGGCGAAGGCGATGGCGAGGACGCCCTCCTGGGTCTCGTTCAGCTCGAGAAGGCGGGCCAGCAGCAGCGGGCCCATCTCCGAGATCGTGGCGCGGACCGGGTGGCCCTGCTCGCCGAAGACGTCCCAGAAGACCGTCGGGGCGGGGGCGAAGGCATAGCCCTCGAGCCCGATGCTCTCGGCGCGCTTGAAGAGGAAGTCCTTTGCCGCGCCGGCCTGGGAGATGCCGGAGAGGTCGCCCTTCACGTCGGCGAGGAAGACGGGGACGCCCGCGCGGCTGAACCCTTCGGCAAGGATCTGCAGCGTGACGGTCTTGCCCGTGCCCGTGGCACCGGCCACGAGGCCGTGGCGATTGGCGCGGGAGAGCTCGAGGGATTGCGCCGCACCGTCCGGATTGGCGCCGAGGAAGAGGCGGCTGGGCGTGTCGTTCATGAAAGGACGATGCAACGGGCGAGCCGCCGCGTAAAGTCGCCAACGCTCCGGTCGCGGGTGGGCGCGGCTGTCGGGCGCCCCCGCTTCGGGCGCGACGCGCCCTCAGGGGCCCGCCCACCAGCCACGCGCCCGCAGCAGGGCGCGGCGGCGTCTTGTATCGTCATGGCGCATGGCAGGGAGGTGGATATGGCGCTGGTATGGTTCTCGCCGAAGGCAGCGAAGCGGGCGAGCGGTATCGAGGGGCGCGGGCTCTTTGCCGTCGCGCTAATCGCGGCGGGCGAGGTGGTGGTCGTCAAGGGCGGGCATGTCTTCGACCGGGCGATGCGGGACCGGGTGGAACCGCTGCTCGGGCCCTCCGAGATCCAGATCGGCGAGGACCTTTTCATCGGTCCCGTTACGCCGGCGGAGCGGGAGGGGGGCATGATGCATCTCAACCATTCCTGTGCGCCCAACCTCGGCCTGATGGGCGAGATGACCTTTGGCGCGCGGCGGGACATCGCCGAAGGCGAGGAGCTGTCCTTTGACTATGCGACGGGCGATGACGACGACTGGGAGATGGATTGTACCTGTGGCGCGGCGGCCTGCAGGGGGCGGATCACCGGGCAGGACTGGCGCCTGCTCGCGGTCCGTGCGGCGAATGCGGGATGGTTCGCGCCCTATCTCGCCCGGCGGATCGCGGCCGAGGCGGGGGCGGACCGATCAGAGCGCCCGGTCCGCAAGGTAGCGAGGGCGGAAGGCCGGAATGTCCTCCGCCGGGCGGAACAACCGGCCGAAGCTGCTCTCGCGTCGGTAATACGCGACGCCCTTCTGGCGATGGCCGAGGCTCAGGATGCTCGAGATAACGCTGAACATTCGGCTCACCCCTTACTCGATGACTGATCGACGCGACGCTACCGGCAATCTGTCTTCACTGCTGTGATGAGTGTCACCCTTGCCTGAGGCGGAATCTGGGCAATGGCTGGGTTCTTTCGCGACCTGCTCGAAAGCGACCCAAATCCGAATGTTTCTGGCATCAGTCGGCGTGGATGGGGCCGCGGGCGGCGTAGGCTTGGAGGGCAGTGACGTCTAGGTCCCCCTCGGCCATCGCCTCGATGGCGCGCGCGGCGGCGAGGGCGCCCGCGGCGGTGGTGTAGTAGCTGATCTTCATGGTCAGCGCCGTAGAGCGGATCTCGAAGCTGTCCTTCACCGACTGCGCACCCTCGGTGGTGTTGAGGACAAGGGTCACGTCGCCGTTCTTGAGGTCGTCCACGATGTTGGGGCGGCCCTGATACACCTTGTTGACGCGTTCCACCGTCACGCCCTTCCCAGTGAGAAAGGCGCGCGTGCCGTCCGTGGCGATGAGGCGGAAGCCGAGCCGGTCGAGAATGCGCGCGGCCTCCAACACGGCCTCCTTGTCCGCGTCGCGAACGGAGATGAAGGCGGTGCCGCCGTTGGGGAGGGGGGAGCCAGCGCCAAGCTGGGACTTGAGGAAGGCGCGGGCGAAGGTGGTGTCCAGCCCCATGACCTCGCCGGTCGAGCGCATCTCGGGGCCGAGCAGCGTGTCGACGCCGGGAAAGCGGGCGAAGGGGAGGACGGCTTCCTTGACCGCGACGTGGCCGGGGATGGGGGACGGAAGGTCGAAGGCGGCGAGCGGCTCGCCCGCCATGACGCGCGCGGCGATGGCGGCGATGGGGGCGCCCACGGCCTTGGCCACGAAGGGAACGGTGCGGGACGCGCGGGGGTTCACCTCGAGAACGAAGATCTCCCCGTCCTTGATCGCGAACTGGACGTTCATGAGGCCCTTGACGCCGAGCCCGCCAGCCATCGCCTCGGTCTGGCGTTCGAGCTCGGCGATGGTCTCCGGCCCGAGGCTGTGGGGCGGCAGGGCGCAGGCGCTGTCGCCCGAATGCACGCCCGCTTCCTCGATATGCTCCATGACGCCGGCGATATGCACCGTGTCGCCATCGGCCAGCGCATCGACATCGACCTCCACGGCGCCGGCGAGGTAGCTGTCGAGGAGCACGGGGCTGTCGCCGGAGACCACCACAGCCTCGCGGATATAGCGATCGAGTTCGGCCTCGGAGCGGACGATCTCCATGGCGCGGCCGCCGAGGACGTAAGACGGGCGGATCACGATGGGATAGCCGAGGCCGGAGGCGATGACCTGCGCCTCCTCCGCCGACTTCGCGATGCCGTTGCGCGGCTGGTTGAGGCCGAGATCGTGGAGGAGCGCCTGGAACCGCTCGCGATCCTCAGCATGGTCGATGGCGTCGGGCGGCGTGCCGAGGATTGGGATGCCGGCAGCCTCGAGCCCGCGCGCGAGCTTGAGCGGGGTCTGGCCGCCGAACTGGACGATGACGCCGTGGAGCGTGCCGGCCTGCTGCTCGACGCGGAGGATCTCGAGGACGTGCTCCATCGTCAGCGGCTCGAAATAGAGCCTGTCCGAGGTGTCGTAATCTGTCGATACGGTCTCGGGGTTGCAGTTGATCATCACCGTCTCGTAGCCGGCCTCCGACAGCGCGAAGCAGGCGTGGCAGCAGCAGTAGTCGAATTCGATGCCCTGGCCGATCCTGTTCGGCCCGCCGCCGAGGATGACGACCTTCTTGCGGTCGGAGGGTCGCGCCTCGCATTCCGGTTCGGATCCGGGCCCGTCGCCATAGGCAGCCTCGTAGGTCGAGTAGAGATAGGGCGTCTGAGCCTCGAACTCGGCCGCGCAGGTATCGATCCGCTTGAAGACGGCCTCGATGCCGAACGCGTGCCGGATACGGCGCACGCCGTCCTCGTTGAGGTTCGTTAGGGCGCCGAGGCGGGCATCGGTAAAGCCCATCTGCTTGAGGCGGAGGAGGCCGGGCCCGTCCTCGGGCAGGCCGTCCGCCACCAGGCGCGCCTCCTCGGACACGATTTCGTCGAGCCGGTCGAGGAACCAGCGGTCCCAGCCGGTCGCGCCCTCGATCTCGTCCAGCGTCAGCCCCTCGCGCATCGCTTGCGCGATGTAGCGGATCCGGTCGGGCGTCCGCTTGCCGAGGGCGGCCATGACCGCCTCGCGCCGGTCAGCGGCCTCGCCCTCGCCGATCCCGGGGATCTCGATCTCTTCGAGGCCTGAGAGCCCCGTCTCGAGCGACGTGAGCGCCTTTTGCAAGCTTTCGTGGAAGCTCCGCCCGATGGCCATGGCCTCCCCGACCGACTTCATGGCCGTGGTGAGCTCGGGCACGGAGCCCGGGAACTTCTCGAAGGCAAAGCGCGGGATCTTGGTGACGACGTAGTCGATCGTCGGCTCGAAGCTTGCCGGGGTCACGCCCGTGATGTCGTTGTCGAGCTCGTCGAGCGTGTAGCCGACGGCGAGCTTCGCGGCGATCTTGGCGATGGGAAAGCCCGTGGCCTTGGATGCGAGTGCCGAGGAGCGGGAGACGCGCGGGTTCATCTCGATCACCACCATCCGCCCCGTCTCCGGATGGATTGCCCACTGCACGTTCGATCCGCCTGTCTCGACCCCGATCTCCCGCAGGACCGCGATGGAGGCGGTACGCATGCGTTGGTATTCCCGGTCCGTGAGGGTCAACGCAGGCGCCACCGTAATGCTGTCGCCGGTATGGACACCCATCGGGTCCACGTTCTCGATGGAGCACACGATGATGGCATTGTCCGCCCGGTCGCGGACCACCTCCATCTCGAACTCCTTCCAGCCGAGGAGGCTCTCGTCGACGAGGATCTGGCCGACGGGGCTTGCCTCGAGCCCGCTGCGGCAGATGCGCTCATAATCTTCGCGGTTGTAGGCGATGCCGCCGCCCGTGCCGCCGAGAGTGAAGGCCGGGCGGATCACTGCGGGCAGTCCCGTGAGTTGCAGCACCTTGCGCGCCTCTGCCATGCCGGCCTCGATATCGCGAGCACCGCCCTCGCCCTTCGGCGCGGTGACGATGGCGGCCTTCGGGCTTTCGAGCCCGATCCGGTCCATCGCCTCGCGGAAGAGCTTGCGGTCCTCCGCCATCTCGATGGCCTCGCGGTTGGCGCCGATGAGCTCGACGCCAAATCTCTCGAGCACGCCCATATCGGCGAGCGCCATGGCGGTGTTGAGGCCGGTCTGGCCGCCCATCGTGGGCAGGAGCGCATCGGGCCGCTCCGCCTCGATGATCTTGGCGACGATCTCCGGCGTGATGGGCTCCACATAGGTCGCGTCGGCGAGCCCCGGATCGGTCATGATCGTGGCGGGGTTCGAGTTCACGAGGACGACGCGATAGCCCTCTTCCCGCAGCGCCTTGCAGGCCTGGGCGCCCGAATAGTCGAACTCGCAGGCCTGACCGATCACGATGGGTCCGGCACCGATGATCATGATCGACCGGATGTCTTCGCGCTTCGGCATCGCTCTTCCCCTGGTCCCGAGCCCGCGGACGCGCGCGGCGCGCGTGGGCCTTACCCGCTCGGGGGCAGGCGCCGCAAGGGCGCGCGCACTGCTCCGCCCCCGACGCGTCGCTGCCAGCCACGGCGAGGCAACGCTTTGCGGGGTCGGGCGTTCAGTTGGGCAGTGAAGTGTCGGAGGGGCAGGATGGGTGAGCGGAGCGAGGATCAGCGCAAGGAGATCCGCAAGGCATTCCGCTCGGCGGTCAACATGAGCCCGTCCGAACTCGAGGAGTGGCTCGAGACGGACGCCTCCCGCAGCGTCGGCAAGGGCGAGGGGGAGAGCGTCGGTCACGCGTCGGGCCGGCGTATAGTCAGCCTCAAGCGCCGCAGGGTCGATGAGCTTGGCGAGGAGGATCACGACCATATGCAGAAGGTCGTGGGCTTCGTCCGCCGCCACCTCGCGCAGGGCGGTCCCGACGGCGATGTCGAGACCTCACGCTGGCGCTACTCGCTCATGAACTGGGGGCACGACCCCCTCAAGGACGAACGGTAATTGAAGGATGAGAGGCGAAGACATGCACGATATCACCGGCAAGCGCATCGCGATCCTGAGCACGCACGGCTTCGAGCGTTCCGAGCTTGAGGTGCCGCGTGACAGGCTGACAGAGGCCGGCGCCGAGGTCGTGATCGTCGCCCCCAAGACAGGGACGATCCGGGGCTGGGACGGTGACGACTGGGGCGGCGAAGCAGAGGCGACACTGGCGCTTTCCGACGCGAAGGTGGAGGATTTCGACGCCCTCGTGCTCCCGGGCGGGCAGATCAATCCGGATCTCCTGCGGGTGGAGAACAAGGCTGTGCAGCTTGTCCGTGGCTTCTTCTACGCCAAGAAGCCGATTGCCGCGATCTGCCACGCACCATGGCTGCTGATCGAGGCGGAGGTGCTGAAGGGGCGCAAGGCCACGTCCTACCATTCGATCCGCAAGGATGTGGAGAATGCCGGCGCGCACTGGCTCGACGAGGCGGTGGTTTGCGACGAGGCCATCGTGACGAGCCGCAGCCCGGCGGATCTCGACGCCTTCTGCGCCAAGATCGCGGAAGAGGTGGCCGAGGGCATCCACAGCGACCGCGCCGTCGCGAGCTGAGCGGACGGGCATTTCGCGAGAGCGAGCCCGCGCAGCACCAACCCGCTGCGGGGGCTTGCTTTTTTGGGAGCTGCACCGCCGCATAAACGGTCGGCGTGAGCATGTGCCTTTCCGACGATGCCTGCGCGTCATTGCGCGGTCGCGCCGGCCGATGGCGCGGTTCCCGCAGATCGAAACAGGCATCGCCTGGTCGCCTTTGACGAAGCGTCCTCTCCCGGCGCGGCTCTACCGCGCTCTTCGTACCGGCCGCGCGCAGCCCTGCCGGCATGCGCAACGGTCCGGGGAAATCGCGCAATCTTCGAGCGGACGTAACGGCAGGCGCGGGGCAAAAACGCCACCGTGCTGTCCCTGCACGTCCGGAGAATGGGCCGATCTGCGGCCCGGCGCCGACGAAACCCGCGAGCGAGGTGCCGGGTTGCTACGCATTGCGCACTTGCACAAAACTGTAAAAAAACTGCAACATTACGCCAT
>JBCCDG010000111.1:0-13769 GCA_039030915.1 Pseudomonadota bacterium | reverse complement strand
GGCTGCAATCCTTTTGCATGCTGATCTAGCAACCAATTATCCATGGCCATTTGTTCTGCGCCAGTGGCTTCGCCTGCGCCTCGAGCAGTTCTATCCGTTCCCGGCACTCAGCCTGACGCGCGAGCTCGCGCGCTTCCCCAAGGCGGAAGTGATCTGGTGCCAGGAGGAGCCCAAGAACCAGGGCGGCTGGTTCTTCGTGGAGCCGAACATCGAATGGGTGCTCGGCCGTATCGACACGGCGGCCGCTCGGCCGAGCTATGCCGGGCGCGCGGCCTCCGCCTCCCCGGCGACGGGACTGGCGAGCCAGCACAAGGCCGAGCAGGAGGCGCTGGTGGCCGCGGCGCTGGGGCTAGACGCCGATTAACCTTCGCCCGGACGCCATCCGGCGTTCGGGCTCCCTGACACGACCGACGACTGAAGCGGGAGCGGGATATGACGACTGAGGTGCGGGTGCCGACGCTGGGCGAGAGCGTCACCGAGGCGACGGTGGCGAGCTGGTTCAAGAAGCCGGGCGAAGAGGTTTCGGCGGACGAGGTGCTCTGCGAGCTCGAGACGGACAAGGTCTCGGTCGAAGTGCCGGCGCCCGCCGCGGGAACGCTTGGCGAGATCTCTGCCCATGAAGGGCAGACGGTCGGTGTCGACGCGCTGCTTGCGACCATTGAGGAAGGCGGCGCCGGGGCCGGGGCCAACGGCGCCCGGCGCGATGCGGGCGCCGATGACAAGGAGCAGGCCGCCGTCGCCACCACCGCCAAGACCGGGGACAAGTCCGCGGCAGAGCCTGCGCCTTCTGGCGAAGGCGAGAGCGTGGACGTCGCCGTGCCGACCCTCGGCGAAAGCGTGACCGAGGCGACCGTCAGCACCTGGTTCAAGAAGGCCGGGGAGGCGGTGGCCGTCGACGAGGTGCTCTGCGAGCTTGAGACGGACAAGGTCGCCGTCGAGGTGCCGGCGCCCGCTGCCGGGACGCTCGCCGAAGTGCTCTCGGAGGAGGGCAGCACCGTCGAGCCGGGCGCCGTCATCGCGCGCATCTCCGCCGGGGCGGGCGCGCCCGCAGAGGCAACCGGCACGAAGGACCCGGACGCGCCGGGCAATCAGCAATACACGCCCCCGCCGAAGGGCCAGGGCGGCACGGGCACGGCGCCGCGCGGCGACGTGGAGGATGCGCCCTCCGCCAAGCGGGCGATGGCCGAGGCCGGGCTCAGCCGCGACGACGTGGAGGGCTCGGGCCGCGACGGGCGCATCATGAAGGAAGACGTGGCCCGCGCGCAGAAACAGGGGGGCTCGCCGTCCCGCCAGGCCAGGACGCCGGCCCCGGCCGCGCCCGCGCCCGCCGACGATCAGTCCCGCGAGAAGCGGGTGAAGATGACGCGCCTGCGCCAGACCATCGCGCGTCGCCTCAAGGAAGCGCAGAACACCGCCGCGATGCTGACCACCTATAACGAGGTGGACATGACCGGCGTCATGGAGATCCGCAAGGAGTTCAAGGACGTCTTCGAGAAGAAGCACGGCGTGAAGCTCGGCTTCATGTCCTTCTTCGTGAAGGCCTGCACCCACGCCCTGCTGGAGCTGCCCGCGGTCAATGCCGAGATCGACGGGGACGAGATCGTCTACAAGAACTTCGCCCATATCGGCGTGGCGGTCGGCACGCCGAACGGCCTCGTGGTGCCGGTGGTGCGGGACGCGCACGAGATGTCCTTCGCCACGATCGAGAAGACGATCGCGGAATACGGCGTCAAGGCGCGGGACGGCAAGCTTTCGATGGCCGAGATGCAGGGTGGCACCTTCACCATCTCGAACGGCGGCGTCTACGGTTCGCTCATGTCCTCGCCGATCCTGAACCCGCCGCAGTCCGCGATCCTCGGCATGCACAAGATCCAGGAGCGTCCGATGGTCATGGGTGGCGAGATCAAGATCCGTCCGATGATGTATCTCGCGCTCAGCTACGACCACCGCATCATCGACGGCAAGGAGGCGGTCACCTTCCTCGTCCGCGTCAAGGAGAGCCTGGAAGACCCCCGTCGTCTGCTGATGGATCTTTGAGCCGGACTATTGGTTGCGGGTCAGGCGGAAGATCTCCAGTCACCGCCTGACCGTCGTTTCAGTGACAGTGTCGGGTGCCGCTCTTGCGATCATTGTGACAGCCCGAGGAGTCGGTTCGACCGCCGTGCGCGATGACGACGTTTTGCACCATCGATGTTGAAGCCGACACGTGCGGTTCCGCCGATGGCGCAGCAAGGACAAGCAGGAGCAATAGCGTCTCCATTCTTCAAACCTTTCAGTGAGTTAAAATTGCGCGAGCAAAGATGATGGCGCATCAAGGCGGCAACGGAATGGCGATGACGAGGCTGAAATCGCGTGGGTCGGTATGACGTTTGAGCTTCAAGTCCTGGGCTTCGCGGTGATCTGGGCTGTGGTGCAGCTTGTGCTCTTTGCCGTGCCCGCGAACCTCGAGATCGGGTCGGAGTGGCTGGCGGGGCCGCGGGACGATGAGCCGAAGCAGTGGATGTCGAAGAAGACGGCACGCCTCCAGCGGGCCTTTCTCAACCATATCGAGGGGTTGGTGCTCCATACCGCCGCCACCGTGGTCGTGGTCGCGGGCGGCGTGACCTCGCCGCTCACCGCCTGGGGCGCGGGCATCTACCTCGCCGCGCGCATCGCCTACGTGCCCTGCTACTGGATGGGGCTGCAATGGATCCGCTCCGCGGTCTGGGCGGTCGGGCTCCTCGGCACGCTCATCATGCTCGGCGCGGGGCTCGTCGGGTCGTGGGTCGGTGGGCTGCCGCCGGGATGAAAGCGCGGCGTCGAGCGTCGAACGTCGGGGGCGTCAGGCCCTGGCGTCAACGGTCGAGAGGGAGAACCCCGTGCACACCACCTATCGCTTCGCCGGCATGAGCCGCGCCTTCGACGCGCTTGCCATGCTTCTCAACGAACGCCTCGGCATCACCGTGCCGCGTCCCGTCGAGGTGCTGAGCGGTGCCGTCCGGCTAGCCGGTCGCGGCCTACGCCTGCTCGCCGCCTACGCCGCGCCCAAATGCCAGCGGATCGACCGTTGCATCGTCGAGGTGGTGCTCGTCGTCCAGGCGGCCTGCTTCCTGATGCTCGCGGCGGTCGCGCCCTTCGGCGGCTTCGGGTTGCCTGCTGGGATCGCGCTCTTCCTCGTCGTTCAGACGGCCTGGGTCATTCTCGTCCTCGAGGCGGTGCGGCGCGACAGGCCGTTCCTTGCCGCCTGCTCCTATGTGCCGCTCGTCGCCGTCACCTTCCTCGAGGCGTTACGCTTCGGCGGGCTCGTCGGCCTCGTCTTCGCGCTCGAAGCGGTTCTCAGCGTCGTCGCCGTCTACTTCCTCTTTACGTTGCCCGGCCGTCTCGCTCGCCGCTCTGTGACAACGAGCGCCCCATAGCGGGTTTGCATCCCGGCTGCGCATGGACGATGCAAGGAGGCATTCAGGTCCGGCACGGCAAAGGAGCGATGCGATGGCTGACTATGACGTAGTGGTGATCGGGGGCGGGCCCGGAGGCTATGTCTGCGCCATCCGGGCCGCGCAGCGCGGGCTCAAGGTGGCCTGCGTCGAAGGGCGCGGCACGCTCGGCGGCACCTGCCTCAATGTCGGCTGCATCCCGTCCAAGGCGCTGCTCCATGCCTCCGAGCTCGTTCATGAGGCGGAGGGGAACTTCGCCACCATGGGCATCAAGGCCAAGCAGATCGACGTCGATGTGCCTCAGATGCTCAAGTACAAGCAGGGCGCCATCGACGCGAACACCCAAGGCATCGAGTTCCTCTTCAAGAAGAACAAGGTCGAATACGTGAAGGGCTGGGGCGAGATCGTCTCGCCTGGGCAGGTGAAGGTCGGCGACCGGGTTCTGGAGACGAAAAACATCGTCATAGCGACCGGCTCCGAGCCTGCTTCGCTCAAGGGCGTCGAGGTCGACGAAAAGCGCATCGTCACCTCGACCGGCGCGCTCGAGCTCGAGAGCGTGCCCAAGCGCCTGGTCGTAATCGGCGGCGGCGTCATCGGGCTCGAGCTCGGCTCGGTCTGGCGCCGGCTCGGCAGCGAGGTGACGGTGGTGGAGTTCCTCGACCACATCATCCCGGGCAACGACGCCGAGGTACAGAAGCAGTTCAAGAAGATCCTGACGAAGCAGGGGATCAACTTCATCCTCGGTGCCGCCGTGCAGGGGGTGGACAAGGGCAACGCGCTGACGGTGCATTACAAGACCCGCAAGGACGATGCCGAGCATGAGGTCGAGGCGGATGTCGTGTTGCTGGCCACCGGGCGGCGGCCCTACACGGCGGGTCTGGGGCTCGACCGGGCGGGCGTGGAGATGACGGATCGCGGCCAGGTGAAGACGGACCATCACTGGGCGACGAACGTGAAGGGCATCTGGGCCGTCGGGGACGTCATCGCCGGGCCGATGCTCGCGCACAAGGCGGAGGACGAGGGCATGGCGGTGGCCGACACCATCGCCGGCAAGCATGGCCATGTGAATTACGGCGTCATCCCGGGCGTCATCTACACGGCGCCCGAGGTGGCGAGCGTGGGCAAGACCGAGGAGCAGCTGAAGGAGGAGGGGCGAGCCTACAAGACCGGCAAGTTCCCCTTCCTCGCCAACGGCCGGGCCAAGGCGAACCTCGTGGCGGACGGCTTCGTTAAGATCCTGGCGGACAAGGAGACCGACCGCATCCTCGGCGCGCATATCATAGGGCCGGGTGCGGGCGATCTTATCCACGAGATCTGCATGGCCATGGAGTTCGGTGCAGCGGCCGAGGACCTGGCGATGACCTGCCATGCCCACCCGACCTATTCGGAGGCGGTGCGGGAGGCGGCGCTGGCCTGCGGCTTGGGCGCCATCCACGCCTGAGCGAGCCCTGACGATGGCCGGCGCCGAAACGCTCGCGGGTCGGGCGATCGCATTCCAGCAGCGGCTAGCCGAGACCCAGTGGCTTGCGCCGGCCGAGATCGCGGCGATGCAGGCACGCGCGATCGCACCGCTGCTCGAGCATGCCTGGCGGACCGTTCCGGCGCAGCGCGCGCGGCTCGACGCGGTCGGCTACCGACCGGGCGCACCGCTTTCGACTGAGGCGTGGCGAGCGCTGGCGCCGCAGTCGCGCCGCGAGATGCAGCTCGACCCGGTCGCCTGGGCAAGCACGGCGCCGCCGCCCGAGCATGGCGAGATCGTGCATGCCGCGTCGTCGGGATCCACGGGCACGCCGCTCGCGGTTCTCGGCACGGTACATGACGCGCTGATCGCCAAGGCTTTCTCGCTGCGCGCCATGCTCTGGCACGACATCGACCTTGAGGCGACACTTGCGGTCATCCGCAAGCATGCCGATGGCGAAGCACAGTGGCCCGACGGCGACCGGGTGGCGCGCTGGGGCGACGAGGCTTCGTATCCGTTTCCGACGGGGCCGCGCGTGAGCCTCGACGTGCATGTGACTACGGACCGGCAGCTCGAATGGCTCGCCCGGACCGGTGCGCGCTACCTGCTGGCCTACCCCTCCATCCTGCGCGCCTTCGGGTCGGCGCCCGAGGGACCCCGGCCTGCGCTGGACCGGGTGATCACGATCTCCGAAGCGCTGGGCGACGACGACCGGGCCATCACGCGCGAGGTCCTCGGGGCGGAGTTGGTCGATGCCTACAGCGCGCGCGAGGCGGGGCCGATCGCGCTGCAGTGTCCGGATGCGCCCGAGGGCACGGAGCACTACCACGTCCAGGCCGAACGGATCGTGATGGAGATCGTCGACGACGCGGGCGAGCCGGTGGCGCCGGGGGAGGCGGGGCGCGTGCTGCTCACCGGCCTTCACAACTATGCCCAACCCCTTATCCGCTACGAAATCGGCGATATCGCGGTGCAGGGTCCGCCCAGCTGCACCTGCGGCCGCGGCTTGCCGGTCGTGAGCCGCATCAAGGGCCGCGTGCGCAACATGCTGATCGGGCCGGGTGGCGCGCGCTTCTGGCCCTCCTTCGCCACGAGCGGGCTCATCGGGCGCCTGCCGCTCCTGCAGCATCAGTTCATCCAGCGCTCGGTCGCGTCGGTCGTGGACGGACGGGAGACGCCCGCCCGCCTCGAGTCCCATCTGGTCGTCGCCCGCCCGCTTACGCGCGAGGAGGAGGACATGATCCGCGACCGTCTGATGAGCCGTCTCAACGGCCCCTGGACAATCGACATACGCTATCGCGACAGCATTCCCCGCGCCTCTTCCGGCAAGTACGAGGACTGTTTCGTCGCTCTTGAAGATTGAATCCCGCTTGCTTTCGGTCAGGGAATGCCCAAACGTCAATGCGTGCATTGGGGGAGAATACCGTGACCCGTCTTTCCGGCTTGCTGGCCAGCACTGGCCTGGCCGTCGCGCTTGGCGCCAACGCCACGCCGGCGGGCGCTATCGTTCTCGACAACAACGCCAACGACACGGCGGCGACGGCACAGGAAGTCGCACTGCCGGGCATGAACGTTTTTAGTGGAAGCCTCTTTTCGTCGGATGAGGATTTCGTTTTCTTCAGCGGGCTCAATCCCAACTTGCCCGCGAACATCACGGTTTTTGGGCGCAACAGCAGCATTGCGCCGTTTGACGCATCGCTTCAGTTCGACCTTTTCGACGTTCCGACCGTCGGCCCGACGACATTCGTCGATCGTTCCGAAGGTTTTTCGCTCGACTTCGTATCGTCGTCGCCCGATGCCGTCGGCAGTTTCACTGCGCTGGTGGCCGTCTCTGGGCGCCTCGGCATCCGGGTGAGCTCAGGCGACGCTGGCCAGTTCTTCGAGAGCTACGAGATCAGCGTGAACCAGGTACCGCTACCGGGCGGCGCCGGCCTTCTTCTGGGCGGGGCCGCCGCCCTTGCCGCCCTCCGCCGGCGCCAGAAGCGGTTGCACTAGGCGCTGCGACCGTCTCACTGCTCGCGATTGAAACGGTTGCAAGGAGCGTCGTGCCCGGAGCCGTGCAGCCGGCAATAGTGCCTCCAGCGCCATCACGCCTCGGAGGGTTCGTTCATGATCAAGCTGCTCGGTATCTCAGGCTCGCTCCGCCGTGAGAGCTTCAACACCAAGCTGGTGCACGAGGCGTTCCGGCATTTCGGCGCCTGCGAGGCATCGGTCGGCGATCTCAACCTGCCGCTCTTCAACGAAGACGTCGAGGCGGCGGGCATGCCGGCCTCGGTGATCGCGCTCAAGGATCAGGTCCAGGCGGCGGATGCGCTGATCATCTCGACGCCCGAATACAACAAGAACCCGCCCGGCGTGCTCAAGAACGCGCTCGACTGGCTGAGCCGTTTCAATCCGATGCCGACGGCGGGCAAGCCGACCGTGGTGCTCTCGGCCACGGCCGGAGCGGCCGGAGGACAGCGATCCCAATCCGCGCTCTATCTCATGCTCATGCCCTTCAACGTCGATCTCCTCGTCAATCCGGAGGTCTTCGTAGGCCAGGCCAGCAGCAAGTTCGCCGAGGACGGGACACTGTCGGACGAAGCGACGGCGGATTTCCTCGGCAAGAAGATGAAGATCCTGCGCGAGCGGCTGGGAGACTGACGGCGCCCGTCAGCCGGCCCGGGGATGCGCGGCGGCGACCGCGGCGGCGAGGCTCGCCTCGTCGACCCCTGCGTAGACCTGCGTGGTGCTGAGCGCGCGGTGACCGAGGAGCTTCTGGATCGTACGCAGATCTCCGCCAGCGGCAAGGAGCTGGGTAGCGAAGGCGTGACGCAGCGCATGAGGCGTCGCCGTCTTCGCAAGGCCGAGCGCATCGCGCGCCTCCGCCATGGCCGCCGCCACCGTCTCGCGCCGTAGCGGCCCGCCGCGGGTCGCGCGGAAGAGGGGCCCACCGGGTTCAAGAGGATGCGGGCAGAGGCGCCGGTAAGTCTCGACCGCGTCTGATGCAACGGGCAGGACCGGCACCTGCCGTCGCCGAGCGCCTTTGCCCGTGACCTCCACCGTCTCCCCGAGCGGTGCCTGCGCAGCGCGAAGGCCGAGCGCTTCGGAAATGCGGAGCCCGGCTGCCCACAGCAGCGTCAGCACCGCGGTGTCCCGCGCCGTCTCCCACGGCGACCGCGCGCCGGTCGACACGAAATCGAGGACCGCGTGGCCCTCGGCGACGCTGACGGGGCGGGGGGCGGAGCGGGCATGCTTCGGCGTCGCGATCGTGAGGAGGGCGGGGCACTGGAGGCCGTGCGCGTCCTCGAGCCAGCCGAAAAAGCCGCGCACGGCCGAGAGATCGCGCCCAAGCGCGCGGGCCGAGAGCCCGCGGCGCCGCTCGGCCGCCATCCAGGCGCGGAAATCGGTCGCCGTAAGCGCGACGAGGCCTGCGGGCGTCGGGGGCTCGCCGGTATGTCCCGCTATGAAGAGCAGAAAGCGGCGCAGTGCCGAGCCATAGGCATCGAGCGTCAACTCGCCCCGCCCACGCGTGGCCCCCAGATGCTCGAGCCAGCGGCCGAGAAGGGCGGCGATGGCGTCCGGCAGGGCGGGGTCGCGCGTGACCGTCTCTGCCCGCCCGGTCGTGCCGCCCCCGTCGCTCACGGCGCCGCCGCCTCGAATGCCGCGAGATGGCTCGTTGCGATGCGCGAGACGACGGTGGCTAGAAAGCGCAGAAGTTCCGTCCCCTGATCCGGTGAGAACCGCTCCGGATCGGCGGAACCCAGGGCGAGGAGACCCGTCTCCGCGCCGAGCTTCAGGGGCAGGAGCGCCTCGGAGGCGATGTGCTCGCGCGGGAAGAGCGCCTCCGCTTCGGCAGGGGCCTCGCGCAGAACGATGCCCGCCTCGGAAGGACGCCCCTCGATCCCCAGGTAGTGCTCGACCGTGCCGCGCGGCAGAAAGAGGAGCGTGACGCCTGCGGGTCCGAGGCCGGTGGCCGGCGTCACCGCTGTCACGTCGCCCTCGATGCAAAGGCGCGCCGCCTCGATGCTTACCCGCGCGGGCAGGGCGTCCGAGAGCGCGGCGGCGAAGGCGGGAAGATCGTCGGCGGCCATGAGGTCCATCACGGCCGCATGGAGCGCGCCCGTGGAGGCCACGTTCTCATAGGCCGCGGCGATGACGGAACGGTTGGTATGGACCAGCCGGGAGAGCCGTGCCTCGAGCCGCTCGACAAGCTTGTCCCTGAGATCGACGACCTTGCGGCTCGGCACGGGCGTGGCGCCTGGCGCGGCTCCGGGCAGCGTCGCCCCGATGAGCGCGCGCATGACCCGGTCATCGCCCAGCACAAGCTCCGGATCCGCCATGACGAGGCTGCGGACAAGGTCGCGCTCCTCGTCCGCGAGCACTCCTGCGGCGGGCGCCAGTGCGTCCTTGGCGATCTTCGTGCCCGCTTCTGGCCCCCCAGGGCGTTCGCCCTGGCCCTCGCCCGTCATCTCGCCGTCCTTCATCGCGCGTCCCCCGTTTTGTCCCGCATCACTTAAGGATTGTCTGGCCGGTCTTGGCCCAATCCGACAGGAAAGCGTCGAGCCCCTTGTCCGTCAGCGGATGATCGGCGAGCTTCTTCAGCACGCCGGGCGGAAGGGTGGCGACGTCGGCGCCGATCCTGGCGGCCTCGGCCACGTGGTTCACGCTGCGGATCGAGGCTGCGAGGATCTCGGTCTTGAAGTGTGGATAGTTGTCGTAGATCTCGCGGATCTCGGCGATGAGCTGCATCCCGTCGAGCCCGATATCGTCGAGCCGGCCGATGAAGGGGGAGATGAAGCTCGCCCCCGCCTTGGCTGCGAGGAGCGCCTGGTTGGCCGTGAAGCAGAGCGTGACATTGACCATGCGCCCTTCGTCCGAGAGCACCTTGCAGGCGCGGAGGCCATCCCAGGTCAGCGGCACCTTGACGGCGATGTTGGGGGCGATGGCGGCGAGATGGCGGCCCTCTGCCACCATCGCATCCGCTTCCGTCGCCGTGACCTCGGCCGAGACGGGGCCGGGCACGAGATCGCAGATCTCCTTCGTGACCTCCATGATGTCCCGCCCCGCCTTGGCGATGAGCGAGGGATTGGTGGTCACGCCGTCCACCATGCCGGTGGCGGCCAGCTCGCGGATCTCCGCGATGTCGGCGGTGTCGACGAAGAACTTCATGCGCTCGCGAGCTCCGGCGGTTCTGGTTCGGAAGGTGGAGCCTAGCCGAGCGGGCGGCGGGCGGCCAATGGCGCGTGTGCCTCGGCCCGGTGCTTCCGGGGGTGCACCGTGAGCGGCGTTGCCGATGGGACTCAGGGCGGAGGGCCAGGCGAGGGCCAGGGCAGGCTCTTCGAGGCGGCGGCCGGGGCGCGCGTCGGCGTCGTGGTGCCGATGCCCTTCGACACGCCGCTCGACTATGCGGTGCCTGAGGGGATGGCGCTCGAGCCCGGCGATTTCGTGCGCGTGAGCATCGCGGGACGGTCGAGCGCGGGCGTCGTCTGGGGGCCGGGTGACGGACGGCTGCCCCTCGAGAGGCTGAAGCCCGTCGGCGCGCGGCTCGACGTCGCGCCGATGACCCCGCGGATGCGCGCATTCATCGAGCGGGCGGCGGCCTACACGCTCACCCCCATCGGCATGATGCTGCGGCTGGCGACGCGGGTGCCCGATCTCGGCCAGGCGCCGCGAACCCGCCGGCTGCTGATACCGGGCGAGGGCGTGCCCGGGCGGCTGACGCCGGCGCGGGAGCGAGTGCTGGCCGCCGCGCGGGCTGAGCCGGGCGGCATCGCGGCAAGCGATCTTGCGCGGGCGGCGGAGGTGACGCCCGCCGTCGTCACCGGACTTCTGAGGGCGGGGGCGCTGGCGGAACGGCACGAGTCGGCGGAAGCACCCTTCGCCGCGCTCTTCGGTCAGGCGCCCGGCGCGCATCTCTCGGACGCGCAGGCCGAGGCCGCAGGGGCGCTGCGCGCAGCCGTCAGGGCGGAGGCGTTCTCGGCCACGCTCCTCTACGGCGTCACGGGTTCGGGCAAGACGGAGGTCTATCTCGAAGCAGTGGCCGAATGCGTCGCCGCCGGGCGCCAGGCGCTGGTGCTTCTGCCGGAGGTCGCGCTGACGCCGCAGTTCCTCGCCCGCGTGGAGGCCCGCTTCGGCGCGCGGCCGGCCGAGTGGCACCATGGCGTTCCCCCGCCCGAGCGGCGGCGCGTCTGGCGCGGGGTGGCCGAGGGGCGGGCGCCGCTGGTCGTGGGTGCGCGCTCGGCGCTGTTCCTGCCCTTCGCGGATCTCGGCCTGATCGTGGTGGACGAGGAGCATGAGGCGTCCTTCAAGCAGGAGGAGCTCGTGCATTACAACGCACGGGACATGGCCGTCCTCCGTGCCTCCATCGAGGACGCCGCGATCCTGCTGGCCTCCGCTACGCCCTCGCTCGAGACCTGGGCGAATGCGGAGGCCGGCAAGTACCGCCGGCTGGACCTGCCCGAGCGCTTCGGCGCGGCGGTGTTGCCGGATCTGCGCCTGATCGATCTGCGCGAGCACAATCCGGGCCGCGAGCGCTGGCTCTCCGAACCGCTGGTGCGTGCGGCGCGGGAGAGGCTGCGTCGCGGCGAGCAGGTCATGTTCTTTCTCAACCGCCGAGGCTATGCGCCGCTGATGCTCTGCCGCCGTTGCGGCGCCTATTTCGGCTGTCCCCATTGCGATGCCTGGCTCACCATCCATCGCTTCCGCGACATCCTGATGTGCCATCAATGCGGCCATGAGGAACGCGTGCCCCCCGCCTGTCCGAACTGCGGCGCGGCGGAGGGTCTGGCTGCGTGCGGGCCCGGCGTGGAGCGGCTGGGCGAGGAGGCTGCGGAGCTTTTCCCCAGCGCGCGCATCGAGGTGCTGAGCTCCGACCTCACGCTCGGGCCCGCGGATCTCAAGGCGCGGCTCGCGGGGATCGCCGCGGGCGAGGCGGATATCGTAATCGGCACGCAGATGGTCGCCAAAGGTCACAACTTCCCCAATCTCACGCTCGTAGGCGTGGTCGATGCGGATATGGGGCTCGGCGGTGGCGACCTGCGCGCGGCGGAGCGGACGTTCCAGCTTCTGCGCCAGGTCTCGGGCCGTGCGGGGCGGGCGGACCGCCCGGGCGCGGCGATGATCCAGACGGCGAACCCGGGCCATCCGGTGTTCCGCGCCATGCTCTCGGGCGATGCGGAGGGGTTCTGGCGGGGCCTCGCGGAGGAGCGCTATGCGGCAGGCATGCCGCCCTATGGCCGCCTCGCGGGGGTGGTCGTCTCGGCGGAGGACGAGGCGAAAGCTTCCGAGATCGCCCGGGCCCTCGGCCGCTCCGCCGGGCTTCTCGCCCAGGCGGGCGTGGAGCTCTTCGGTCCGGCCCCCGCCCCTTTCGCCCGCATCCGCGGCCGCCACCGCTTCCGCCTGCTCGCCAAGGCGCCGAAGGGGGCGCCGCTGCAGGACGCCCTCCGCACCTGGCTGGCGAGCGTCAAGGTCCCTTCCGCCGTGCGCGTGACGGTCGATATCGACCCGCAGAGCTTTCTCTGACCGACGCCACCGCAGGATCCGGGTCGCGCCGATCGCAGCGCACGCCTATCCCGCGGGAAGCGCCAACGACGGAGAGCCGCATGACCACCATTCGCTTCGAGCCGATCCCGACCGGGGCCGTCCGCGCGTTGCAGGCCGGTGGGCCGGATGCCAACGGGATGGTGCCCGAGCGCGCGGTTTCCGACGGGCAGGGCAATCCGTGCCGTCATTGCCTCACGGAGATCCCTGAAGGCGCGGAGATGCTCATCCTCGCCTGGCGTCCCTTCGCCACGGCGCAGCCCTACGCCGAGACGGGGCCCGTCTTTCTTTGCGCCGACCCTTGCGGCCCGCATGCAGGAGGCGGGCTGCCGGCGGTGCTGATGACGAGCCCGGCCTACATGATGCGCGGCTACGGCACGGATGAGCGCATCGTCTACGGCACGGGTGGCGTCGTGGCGGCCCGCGAGGTCGAGGCACGGGCGGCCGCGATCCTCGCGCAGCCGGACGTCACCTTCGTCCATGTCCGCTCCGCCTCCAACGGATGCTTCCAATGCGCCGTGAGACGCGGCTGACCGCCGGAAGCATGAGCTGAGCCCGGCCAGCGGAAGGCTTTCCAGGGGGCGAGCTTCGGCGGCCTTTTGTAGCCGCTCAGGGCGGTTGCAAGGCCCGGAAGCACATGCTAGCTGACCGCATCATTCCGCAACGGGGTATTCCCAACCCGACGCATCGCTGGCCGCGCGCCCGTCCTGGAGCGCCCCTGCGGCTGGCCAAAAGGAAAGGCTGGGCGTGGCCGATATCACCTTCACCGATGGCGTCGCAGACCGTTACGCCACCGCGCTCTTCGATCTCGCGCGTGACGAGAACGCGCTGGAGGCCGTCGAGAAGGACGTAGAGACCCTCTCAGCGGCCTTCGTCGAAAGCGAGGATCTGCGCACCGTGGTCTCGAGCCCGATCTACGGGCGTGAGGAGCAGGCCCGCGCGATGGCGAGCGTCAACAGCGCGCTCGGCCTCGGCCCGCTGGTCTCGAACCTCGTTGCGCTGATGGCATCCAAGCGCCGGCTCTTCGTGCTCGAGAGCGCGCTCAAGATCTTCCGTCAGCAGCTGGCGGAGCATCGCGGCGAGATCACGGCCGAGGTGACGGCGGCGCGCGCGCTTTCGGATGCGCAGCGCGACCACCTGGCCGCCACGCTGAAGGACGTCACCGGGCAGGACGTCAAACTGGACATTCGCGTCGATGAAAGCCTCATCGGCGGACTTATCGTGAAGGTGGGCTCGAAGATGATCGACACGTCGATCCGCTCGCAGCTCGCTTCCCTCCACACCACTATGAAAGAGGCCGGCTGATGGGCATCCAGGCATCCGAAATCTCCTCGATCCTCAAGGAGCAGATCAAGAACTTCGGCCAGGAGGCCGAG
>JBCCDG010000110.1:0-13908 GCA_039030915.1 Pseudomonadota bacterium | reverse complement strand
CCGGCCATCGCCAACGCGATCTTCAACGCCACGGGCAAGCGGCTGCGCGACCTGCCCTTCGGCACGAGGGTCTGATCCCGGCTCCATTGGGACCGAGCGAAGAAGGGGGGCTCGCCGGCAGTACCGGCGCGCCCCTTCTCTGTTCCACGGACGAGCGGCTGGCGACTCAGACGATGAGGTCGTAGTCGGGCACGTGGAACTCGCGCTTCACCGAATCCGGGAGCGCGCCGCGAATCGTGGCGGCGATCGCCTCGGCCCGCTCGCGCATGGTCGGTTCGTTGCGGGCGATGGCGGCGAAGAGTGGGCAGAACTGGCCGCGCAGCGTGCGCGCGCCGATCCCGTCATCGGCCTCCGGCAGCGCCGCCTCGGCGCGGGTGAGGAGCGCGTCGTAGGCCGCGTGCCGGTCGTGCCCGGCGAGGCTGCGCCCTGCGACGCCGGCGGCAAGCATGCCGAGGGCGGCGACGGCGAGCTCGCAGCGCTCGGCCTCGGGCACGGCCGCGTCGAACTCGGCGAGCCAGTCCGCGAGCGGCTTGGTGCCGATTGTCATCACCATCTCGTCGAAGCGACGGACCGCGACGACCGGCGGGTCGTCGCCGAGGCGCCGCGCCTGATCGCGGCCGATCGCGGCGTTGAAGGTCAGCCCGCCGCAGACGCTGCGCGTGACCCACAGTTTGCCGGTCTTCGCGTGCGCCAGGTCGATCAGCCATCGGGCGCTGTTGTCGTCGAGCCGGGCGTAAAGCGCGACGCCGAGGGCAGAAGCGGTCTGCAGGCACGCCATGTCGCGCTCGGGCAGGTCCATGAAATCGAACGCAATATGGCGACGGGAGTACCGGTCGAAGCCCGCCAAGTCGCCGGCCATCAGGGCGAGGGCCGCCTGCGCCTGGAAGCGCCGCGCCCGGGCATCGATGGCCAGCGCGAGCGCTGCCGCCTTTCTCGAATGCCCGACCGCGCCGAGCGCGAAGGCGAGGCAGAGCAGGTCTTCGTCGTCGCGCTTGTAGCTGGCGGCGCCGAAGACGGCGCGGAGCACGGTCGACATGACGAATAACGAGACGGCGAGCCGAAACCACTCAATTGCCGTGAGCGCGCGGAAGATGTCGATGACGCTGCCTGCGAGCGCAGGAAAGCTGTCGGCGGCCTCGACGGCCTTGGCGATGTCGAGATCCGGAACGGCGCTGTAGAGCCGCTGAAAGCTGGCGTAGATGCCCTCCTTGCCGGGAGTTTGGCTCCAGTCCATCAGCATGAGTTCGGTGGCGATGCTGGCGACCAGAAAGGCCAGAGCGGTGGCGAGATAGTAGGTGAAGGGCGGCAGCTCGCTCATCGAGAAGTTCTTCATGAGCGCCTTGTTCGTCGCCATCATCAGCAGGAAGCTGACGAAGCCAATCACATGCGTGATCACGTAGAGATCGAGGTGGAAGTCCGGCACGCCGCCGGCGAAATAGCGGAAATAGAGCCAGCACTGAAAGCCGTAGACGATGGCGGCGAAGAGATGCGTGGGCTGGAGCTCCCGGACGATGTCGAGATGGATTTCCTTCCGGATCCGGTAGCGGGAGGCAGCTGCGACGAGAACGTAGATGGCGAGCAGGATGGCGGAAGGCCAGGCGCCGGCGAGGCCGACGACATGGAGCAGCCCGCGGCCCTGCGCCATCGCCCCCTGCCGGCGAGCGAGCAGCCAGCCTACGGTGTCGGCACTGATCGCCTCGCCGAGGCGCAGGTGTGGGCGCGAGAAGGCCGAGAGCGCGCCCTTGAGGGCGATGATCGCGAAGCCGAGCACGTAGAGGCCGATGGCCCAGGGGTAGCCGCCGAAAGCGAAGAAGAGCGCGAGGGCGAGTGCCGCGATCGTAAGACCCTGACCCACGAGGATGCTGAGGATCTGCTTGAGTAGGACCATCGGGACACCGCAGGCGTGGGGGCAAGGACCTTGGACAGCCTATGCCAGCGGACGCCGCCTGTGTATCCGGTCTCCCCGCCTTCGCGGTTGCAGTAGCGCGACCGCCGGCTTCGCCCCCGCCGGCAGGCGCTGGCGTGCGCGCTCAGTCCTTCTGGAGCGCGATGTCCGGTGCGTCCTCGGCCTTCATGCCGACGATGTGATAGCCGCAATCCACGTGATGGCACTCGCCCGTGACGCCGGAGGAGAGGTCGGACAGCAAGTAGAACCCCGCCTTGCCGACATCGTCCTGACTCACATTTCGGCGCAAGGGCGCATTGAGCTCGTTCCATTTGAGGATATAGCGGAAGTCGCCGATCCCGCTTGCCGCCAGCGTCTTGATCGGACCCGCCGACAGCGCGTTCACCCGGATATCCTGCCGGCCGAGATCGGCGGCGAGATACCGCACCGACGCCTCCAGCGCTGCCTTCGCCACGCCCATCACGTTGTAGTGGGGCATGACGCGCTCGGCACCGTAATAGGTCAGCGTGACCAGGCTCCCGCCCTCGGTCATCAGCGGCTCCGCGCGCTGGGCCAGCGCCGTGAAGCTGTAGCAGCTGATCTGCATCGAGCGGGTGAAATTCGCCTCCGAGGTCTCGAGATACCGCCCCTTCAGCTCCTCCTTGTCCGCATAGGCGATCGCGTGGAGCATGAAGTCGAGCCGTCCCCACTTCTCCCGCACCGCCGCGAAGACCGCATCCATCGAGGCTGCGTCCGTGACGTCGCACGGCATGACGACATCGCTGCCGACGCTCTCGGCCAGCGGACGCACGCGCCGCTCCAGCGCCTCGCCCTGATAGGTGAAGCCGAGCGTGGCGCCCTGTTTTGCGCACTGCCTGGCGATGGCCCAGGCGATCGAGCGATCGTTCGCAACGCCGAGGATGAGGCCGCGCTTGCCCGCCATCAGACCCGCTGTCATCCGCTCATCCTCCCGTCCGGTCCGCCGCGGCGCAAAACGCGATGCCGCGAAAAGTGGCAACCCGCTTACGTAAGAATGGGGAAACCATCAAGCCGGACCCCCGCCGCAGCGCCACAGCCGCTTGGCCCGCGGCACAGTACCCGGCGCTCCCGCCCTTCCGCGCCGCGTCCGCTCGCGCTATCCCCCGCGGGCGGACACGCAAAAGGGAGGACAACGCCATGGAGCTTCTGACAGGAGGACGTCTCGAAGGCATCTTCGCAGCCCCTGACGGTCCCTTCGCGCTCGCGCAGACCTGGCTCGACGCGGCTTTCGAGAGCGAGCCGGAGGATGCCAACGCCGTGGCGCTCGCAACGGCGGACAGCGCCTTGCTGCCGGATGTGCGCATGGTGCTTTTAAAGGAGATCGAGGCGGATGAGGCGCAAGGCGGGTTCGTCTTCTACACGAACTACGAGGGCGCGAAGGGCATGCAGCTCTCCGAGAATCCGCAGGCCGCGCTCGTCTTTCACTGGAAGTCGCTCCGCCGCCAGCTGCGCCTGCGCGGCCCGGTCGAGCGGGTCGATGGCGCGCAGGCCGACGAATACTATGCCAGCCGCGCCTATCAGAGCCGCATCGGCGCGTGGGCCAGTGCCCAGTCCCGCCCGCTCGAGAGCCGGGGGCGGCTCATGCGCGAGGTGGCGACCATCGCCGCGCGCTATCCGATCAATCCGCCGCGCCCCCCCCATTGGGGCGGCTTCCGCATCCGGCCCGTGCAGATGGAATTCTGGGCCGACGGACAGTTCCGCCTGCACGACCGCTTCCGCTGGACACGAGACGCGCCCGACGCCGAGAAATGGCAGGTGGCGCGCCTGAACCCCTGAGCTCGGACCCGTCGCCGGTCCGGCATCCGCCCACCGGCGCCCACTGGCATCCTCCGGCCGGCCGTGGACGCCCATGCCACATCGTGCTGCGGCCTCGGGCGACCGCCGACGGCGCTGATCCCTTCGGCGGTGCCTGCGCTGTCTTCCGTCGGCCGCGCATTCACCCATGGCGGCGATGGGCCGGATGTGATCATGCTGAACCCGCGCGCCCCCGGGGCGCGCAAGCCAGGCAGGAAGCGCGCCATGACCGAGAAGGAAACCGAGCCAAAGGAGCGACGCACGCTCCTCCTCACCGGGGCGAGCCGCGGCATCGGGCATGCGACCGTCAAGCGCTTCTCCTCCGCCGGCTGGCGGGTCATTTCCTGCTCGCGCCAGCCCTTTCCGGAGGATTGTCCCTGGGAGGCGGGGGAAGACGACCATATCCAGGTCGACCTCTCCGACCCGCATTCGAGCATCGAGGCGGTCGAAGAGATCCGGCGCAGGCTCGGCGGTGGCAAGCTCCACGCCCTCGTAAACAATGCCGGTGTCTCGCCCAAGGGGCCGGAGGGCGCGCGCCTAAACACCATCGACACCGATCTGCGGGTCTGGGGCCGCGTCTTCCACGTCAACTTCTTCTCGAGCGTCGTGCTCGCCCGCGGCCTCTTCGAGGAGCTGAAGGCCGCGAAGGGCGCCATCGTCAACGTCACCTCCATCGCCGGCGCCCGTGTGCATCCCTTCGCCGGTGCCGCCTATGCCACCTCCAAGGCAGCGCTCGCCGCGCTGACGCGCGAGATGGCGCATGACTATGGCCCCCACGGCATCCGCGTGAACGCCATCGCGCCCGGTGAGATCGAGACCGCGATCCTCAGCCCCGGCACCGACAAGCTGGTCGAGAGCCTGCCGCTGCGCCGCCTCGGCCAACCGGAGGAGGTGGCGCGCACGATCTACTATCTCTGCACCCCCGAAAGCTCCTACGTCACGGGCGTCGAGATCGAGATCAACGGCGGCCAGCACGTTTGAGAAAGGCGCGATGGGCGCAGGAGCGGGTTGCGCTTTCGACTCACTCTGCCACCGGCGCGTGCTGCGTTGCGCATCCTGCGTGGGCAACGTCCGGGCGAGCCGCTACCCTTCCCCGTGCGGCAGATGCGGGAGGATGGCATGATCGATCTCTACACCTGGGGCACGCCGAACGGGCGTAAGGTCTCGATCCTGCTCGAGGAGCTTGGCCTGCCCTATGAGGTGCACCCCGTCGACATCATGAAGGACGAGCAGTTCGCGCCCGACTTCCTCGCCATCAGCCCCAACAACAAGATCCCCGCAATCCGCGACCGCGACACCGGGCTCTCGATTATGGAGTCCGGTGCGATCATGCTTTATCTCGCTGCGAAAGCGGGGAAATTCGGTGGCGAGGGCGATGCGCGCTGGCCAGTGCTCGAATGGCTGATGTGGCAGATGGGCGGCCTCGGACCGATGGCGGGTCAGGCCCATCATTTCCTCCATTTCAACCCGGGCAAGGCGGCCTATGCCGAGGAGCGCTACGGCAGGGAGACGAAGCGGCTCTACGGCGTGCTCGACCGTCGGCTCGAGGGGCGGGACTTCGTCGCAAACGGATATTCGATCGCCGACATGGCGGCCTGGCCCTGGATCAGCCGCTTCGAATGGCAGCAGATCGACCTCGCCGAGTTTCCCAATGTGCGCGACTGGTATCTCCGCATCGCGGACCGGCCGGCCGTGCAGAAGGGATACGGCGTGCCGACGCCGGGCGAGATCCCCCGGCCATGATAAGGCTCGCGCTTCTCGCGCTTCTCGCGCTCCTGCCGCTCCAGGGCTGCGTCGCCTACTCGGTCGTCGAGACGGCCGTCGATGTGACCGCAACCGTGGTCTCGACGACCGTCGATGTTGGCGCCGCCGTCGTGACCGCCCCCGTGCGCGCCTTCTCGGACGACGATGACGACGACGAGGACGCGGTTGCCGAGGCGGAGTAGATCCCGCCTCAGATGGTCACCACGACCGTGCCGTTCTTCTCTCCCGCCTCGACCGCCTCATGCGCATCGGCACAGGCCGCCAGCGGATAGGTGCCGGCTACGGCATGGTCGAGCGCACCCTCAGCCAGCCAGCGCCCGAGATCGGCCTCGCCCCGCCGACGCATAGCGGGCTCGAGCAGGTAGTCGAGCAGCATCCAGAGCCTGAGATTGCGGAACATCATCGGGTAGAACGGCAGGACAGGCTGCGGCACGGCGCCCGAGGCATAGGTCGCGATGCTGCCGCCCTCGGCCATGATAGCCGCCGTCGTCTCGAGATTGCCGCCGAACTCGACCTCCACCAGCCGGTCGACGCCTTCGCCGCCGGTGATCGCCATCACCCGCTCGGCCACAGTGTCCGCCCGGTAGTCGATGAGGTGATGGGCCGGATGGCGGTGGCTCGTCGCATGCCCGCGCCGTGCGGCGGAGACTGTAGCGATCACCTCGGCGCCGGCGAGCCGGGCGATCTGCACCGCGTAGCGGCCGACGCTGCCGGCCGCCCCCGTCACCATGACGCGCTTGCCCTCGACCGGCCCGTCGCCCAGCACGGCAGCCCACGCCGTGAGTGCCGGAATGCCGAGACAGGCGCCCTCGGCAAAGCTGCAGGGCTCGGGTAGCGATACGGCCTGTTCCGCCGGCAGGGCGATGTGGCTTGCGGCCGTGCCGTGTTGGCGGCGCCAGTGGCCGTTCCAGATCCAGACGCGCTCGCGCTCGCGCGCCCTCTCCACGCCCTCGCCCACCGCCACGATCACGCCCGCCCCGTCGGAGTGGGGCACGGCGTAGTCATGCGTCATGGTGGCGCCTGGTCGCGCGCCCGCGCGGAGCTTCACGTCCGACGGGTTGACGCCCGAGGCATGGAGCTCGACCAGCACCTCGCCTTGCACTGGGTCGGGCGTCGGTAGCTCGACCGCCTCCAGCACCTCCCTCGCCGGACCGAAACGGGTGTAGCGGATCGCCTGCATGGCAGCCTCCTTCCGGAAGGATCTCGGGTGGGCGGGTCGAGGCGTCCGGGCGCATGCCCGGGCGACGAGGTCCGACGACCCGGGGCTATTCGGCCACCTCGGCCGCGGCGGGACGCTCCTGCAGCGGCGTGAGGCGGAGACGGGTGATCTGATGGCGCTCCCGAGCGATGACCTCGAAGCGCAGGCCGTGGAAGGCGAAGACCTGGCCCTCGGTGGGGATCGCCTGCGCCTCGTGGATCAACAGTCCCGCGATGGTCGTCGCCTCCTCCGAGGGCAGTTCCCAGTCGAAGGCGCGGTTCACGTCGCGGATCGTCATCGAGCCTTCCACCACGACCGAGCCATCCGCCTCGCGCCGGAAGCTTTCGGCCTCGATGTCGTGCTCGTCGGTGATCTCGCCCACGATCTCCTCGAGAATGTCCTCGAGCGTGACGAGCCCCTGGAGCGAGCCGTATTCGTCGACCACCAGCGCGAAATGGCTCCGGCGCTTGAGGAAGGCGCGGAGCTGGTCCTCCAGCGGCCGCGTGTCGGGTACGAACCACGGCTTCATCGCGACACCCATGACGTCTAGGCCCTTCAGCGCCTCCGCGAAGCCGCCCTTAATCGCCTCGCCGTCATCGACCGAGCTCACCGCGTCGAGTTCGCGCTGCACGGCGCGCAGCAGGTCCTTGGCGTGGAGCACGCCGACGATGTTCTCGGGCTCGCTGCGCCAGAGAGGGATGCGGGTATGGGCGGAGGCGAGGCAGAAGGCGACAATGGCCTCGGGCGGCTCATCCGCCGAGATGCTCTCGATGTCCCGGCGATGGCGCATGATCTCCGAGACCTCGCGTTCGCGCAGATCGAGGGCGGCGATCAGCCGGTCCCGGTCGTCCTTGTCCACGCTGCCCTCGGAGGCATGCATCGCGATCGCGCCACGGAGGCGATCATAGGGCGCGAGCGCGTGCGCATCCGGGTCGACGTTGAGGCCGAGGAAGCGGAAGCCCGACTGCACGAAAAAGCTGATGGTCCCCACGATGGGCGCGAAGAGGCGCACGAGGATCGCGATGGCCGGCGCGATGCGCACGCTCATGCGGTCGGGATTGGTGATCGCGTAGGTCTTCGGCGCGATCTCGGCGAAAACCGTGACCAGGATCGTCATCATGAGCGTCGCCGTCGCCACGCCGCCCTCGCCGAGCAGCGTGATGAAGAAGGTCGTCGCCAGCGATGTGGCCAGCACGTTGACGAGGTTGTTGCCGAGCAGGATCGAGCCGATCAGCCGCTCGTTGTCCTCGGTCAGCGAGAGTGCCGTGCGCGCGCCCTTCGAGCCCTTCTGCGACAGATGATGCATCGTGGCGCGGTCGACCGCGGTGAGGGCGGTCTCGCTGCCGGAAAAGAAGGCGGAGCAGCAGAGAAGCACGAGGATGACAGCGGCGGTCCACCAGAGGGTGGGATCCATGGGTCGGGTCTCCGGAATGTTGCGCTTTCAGGGGTTATGGAAGGGCAGGGGGCGGGCGGCAAGGGACGCGTTTCGCCCGGCGGTCCCGGCGAGCGTCGCGGGCACGTGCTCGCCGCCGCGCCCATGTGCTTGCCGGTCGTGCCGGGGGACGACTGCGGGAGCCGATAGGGACGATCCTGTCGGGCCCGGCAACGGGGCCTGCATGACCTGTTAGCGCGGCTGCCTGTCCGATCGGGGATCCGGACCGGGCCGGCCGGTGGCGAGGGGATGACGCTCCAGCACCAGTGCCTTCATGCGAGCATCGAGCACATGGGTGTAGATCTCCGTCGTCGCGATGTCGGCATGGCCGAGAAGCACCTGGATGATGCGCAGATCCGCGCCGCCTTCGAGGAGGTGGCTGGCGAAGGCATGGCGGAGCGTGTGGGGCGAGACCGTCGCGGGGTCGAGCCCGGCGGCGGCTGCCAGATCCTTGACCACCTCCCAGGCGCGCAGACGGCTGAGATGCCCCGCAGCGCCTCGCGCTGGGAACAGCCAGGGCGAAGGCCGGCCCGCCGGGGAGGGCCGCATCTCGGCCCAGGCGCGAAGGACGGCGCGGGCCGGGGCGGTCAAGGGCACGCGCCGCTCGCGCCCGCCCTTGCCGCGCACGATCAGGCTCTCGGGCGCCCGTATCGCGGGCTCGGCGGGCAGCGAGACGAGCTCCGTGACGCGCAGCCCCGTGGCGTAGAGGAGCTCGAGAAGCGTGTGGTCGCGAAGGGCCGTGACGTCCCGTGCGCTGCCGGGCTTCGCCGCCGCGGCGCGCCGCGCGGCCTCCGCCAGCATCGCGGTCGCTTGCGCCGGCCCGAGATAATGCGGCACGGCGCGCGGCTTCGCAGGTCCCGAGAGCCGCGCCGCCGGATCGTCCTCCCGCCAGCCTTCGCCAAGCGCGAAGCGGCAGAAACGCCGGATGGCCGAGAGACGCCGCGCCCGCGTCGCCGGGCTCAGGCCCTCCGCCGCAAGCGCCGCCAGATGATCCTCCACATCCGCGCGCGTGGCCGCCACCAGGCTGCGGCCCGCGGCGCGGCAATGGGCCGAGAAAGCGAGAAGGTCGCGCGCGTAGGCGGCGACGGTGTTTGCGGCTGCACCGCGCTCCGCGATCGCCGCCTCCAGAAACGCCTCGATCGCCGCGCCGTCGCCCGCGCCCCCATCTGCGCCCCCGTCTGCGCCGTCGGCGGAGGCGGTCTCCCCGCCTGTGCCCGCCCCGACCCTCATTCGCTGCCGGGTGAGGAAATGACCACGCTCACCGGCTCCCGCGGGGCGGGCAGCTCGGCAAAGAGCGCGTAGCCTGCAAGCGCCAGGGCGCCCAGCAGCGCCAATCTGAAGAGATATTTCAGGAGCTTGCCCATCGTCCGCCCGCTCGATCCCCGCGCTCTATCCAGCCGTTCTGTGCCGGCCTGTCCCGCCCCGAGGCCCGTTCGCGCTCCACCTCGAAGCCGCGACTGTCCGAGGCAGCTCGTTCCGGGGGCCCGGCGGGTTGGCGCCGCCCCGGCGCCCGGTGTAACCCTTCCCCGCCGGGGCGCTCGCGACCCGGCGGAGCAGGCCATCGGACGGCAGGCTTAGACGGAAAGCCCTGGCCCGGCAATCGCGGGCGGCCCGGCGGGCAGGCATTTTGGCGCGGAGTGCGGCATGGCGGCAGACAGGCTCGGCGAATGCGGCGAAGCGGCGGCGGCGCGCCGGCCCACGCTGCGGCGGAGCGTGGTGCTGGTCGGGCTCATGGGGGCGGGCAAGACCAGCGTCGGCACACGGCTCGCCACGGCACTCGGCGCGCCCTTCAGCGACAGCGACGCCGAGGTCGAGGCGGCCGCCGGGATGAGCGTGGCCGAGATCTTCCGCCTCCATGGCGAGCCCGCCTTCCGCGATGTCGAGCGCAAGGTGATCGCGCGGCTTCTCTCGGGCGAGCCCAAGGTGCTGGCGACCGGAGGGGGTGCGTTCATGGATGACGAGACCCGGGCGCTCATCGCGCGGGGCGCATGCTCCGTCTGGCTCCGCGCGGATCTCGATACCCTCGTCTCGCGTACCGCGGGGCGCACGCATCGCCCGCTCCTCAATCAGGGGGAGCCGCGCGCCGTTCTGGCGCGGCTGATCGAGGCGCGCTATCCGACCTATGCCGCCGCGACGATCACGGTGGAGAGCCGCGCCCGGCAGACGCATGAGATGATGGTCGCGCGTATTCTGGAAGCGCTGGCGCGTGAGCCCGGTGTGCTCGAGGGCGGCGATGCGTCAACGGCGGGAGGGGGGCAGGATGGCTGAGGCCGGGCAAATGGCGGAGAGCGGCGTGTCGGCGAAGACGATCCGAGTGAACCTCGGCGATCGGAGCTACGATATCCGCATCGGGACGGGTCTCATCGCCGCGGCCGGGGTGGAGATCGCGCCGATGCTAACGCGTCCCTTCGTCGCCATCGTCACCGATGCGAATGTCGCGGAACGTCATCTCGGGCCGCTCCGATCAGCGCTCTCGGCGGCTGGCATCGCGAGCGAGGCGGTGATCGTGCCGCCGGGCGAGGGCTCGAAATCGATGACCGAGCTCGCCCGGGTGCTCGATGCCCTCCTGGCGCTCAAGGTGGAGCGGGACGACCTCATCCTGGCGCTCGGCGGCGGCGTGATCGGCGACCTCGCAGGCTTCGCCGCCGCGATCCTGCGTCGCGGCATCGGCTTGGTGCAGGTGCCGACGAGCCTGCTCGCCCAGGTCGACAGCTCCGTGGGTGGCAAGACGGGCGTGAACGCCGCGGCGGGCAAGAACCTCATCGGCGCCTTTCACCAGCCCCGGCGCGTGCTGGCCGATATCGGTGCGCTGGAGACCCTTCCCCCCCGCGAATTCTGTGCAGGCTATGCGGAGGTTGCGAAATACGGGCTCCTCGGCGACGCGGCCTTCTTCGGATGGCTCGAGGCCAACGGGCCGGCCGTCGCCGCGGGTGACGCGAACGCGCGCGCGGCGGCCGTCCGGCACGCCTGCGCCATGAAGGCCGCGATCGTGGAGCGTGACGAGGAGGAACGCGGCGAGCGCGCGCTCCTCAATCTCGGTCATACCTTCGGCCATGCGCTCGAGGCTGCCACGGGCTATTCCGCCCGCCTCCTCCATGGCGAGGGCGTCGCGATCGGCATGGTGCTGGCCTTCGCTGCCTCCGCCAGGCTGGGGCTTTGCGCGCAGGAACTGCCCGGCCGCGTCGCAGCCCATCTCGCCGGGATGGGCCTGCCGACGCGGCTTGGCGACATCGAAGGGCCGCTTCCCGACGCGGACGGGCTGATGGCGCTAATGGCGCAGGACAAGAAGGTCCGGCAGGGCCGGCTTACCTTCATCCTCGCCCGTGGCATCGGCGAGGCTTTCGTCACGCGCGATGCGGATGTCGAGGCGATCCGCACCATCCTTGCCGAGGAACTGGCCGCCCGGGTGGCCTGACCCGTCCGCGCCGCTTCGAACACTCGGGTCGGCGAGATGCCGCCAAAGGTTTGCGGCGCAAGAACCGGCGGCCGCGTCGCGCCCTACACAGGATGCTGGAGCAACTGCCGAGACGCGTCGCGGCGACCGACCGCGAGCTCGTCTTCTTCGGGTGCTTCAAACGAAGGGCGTGGAGCGGGTGATCGGGATCGAACCGACGACATTCAGCTTGGGAAGCTGACGTTCTACCACTGAACTACACCCGCAGCGCCCCTTGGGTATGACCGCTACCAGCCCCAGTCAAGAAGCTGCGTATTCCGGTCCATTCGGTGGCTCGCTCCGGTGGCAACCGGACATGGGGTATGGGCATCGTGCATCCGGGCATCCCGAGCGTTGCGGCTTATCGTGATTATCCGACGTCAGCCGTCACCTCGTCGGTCGGCTTCGTCGTCGCCAGCGCTTTCGGGGCCGCCCGTGCTGTGTGCGTCTCATCGCGCTGACGATGCGGCGCGCCTTGCAAGCCGATGGGCGGTGCTGTCGGCGGTCATTCACCGTTCGCGCCGGCGCCGGTGTCACGGGTCTTGCGGAAGGATGGGCCGACGAGCGGACCGAAGCACGCGACGACCAATCGCGCTGCCCGACGGCAGGGACGACGGTCGACGAAGCCCTAGACAGGCTGGACGCAGGGGCAGCCGATCGCGCGAGGCTGCAGCCATGCAGCAGACCGGCTCGGAAATGCGCGGAAGGGCGCCGTGGTCAGGGACGCCCCCCGCATGCCGGGTTGGATCAATTGCTGCGCTTCAATGTGGCAGGGAGACAATAGCCTCGCATCCGACGGCCCATGCGCTCTGGAAACTGCCATCGGGTCAGACGTTCGGGACCGCCGACTTCGCCGCTGAGCCCGACAGTGAGCGCTCGCGCGCCCAGAGATCGGCCGCCTGTACCTGGCTCCGCGGCAGCGAGACCGTGCTGTGCCCGGGCCACCAGGCGTCGGCAGGACGCGCTTGACGTTACGTTGTGGGGTCAGAACCGTGCAGCTCGGCTTTTCGGTCTCCTAGTATTGCTTCGACAGCCGATGATCTTACTCACCATCGATGCCGCCGAACCGGCGCGATTACATGTCGATCCCGCTGCTGATCATTGATGAACTCCGCTTCGAAGCCATACGCCGAGAGCGAGGCTCGCTCCTCTTCCGCCTCATCGCGTATCGCGACGGTCACGGTGCCATCCTAGGCGCGATGATGACGAGCGTCCGAGCCTGGGCGGAGCTGCTTGTCGGCGATAACGTTCTATCAGCCACCATCCTCGATCGGCTGCTGCACGGCCTGAACGTCCTCGACGCGAAGGCTGCCCCCGACCGCCTGTGCGCCATCGAGGATCGTCTCATAAAGGAGAGGTTTTGGGCACGACCGCTGAAGGCCGGGTTGCGCACCGAGACATGGGGTCCCCAAGCGACCCGGCTCGCTCGGCGCATCATCGCCATCGTAGGCGTGCCGGCACAACGCACCTGCACATCGGCGCTCTCGGCGCATCCATGCAAGCCTGCGTGGCGACCACATGGCGGCTCGGGCCCGCAGCACATGTCTTCTGCACGATCCGCCTGCAGTCACGTGCTTCTGGCGCTTCTAAATCCGACCAGCTGTTTGGTTTTGGGGTGAGATTGCTGTGATTTGCTGAGAAGCGGTGTGGGTCTGATGCCGGTTTCCCGGCGATGAACGCGAAGGGTTCGGGGCCCCTGATTGTCTTGAGGCGCTTGGCGAAGTTGCAGGTTTCAAGGAACGTCCGAAGATGCGCTCGCAGGGCATGGTGACTGTCGTGGTGGTGGCGCCCGGCCGTTGCCTCCTCGGGCGTTCGGTTCATCCGTTCGACCTGGTCGTTGGTCCGTGGGTGGGTCGGCTTCGTCAGGCGATGATCGATGTCGAGATCGGCACAGGCGCGCTCGAAGCCGTGCGCCCGGAAGGGTTGGCCGGCGGCGCGCCTCTGGTGATCCCGGCCGGCGTCCAGCAGTCGCCGGCGGGATCGGTGAAGGACGTGCCGTTGTCGGTGGGTACCGTGTGGAAGCGGTAGGGAACGGCGGCCGCGAGACGGCACAAGAGGTCGCCGGCCATGCGGCGCGTGATCCGCGCGTGCAACCCGGCGAAGGCGAACCTGGACGTCCGGTCGATGGCGACGATCAAGTAGAGCCGGCCCTCCTCGGTGGGCACCTCCGTGATGTCGATGTGCAAGAAACCGATGGGAGAGGCCTTGAAGGCCGCTTTCGGCGTCGTGCCCTCGACCGCCGGCAACCGGCTGATCCGCTCGCCATCGGGCTTGAACCGATGGCGCTTTCGACGGCTTGCCGCTGCAGGCACCGATGCAGCGACGAGCGCGTGCGATGCGGGATTGTGGCCTGAAGCGCATGG
>JBCCDG010000109.1:0-13987 GCA_039030915.1 Pseudomonadota bacterium | reverse complement strand
TGCCGCCTCGAGCTTGCCGAAGAGCTCCCGCGCGATGGTGATGTCCTGCGCCAGCACCTCCGACAGCGGAGCGGCGGTCACGCCCTCGAGCGTCAGTGGATCGGACAGATCGGGACGGTGGCGGCCATTCACGAAGTGCTGTGTCACTGCATCGAGGGCGTCGAAGGGCGTGGCCGTATGCCCCGCCTCGCTCGATCCCGCGCCCTCCCCGACAGGCTCCAGCGGGGCGGTCAGCTTCGAAGGATCGGTGAAGCGCCAGTACTCGTCCCGCTTCACTGGCGCGCCGGCCTCGAGCAGGCGCGTGCGTGCGGCGGCGCGGGCCTCCCTAGCCCAACCGGCCTCCCCCTCGGGCAGCGGCAGGGCGTGGAGGAGCCCTTCGGCCGCCTTCCTCGTAGCGTCGGTCGCCATCGTCCGGCCCCTCATGCGTTCGCCTTGAGGGCGCCGTAGCCCTCGTTCTCGACGCGCAGCGCGAGCTCCGGCCCGCCGGTCTCGATGATCCGGCCGTCGGACATGATGTGGACCACGTCCGGCGTGATGTGGTCGAGCAGGCGCTGGTAGTGCGTGATCACGAGGAAGCCGCGATCGGGGCTGCGCAGCTTGTTCACGCCCTCGGCCACCAGCTTCATCGCATCGACATCGAGACCGCTATCGGTCTCGTCGAGCACGCAGAGCCGGGGCTCGAGCACGCTCATCTGCAGGATCTCGTTGCGCTTTTTCTCGCCGCCCGAGAAGCCGACATTAAGCGAGCGCTTGAGCATGTCGGGGTCCATCTCAAGATCCTTGGCCTTCGCGCGCACCAGCTTGAGGAACTCGGGCGCTGACATCTCCTCCTCCCCGCGCGCCTTGCGCTGCGCGTTGAGGGCGGTGCGCAGGAACGTCATGTTGTTCACGCCGGGGATCTCGACTGGGTACTGGAACGCGAGGAAGAGGCCGGCGGCCGCGCGCTCCTCCGGCTCCATCTCCAGAAGATCCGCGCCCTCGAGCGAGGCGCTACCCCCCAGAACTTCGTAGCCGTCGCGTCCCGCCAACACGTAGGACAGTGTCGACTTCCCCGATCCGTTCGGGCCCATGATCGCGTGCACCTTGCCCGCTTCCACGGTCAGGTTCACGCCCTTCAGGATCTGCTTGTCCTCCTCCTCGAGGCTGACTTCCAGGTTCCGGATCTCGAGCATCGTCTTCTCCCGTCCATGTGTCGGCGCCTTCGGCCGCGTCGTCTTCCCTGTCGCCGGATGCGCGATCCGGCCCTTCCCCAAGATCGGCGTCGGCTACCGCGTCCGCCGCACCGAAGGCCGCATCGAGCGGTGCCTCCGGGTCGTCCTGCGAGGGGGACGCGGCACTCTCCTCGCCGACGTCGCCCGCGTCCTGTCCGTCAGCGCCGGCAGGGATCGCAGACCCGGGGTCATGGGCAAAACCGTCGCCTGCCCTGCCCCCGTCCACCATCTCGTCCGCCGTCCCAGCGGCCTTGCCCTCGAGCCCCGCCACGGGATTGCTGAGAGGCGACCAGTTCTGCACCCCGAGGCCCAGCACCTCCTCCGCGATCTCCGCCCGGTCAAGCGCGAACCGGCGCATCATGGCACAGGCGAAGATCCGTACCGCGGCCCGCGCGATCGCATCGCGCAGCATCGGGTCGTGATCCATCCGGTCGATCCTCGAGACCGCCTCGCCCACCGCCTCGGCGATGTGGCCGGATACCGTGTTGGGGTCGCCCCCGATGCCGCTGATCGTGATCATGCTGTCGCCCTTCCGCGCCTGCGGGCCGCCTTCCGGGCCCTCGCGAAACGGCTTAGCAACCAACTCCTTCCATTCCGTTGAAACCGTGTTCGGGAACCTTCAGGCGCGTTCGATCGTTACGGCGGTGCCCGAGGCGGAGACCATCAGCATGCTGTCGCCCACCACCTCGTAGTCGAGATCGATGCCGACCACCGCGTCGCCGCCCGCCTGCTGCGCCCGCTCCTCCAGCTCCTTGAGCGCCGTGTCGCGCGCGTCCTGCAGCTTGCCCTCATAGGCCGCGGACCGGCCGCCCACCACATCGGTGATCTGAGCGAACAAGTCGCGGAAGATGTTCGTGCCCATGATCGCCTCACCGACCACGATGCCCTTGTAGCCCGTGATGCGATGCCCCTCGATCGTGTTCGTCGTCGTCAGAATCACGCCTCGCCCTCCCAATAATCGCGCCCGTCCGCACGCTTGCCGACGAAGTTAAGGTGGGCGGTGAAAAAGTCCTGCCCCGGCGCGATCGCGATGGTCGAAAATTTGCCGCTGTCGGGGTATTCGACCACGTCCGGATCCTGCGCTGAAGAGACGCCCAGATAGCGGAGCGCCACGTCGCCGGTGTTCACGATCTGATGCGCGGTATCCGGCCCGCCCCTGGGGCAGCCGATCAGATCACCCACCTTCACGGGATGCACGGTGTCACCGATGCGCACTTCGCCCGCCCCTTCGAGGATCACGAAAAGCTCGTCATTGGCGAGATGGTTGTGGAAGGGGAACGCGGCCTTGCCCGGCTCGATCGTGCAGACCATCGCGCCGAGGCGGCTGAGGCCGAGCGCCTTGCCGAGGGGAGCCACGGTCGCACCGAAACGTTCGCTGCCGCCCGGAGGGCTCAGGGGGAAGCCCGCGGCCTCGGCGAGCGGGACAACCGGCTTCGCGTCGTTGGCCATCGGGCTTCCCCCCTCTTCAGTCAGGTCGCCAAGTCGGGTCGGCGGGCTTAGCGGCCCGAGCCGACCACACGCTCGATCATGACGAGGAAAGTTTCCTCGGTACCGATGCCGGTCAGCGTCTCGCCGTTCGAGCGGACGACCTCCCAGCTCTCGCGGCCGATGGCCTGAACGCGGCAAAACCGCTCGCCCTCACCCGCAGGATTGATATCGAACGCGGTCAGATCGTCATTGGCGGCGACGGCGACATCGTGGCCGTGCTCCTTCAGATGCTTCTCCGCCGTCTCGGCGAGGAGGAGAAGTCGGGCGCCTTCCTTAACGTCATTCATCATAGCTGCTCTCCTTTTGTGGGCGGCTTGCCAAGATCGGCGCCGCTTCGTCGGCAGAGCCGCCATCGGGGCGCTCCACCTCGGCGCCCGGGCCCCTGCCCGGCCGCCGCCATCAGCGATGGGTGGAACGCGCGAGCGCTCCGATCCGTCGCAGTCATTCGGTCACTTCTTCGCCGGTAGGCCGCGAGAAGTTGCACCGGTCGGCGCGGTCAGCCGACCGAGCCTTCCAGCGAGATCGCGACGAGCTTCTGGGCCTCGACCGCGAACTCCATCGGCAATTCCTGCAGCACTTCCTTGCAGAAACCGTTTACGACGAGCGCCACAGCCTCCTCCTCGTCCATGCCGCGGCTGCGGCAATAGAAGAGTTGGTCCTCGTCGACCTTGGAGGTGGTGGCCTCGTGCTCGGCCCGGCTGGTGGCGTTCTTCACCTCGATATAGGGAACCGTGTGCGCGCCGCAATCGGAACCGATCAGAAGACTGTCGCACTGGGTGAAGTTTCGGCTGTTGCGTGCCCGCGGGTGCATGCTCACGAGGCCGCGATAGGTGTTCTGCGCACGGCCCGCGCTGATGCCCTTCGAGACGATCCGGCTGCGGGTGTTCTTGCCGAGATGGATCATCTTCGTGCCGGTATCGGCCTGCTGGGCGTTGTTCGCGATGGCGATCGAGTAGAATTCGCCCTGGCTCTCGTCCCCGCGCAGGATGCAGGACGGGTACTTCCAGGTGATCGCCGAGCCCGTCTCGACCTGGGTCCAGCTCACCTTGGAGCGCGCGCCGCGGCAGTCCGCCCGCTTGGTGACGCAGGTGTAGATGCCGCCCTTCCCGTTCTCGTCGCCCGGGTACCAGTTCTGGACGGTCGAATACTTGATCTCCGCATCCTCTAGCGCGATGAGCTCGACGCAGGCGGCGTGGAGCTGATTGTCGTCCCGCATCGGCGCGGTGCAGCCTTCGAGGTAGCTGACATAGCTCCCCTTGTCCGCGATGATGAGGGTGCGCTCGAACTGGCCCGTATTCTCCGCGTTGATGCGGAAATAGGTGCTGAGCTCCATCGGGCAGCGTACGCCCTCCGGGATGTAGACGAAGGACCCGTCGGAGAAGACGGCGGCGTTCAGCGTGGCGAACTTGTTGTCGTGCGCCGGGATTACCGAGCCCAGATACTTCCTCACCAGCTCCGGATGCTCCTGCAGCGCCTCGGAGATCGAGCAGAAGATGATGCCATGCTTCGCGAGCTCGTCCTTGAAGGTCGTCCCGACGCTCACGCTGTCGAAGACCGCATCGACGGCGACCTTGCGCCCTTCGGCCGGCACCTCGCCCGCGCCCTCGACACCGGCCAGGATGGCCTGCTCGCGGAGCGGGATGCCGAGCTTTTCATAGGTGCGCAGAAGCTCAGGATCGACCTCGTCGAGGCTCTTGGGCTTGTCCTTAAAGCTGACCGGTTGGGCGTAGTAATACTGCTCCTGATAGTCGATCGGCTTGATGTCGAGCATCGCCCAGTCGGGCTCGGGCTGGGTCAGCCAGCGGCGGAAGGCCTCGAGGCGCCACTCGAGCATCCACTCGGGCTCATTCTTCTTGCCGGAGATCAGGCGCACGATGTCCTCGTTGAGGCCCTTCGGCGCGAACTCCATCTCGACATCGGTCGCCCAGCCGTATTTGTAGGCGCCCATCGCGCGCACGGTGTCGATGGTTTCCTGATCGACCCCGTCCTTCACGTCGACATCGAGTGCGGTCATCGTTGGTCTCCCTTGCCTCTTTCCGGCCTCAGGCCGCGCGGATTGCGCGCTTTCGATATAGTGTCGTCCAGGCGGTCAAAAATGCCCGTATCTGCGCCTCGGTGGTCGTGGGTCCGAGGCTGACCCTGATGGCGCTCGAGGCGGTGAGGCTGTCGAACCCCATGGCGCGGAGCACCCGGCTCTCCCTGACCTTCCCGCTCGAGCAGGCACTGCCGGCGCTGACGGCGAAGCCTGCGAGGTCGAGCTGCATGACCTGCGTCTCGCCCTTCCAGCCCGGCACTGCGAAGCAGCTGGTGTTTGGCAGCCGCGGCGCATCCCTACCAAAGATGATGAGGTCGGGCGCCGCTGCTTCAAGACCCTCTTCTAGAATGTTTCTAAGTTTTTCGACCCGATCCCACAACCCCGCCTCAAGGTCCCGCTTGGCCGCAACAGCCGCCGCCCCGAACCCAGCAATCCCGATCACATTCTCGGTACCAGACCGCCGCCCCTGCTCCTGCCCGCCGCCGAAAACGATCGGCGCTTCGCTTGATGGGACAAATGGATGGTCCCGTCTTTCAATCAGGCAGCCGACACCCTTTGGCCCGCCAATCTTGTGCGCAGAGCAAAGGACGAAATCGGCGAGGCTGTCACGAAACGAAATCTCCATCCGGCCCCAAGCCTGCACCGCGTCGCTGACGAACTCGATATCGTGTTCCCGAGCGAACGCCCCGATAGGCGCGATCTCGTTAAGGACACCCGTTTCACTGTTTGCCGCAGTCACGCTGATGCGTCTCGGGGCCTTCGAACCCAAGTCCGGTACCGCTGCCAACAAGCGATCGGGATCCACCCGGCCTGATACGTCGGGAACCACATCGACGTGAAGATTGCAGCCCGAACGCGCCAAGCTCATGCAATCGTGCTCGAGCTCGGTGTCGATTATTGTGCCTTGCGCATTGCGCCACCGACTGTCGACGGATGACGCCGCCTCGGACGCGCCAGAAGTGATAACAATCTCGTCGGCATCGCAGCCGGTAAGTGATGCGACCTGCCCCCTAGCACGCTCAACGATGGCGCGCGCAGCACGACCCTCCGCATGGACGCTCGACGGGTTGCCGAGGGTATCCATGGCTTCGAGCATGGCGGCGCGAGCCTCGGGCCGGAGCGGGGCCGTGGCGTTCCAGTCGAGGTAGACGCGGCGGCCGTCCAGCCCCATCAATGGCCGACCCCCTCCGGCACGCCATCGCGGAACTCGGGCGCGCCGAAATCGGGAACGGCGGGGCACGGGATCAGCCCGTCGCCGATCACGTCGGCAATCGTGACCTTCGAGAGAAAGACATGGACATGGGCGGAAAGCTGCTCCCAGAGCGCATGGGTGAGACACGCCTCGCGGGACTTGCCGCAGCCCTGGCCCTCCTCCCACTTCCCGTCGCAACCCATGGCGTTCAGGCGCTCATCGACGGCCGTCATGACCTCGGAGACGCGCATCTCCACCGCCGACCGCGCAAGGCGATAGCCCCCGCCGGGGCCGCGCACGGAGCTGACGAGGCCGGCCTTGCGGAGCTTGCCGAAAAGCTGCTCAAGATAGGCGACCGAGATGCCTTGCCGCGCCGCGATATCCGCCAGCGGTACGGCACCGTGACGACCATGGAGCGCGATGTCCGCCAGCGCGGTGACGGCGTAGCGGCCTCGGGTGCTGAGCTTCATGGCGTCCTCCGCCGCGGGGTGCGGGTCACGCTCTGCGACCGACGGAACCCGCCCTCCACGCGTTTCAGTTGACGACGGCTGGCCGCCGCTCTACGCCCTCAGCCCTCAGAGGCAAGCAGCGTCCATTGCATACAATGCAGTGGTTATGCTTGCCCCGTGCACCCATATGCACGAAGGGAGGCCGGCGATTTAGAGTGGTTCTAGAATTGCCGACCGATCTTGTCAAGCTTTCAGGGCGCCGCCGGCTGATGCGCCGCCCAAGTGCCTGAGCGGGAGACGACGATGCCCGAGGTGATCTTTCCGGGGCCCGAGGGCCGGCTCGAGGGGCGCTATCATCCCGAGCCGGGCCGGGATTCGCCCATTGCCCTCATTCTGCACCCCCACCCGCAATACGGGGGCACGATGAACAACCCGGTGACTTATGCGCTGCACTATGCGTTTCGCGATCTCGGCTTCACCGTGATGCGCTTCAACTTCCGCGGCGTCGGGCGCAGCCAGGGCGAGTTCGACCAGGGGATCGGGGAGCTTTCGGACGCGGCCTCGGCGCTCGACTATCTGCAGAGCATGAACGGCAACGCGCGGGCCTGCTGGGTGGCGGGCTTCAGCTTTGGCGCCTGGATCGGCATGCAGCTCCTGATGCGCAGGCCGGAGATCAACGGCTTCGTCTCGGTCGCGCCGCCGGCGAACATGTACGATTTCAGCTTCCTGGCGCCCTGCCCCTCCTCCGGCCTCATCATCAACGGCGAGGCGGATCGGATCGTGCCCGGCGCGGATGTGGAGAAGCTTGCCGCGAAGCTGAAGGCGCAGAAGGGCATCACGATCACGCACACCACCGTGCCCGAGGCCAACCACTTCTTTGAGAAGGGTCTCGAGGAGATGATCGACATCGTGAAAGGCTATGTGCATGCCCGCATGATCGAGGGCGGCCGCTGAGACGTACCGGCAAAGCCTGATAGGCTGCGCTTACGCATACGGAACGTGTAGGCTCCCCCTTTCGCCAAGGGAGGAACAACACAATGCCGGACAGAGTCTACAAGATCATCGAGATCGTCGGCACCAGCGAGAAATCCTGGGAGGATGCGGCGGTCACCGCCGTCACGCGGGCCTCCAAGACACTGCGCGATCTACGGGTCGCCGAAGTCACGGAGCAGGATCTGGTCATCCGCGACGGCAAGATCGAGGGCTTTCGCACCAAGCTGAAGATCTCGTTCAAGTTCGAGAGCGACGACTAGGCCGCGCGCCCGTCAGGGTGCGGGAGAGAGCCTCCCGCCGCTGACGGGCGCCGGCACGCCGGTGCTGGCCGGGGCCGAGAGCGGCAGGCCGCGGAGGCTTCGGACGGCCAGAAAGGCGAAGGCCTGGGCTTCCAGCATGTCCCCGTCGAGGCCCACCGCCTCGACGGGGACGACCGGTACGTCGAGCGCCTCGGCAAGGGCAGCCATCATCGTGGGATTGTGCCGTCCGCCGCCGCAGACGAGCCAGCGGGCGGGCGGGCGCGGCAGGTGCTGCCGTGCGGCAGCGACGCAGTGCGCCGTGAAGAGCGTGAGGGCGGCTGCGCCCGCCTCGATGCTACAGCCGTCAAGACGCGCGGGCAACGTGGCGAAGGCGTTGCGGTCGAGCGATTTGGGGCCGGGGCGGGCCAGGAAGTCGGCGATAACGTTCGTCTCGAAGACCGCCAGACCCCGCGCTCGCGCCGCTTCCAGCCCGACGGCGGCGGCCGCACCGTCGCGATCGAGCGGCTCCCCGGCATGCGCCGCCATCCAGTCGGTGAGGAGCGCGTTGCCGGGGCCGGTATCAAAGGCCATGAGCGCGCCCGGCGCCGCGGGGTCTGCCACCGACGGATCGACCCAGGTGATGTTCGCCACGCCGCCGATATTGAGGAAGGCGAGCGGGCCGTCGGCCGCGCCATCCGCCGCAAGCCGGCGCGCCAGCGAATGGTGATAGAAGGGGGCGAGCGGCGCGCCCTCCCCGCCCGCCGCGACATCGGCGCTTCGAAAATCCCAGACAACGGGCCGCGCGAGCGCCGTGGCGAGTGCCGCGCCATCGCCGAGCTGCCAGGTCCAGCCTTCCTCGGGCGCGTGCATCACTGTCTGGCCGTGAAAGCCGATCAGCACCTGGCCGAGCATGCCCGGCGGGCGGCCCGCATCGGCGGCCGTGGCAAGGAGATCGGCGACCGCACGGGCGTGAAGGCGGAGGACATCGCGCGCGGCGGCCCTCAGCCGCCCGGCATCGGCCGAGCCCTCCGGCGCCGCACGGTAGCGCATCGGATCGGCCATCACGGGCGCCAGATGCTCGAGATCGGCCGGCGCGTAGGGCAGGAAGCCCGTCTCCCCGAAGGCCGTGACACGCTCGCCATCCGTCTCGATCAGCGCCGCATCGACCCCGTCGAGGGACGTGCCGGACATGAGGCCCATGGCCCATCGGGGCGCCGAGACCTCGTCCTCGCCCTCTTGCGTTGCCGTCATCGCTTCCCTTTCTGGCCGCCGCCGCTATACCTCGCGCCCTGCCGGGCCGCTGCGCAAGGGCGCCCGGCATCCCAAGGACCCCGGAGACGAGAGATGAGCATCACGCCGAAATCCGAGTTCCTGCACATCCTCACGAGCCGCGGCTTCGTGCAGGACTGCACCGATCTCGAGGGCCTCGACGAGCTTCTGCGCAAGGAGACCGTGAGCGCCTATATCGGCTACGACTGCACCGGGCCCTCGCTCCATGTCGGCCATCTCGTCAACGTCATGATGCTGCGCTGGCTGCAGAAGTCCGGCCACCGGCCCATCGCGCTCATGGGCGGCGGGACGACGCGCATCGGCGACCCGTCCGGCAAGGACGAGACCCGCCAGCTGCTGACCGACGAGAAGATCGCGGAGAACATGGGGAGCCTGCGCGGCGTCTTCTCGAAATACATCCGGTTCGAGGAGCAGGGCGGCAACGCGATCCAGCCCAACAACGCGGACTGGCTCGACGCGCTCGGCTACATTCCGTTCCTGCGCGAATACGGCCGGCACTTCACCATCAACCGCATGCTTACCTTCGAGAGCGTGAAGGGCCGGCTCGAGCGCGAGCAGCCGCTGACCTTTCTCGAGTTCAACTACATGCTGCTCCAGGCCTACGATTTCCTCGAGCTCTACAAGCGCGAGGGCTGCCGGCTGCAGATGGGCGGCTCGGACCAGTGGGGCAACATCCTGAACGGCGTGGATCTCACGCGCCGGATCGAGGGGGTGGAGGTCTTCGGGCTGACGACGCCGCTCCTGACCACGTCGGAAGGGCGCAAGATGGGCAAGACGGCGCAAGGCGCGGTCTGGCTCAATGCCGACATGCTGAGCCCCTACGATTTCTGGCAGTACTGGCGGAACACGACGGATGCGGATGTGGGCCGGTTCCTCAAGCTCTTCACCGAGCTGCCGGTCGAGGAGTGCGAGCGGCTAGGCGGGCTCGCCGGCGCGGAGATCAACGAGGCCAAGAAGGTGCTCGCCGACGAGGCCACGGCGCTCGCCCACGGCCGGGCGGCGGCGGAGGCGGCGGCGGCGACGGCGGCGGAGACCTTCGCGGGCGGCGCGGGCGCGGACCTCCCGGTACTCGAGATCGCGGCGGGCGAGATGCCGATCTCCGCCGCCCAGCTCTTCGTGCGCGCGGGTCTCGCAGCCTCCGGCAAGGAAGCGAGGCGGCTCATCGAAGGCGGCGGCGCGCGGATGGGCGAGCGCGCGCTCGATGATCCGCGCGAGATGATCGGTGCCGAAGCCCTGACCGAGCCCCAGCGCCTCTCCGCCGGGAAGAAGCGCCACGCCCTGGCCCGTCTCGCGGGCTGAGACGCCCGCGGCGGCCGTTGCCTTCGCCGCCGCGCCAAGCCGCCGCAGGGCGCGCCCCGCCGGTCTGGGCGCCGGGGCGGCGGAGCGGGGTGGCGGGCGGGAGCGACGCCGCCGCGGTGCCCGGACCGGCGGCCGGATGGTGGGCGCCTTGTGCATCCTCAGGCCTCCGGCGCCATGAGCTCCACCTCCGCACCGTCGCGGAGCGCGGTGTAAAAGCAGGTCCGGCGGCCCGTGTGGCAGGCCGGGCCGGTCTGGTCGACGATGAGGAGCAGGCAGTCGCGGTCGCAATCGATACGCAGCTCCACGAGCCGCTGGACGTGTCCGGAGGTCGCGCCCTTGCGCCAGAGCTCGGCCCGGCTGCGGGACCAGTAGGTGACCTGCCCCGTGCCGATCGTCTCCGCGAGGCTTTCCGCGTTCATCCAGGCCAGCATCAGCACCTCGCCCGTGACCGCATCCTGCGCGATGGCCGGGGCGAGACCGTCGGCGTTCCAGGCGACCTCGGGCAGCGCTGCGGCGGGATTTTCGGTGCTCATTAGGGTCTCTTCGCAAAGCGGCGCCGGCAGGAGATGCGCCTCGCCGAGGCGTCTATGACGGCGGAGGACGCGCGGCAACCGGTGCGCCGAAGCATCGGCAGGGTGCGACAGGATGATGCCATGCTTTTACTCGCGCCCCGGCGCTTCTATGTTCCGGGGCCTGATCGAGAGGAGAGGCGCAGCATGACGGCCGCGCAGGCAGATCTGATGAAGCTCTATTCGGAGCGTATCCTCGCCCTCGCGGCCTCCATCCCGCATACGGGCCGGCTCGAGGGGCCGGACGGTACTGCGAAGCGGCGCTCGCCGCTCTGCGGCTCGACGGTGACGGTCGACGTCACCCTCGACAGCGAGGGTCGGGTAGCCGCCTTCGCGCAGGACGTGAAGGCCTGTGCGCTCGGCCAGTCTTCCGCCTCCGTGCTCGGCCATGCGGTGATCGGGCTCGGGCGGGACGAGATCGCGGCAGGGCGGGAGGCGCTCCATGCGATGCTGAAGGAGGGCGGCGCCGCGCCGGGCGCGCCCTTCGTGGGGCTCGAGGCGCTGCTGCCGGCGCGGGACTACAAGAACCGCCACGCCTCGATCATGCTGGCGTGGGACGCGACGCTGGCCGCCATCGACGCTGCCGGCTGAGCCATGCCGGGCCGCGGGCCCTGCCCTGCCCTGGCGATGCAGCCGGGATCGCGGAGCGGCCCGCCCGCGTTGAACGCGGAGAAACGGAGGGAGCACGCGATGGCCGACGAACGCCCCAGCATCAAGGACGAAGCGACCTACGAGGCGCTGCGCGAAGACGGCGCCTCGAAGGAGAAGGCCGCCCGGATTGCCAATGCCCGCGCGAACGAGGACCAGCAGCCCTCGAAGAAGGGCGGGCAGCAGCCAGCTTACGAGGACTGGTCGGTCGACGCGCTGAGGGATCGTGCGGCGGAGATCGGCATCAAGGGCCGGTCGGAGATGAAGAAGGCCGAGCTGATCGAAGCGCTCCGCAACCATTGACGCGGCATGCCCGGTCACGCTGAGGCGACGAGAGCGAAGACCATCGGAAACTGCTCAGCCCGGACAGGAAGCCATCGCGCCACGCGTTGAATTTCTAAACGTGGATGCTCGCGCAGGCGCTGTTCGACCATGCCATCGACCGGACGCGCTGCGATCCCTCGGCCCGGCGCATGAACGCCCCACATCCCAACGGATTACGGTCCGGCGAGGCAAGGGCAGACCAGGATAACCGGTCCACATCCCGCATGATCTTGCGCACCCGCACGCCGGGGCACCGCGGAATGATCGCCCGGAGACATATGGCGAGGCTGGCGAAGCCGAGCACAGCAGCCGCAAGCGAGATCAGCCGGTCAAGCGCTTCCGTGAGCCTGCCACTCAATCCCGTCCCGATGCCCGAGGCGCGCCCCGCGCCACCGCAAAATCGGGCGCGAAGACGATGTCGTCGAGTGCGCTCCGCTTCTTCGTCCCCGTCCGGTCCAACATTTCGGCCGCACTTCTCGCCGCCACGCCAGCGATGCGGCGTTCGGATTGGCTCACTAAGCGTGAGTCAGTTGCCCGCCTGCGCCTATCGGCCGAGCGGGGCCTGGGCCGAGGGCGACCCACCCGACGCTCCGGGCGCATCACGGCATGCTGCACCGCAGCATAACCCCCTTTCGCCCCCGGCGTGACCGTGCTAGGCGCCGCGCGACAGCTACCGACCGAAATGAGGAGGCCCGCCATGAACATCGACGCGATCCCCGCCGGCAAGAACCCGCCGACCGACATCAACGTGGTGATCGAGATCACCGGCGGCGCCGGCGGCGGCGCGCCCGTCAAGTACGAGATCGACAAGGACAGCGGCGCCGTCTTCGTCGACCGCATCGTCAACACGCCGATGTTCTACCCCTGCAATTACGGCTTCGTGCCGAACAGCCTGCATGACGACGGCGACCCGACGGATGTGCTCGTGCTCTGCGATTTCGACCTCGCGCCCGGCGTCGTGATCCGCTGCCGCCCCGTGGGCGTGCTCAAGATGGAGGACGACGGCGGCATGGACGACAAGCTGATCGCCGTGCCCGTCGCCAAGGTCGATCCCTTCCAGGCCGGCATCAAGGACCTCACGGACATCGCCGAGAAGACCCGCGAGCGCATCAAGCACTTCTTCGAGCACTACAAGGACCTCGAGGAAGGCAAATGGGTGAAGGTTATCGGCTGGGGCGACAAGGCGGAGGCCGAGGCCATCCTCATGAAGTCCATCGAAGCGGCCGGCAACAAGGCGGCCGAGTAATGGCGGGGGCGGGTATGAACGGGGGACGAGGGGGTCCGGCCGCGCGGCCGCCGCTGGGCGTGATGGCGCTGCCGGGCGAGGCCGTTCGCGCCTATCGCGCCGTGTTCCTGCCCGCGAGCCTGGCCTATCTCGTGCCGCTCCTGGTCTCGGGGTTGCTGGCGGCGCTGCTCTTCGGGTTCGACAGCATTTCGATGGTGCCCGAGGTCCAGCCACCCCTCCTTTCCGTCACCCTTGCCGTATTGCTGCAGACGGCGGGCAGCTGCCTCGGTGTCCTGGCCGTCACCATCATCGTCGCCGAAAACCATGTTGGCCGCCCCATCGACATCGTCTCGGGGTGGCGGCGGGCGCTGCCATTCCTGCCCGCGGTGCTGCTGATGAGTCTGTTTGTGGGCCTGAGCATCGGCCTGGGCCTGCTTCTTCTGGTCCTGCCTGGGCTTTGGCTGACGGCGGCATTCGCGGTTTTCATCCCCGCCACCGTGTTCGAGGGTGCGGGCCTGAAGGGCGCCAGTCGCAGCCTCGTTCTTACCAAGGGCTATCGCTGGCCGATCGCGGGCCTCATCCTCGTCACCATCCTTCCCCTCATCGTCATAACCGTCGCCGCCGGGTTCTTCGGGATCCCGCTCTGGTCCGTCTCCCCGATCGCGGGCTTCCTGATCGAGACGCTGGCCGCCATGGTCCCGGCCGCCTTCTTCTCGATCGTTGGCGTGTTACTCTACTGGCGCCTCTGCGAGATCGAGGCGACGGTAGAGCGGGCGTGACGGCTGCGGCCGACAGATGCCGGCTCAGGAGTTGGAGGACGTTTCCCTCGTGCAGAACCTCGATGGTGTGACGCTGCTCGATGGCGGGATGGGCATGGAGCTCACCCACCGGAGCGCGGCTGCGGCGGCCTCACCGCTCTGGTCGGCGCAGGTGATGATGGACGAGCCGGCGCTCGTGCGGGACGTGCACCGCGAGTTCATCGAGGCCGGCGCCGAGATCCTCACGCTCAACACCTATGCCGCGAC
>JBCCDG010000108.1:0-14007 GCA_039030915.1 Pseudomonadota bacterium | reverse complement strand
GCGCATGGTGCCTTTCGCGGGCTACGAGATGCCGCTGAACTACGAGGACGGGATCGTCGCCGAGCATCTGCACTGCCGGGCCGCGGCAAGCGTCTTCGACGTCTCGCACATGGGACAGATCGAGATCAGCGCGCCCGGGGGCGTGGCAGAGGCCTCACGCGCACTCGAACGCCTCGTGCCCGCCGATATCCTGGACCTCGCCCCCGGCCGGCAGCGCTATGCGCTTCTCACGAACGACGAGGGCGGGATCCGTGACGACCTGATGATGGCCCGGCTGACGGATCGCCTGCTGCTCGTCGTGAACGCCGCCTGCACGGAGGACGATCTCGCCTATCTCGACGCGGCGCTCGAAGGATGCCGGGTCGAGATGCTGGCCGACCGCGCTCTCCTCGCGCTCCAGGGCCCCGAGGCCGGGGCCGTGCTCGCGGAGCTCGCGCCCGAAAGCGCGGCCATGCGGTTCATGGACGTCCGGGAGCTTGCCGTCGACGGCATCCCCGTCATCGCCAGCCGCTCTGGCTACACGGGCGAGGACGGCTTCGAGATCGCGGTCGACGCCGACTGCGCGGGCGACCTCTTCGACCGCCTAATCGCCAGTGCGCGCGTCAGGCCCGCCGGCCTCGGCGCGCGCGACACGCTGCGCCTGGAGGCCGGGCTCTGCCTCATGGGTAGCGACCTCGACGCGACCACCAGCCCGGTCGAGGCGGCGCTCGAGTGGTCCATCGGCAAGGCGCGTCGCGCGGGCGGCCCGCGCGAAGGCGGCTTTCCGGGCGCCGCAAGGATCTTCCCGGAGCTTGCCGAAGGCGCGGCGCGGCGGCGCGTGGGGCTCGCCGTAGAGGGACGCGCTCCAATCCGGGCCGGCGCCACGCTCTCGGCCGAAGAAGGGCCCGTCGGCAGCGTCACCTCCGGCGGCTTCGGCCCCAGCCTCGGCCGCCCCGTGGCCATGGGCTACGTCACCGCCGCGCACACCGCACCCGGCAACCGCCTGACGGCCGAGCAGCGCGGCCGTCGGATCGAAGTCACCGTGACCGCGCTGCCGTTCGTCGAGGCACGTCAAAAGCGTTAGGAGGGGAAACGAGCATGCTGAAATACACCGAGGACCACGAGTGGCTTCGCGCCGAGGGCGACGAGGTGACCGTCGGCATCACGGCCTACGCGACCGAGCAGCTCGGCGACATCGTCTTCGTCGAACTGCCGGAGGCCGGCAAGAAGGTCGAGAAGGGTCAGGAGATCGTGACCATCGAGAGCGTGAAGGCCGCCTCTGACATCGTGGCCCCCGTCGATGGCGAGATCGTCGGGATCAACGAGCGCATCGTCGAGGAGCCCTCTCTCGTCAACTCGGACCCGCTCGGCGAAGGATGGTTCTTCAAGCTCCGGCCTGCCGACGGCGCCGATATCGACGCCCTGATGGACGAGGATGCCTACAAGGCGATCACGGGGTGAGACCATGACCTTCGAGCCCACGGACTACCTGCCCTACGATTTCGCCAACCGCCGCCATATCGGGCCCTCGCCCGAGGAGACGGCCGAAATGCTCTCGGTCATTGGCGTGCCCAGCCTGGAAGCGCTGATCGACCGCATCGTCCCGCGCGAAATACGGGCGGCCGAGCCGCTCTCATGGGGCGAGCCCATGAACGAGGGCGATATGCTCCACCGGATGCGCAAGACCTCGGAGAAGAACAGGGTGCCGACCTCGATGATCGGCCAGGGCTACTATGGCGCGATCACGCCGCCGGCGATCCGGCGCAACATCCTCGAAAACCCTGCCTGGTACACTGCCTACACGCCCTATCAGCCCGAGATCAGCCAGGGTCGGCTCGAGGCGCTCCTGAACTTCCAGACCATGGTGATCGACCTCACGGCGCTGGACGTCGCCAACGCCTCGCTGCTCGACGAGGCGACCGCCGCTGCCGAGGCGATGACCATGGCGCACCGGGTCGCGAAATCGAACGCCGAGGCCTTCTTCGTCGATCGTCACTGCCATCCGCAGACCATCGCGGTCGTCCGCACCCGGGCCGAGCCGCTCGGTCTCGATGTGATCGTCGGGGACCCCTTCGCAGACCTTGAGGCCGGCACCGTCTTCGGCGCGCTCTTCCAGTATCCCGGCACCTATGGTGACGTGCACGACTTTACGGCGCCGATCGCGGCGCTGCACGCCGCCGACGCCATCGCCTGCGTCGCGGCGGACCCGATGGCGCTGGCGCTGCTCACGCCGCCGGGCGAGATGGGCGCCGACATCGCCGTCGGCTCGACCCAGCGCTTCGGCGTGCCGATGGGCTATGGCGGACCGCATGCTGCCTATATCGCGACGCGCGACGCCCACAAGCGCGCGCTGCCGGGCCGCATCGTCGGCGTCTCGCGCGATGCACGCGGCAACCGGGCGCTACGCCTCGCGCTGCAGACGCGTGAGCAGCACATCCGGCGCGAGAAGGCCACGTCCAATGTCTGCACCGCGCAGGCGCTGCCGGCGGTCATGGCCTCGATGTATGCCGTCTTCCACGGCCCGAAGGGGCTGAGGGCCATTGCGCAGGGCATCCACCGCATGACCGTGCGACTGGCCGAGGGGCTCGAGGCGCTCGGCTTCGAAGTGAAACCCAAGGTCTTCTTCGACACCGTGACAGTCGAGGTCGGCCCCCTCCAGCGCATCATCCTGGCAGAGGCGCTGCGACGGAACGTGAACCTGCGCCCGGTGGGTGACGACCGCATCGGCATCGCGGTCGACGAATGCATCCGGAGCGAGGATCTCGAGGCAGTGTGGGCGGCGTTCGGCGGCGATATGAAGGATACCGGGCGCCTCTCTACCTATCGCCTGCCGGAAGGCTCGATCCGCCGCAGCGCCTATCTCACGCACCCGATCTTCCAGATGAACCGCGCCGAGAGCGAGCTTACGCGCTACATGCGCCGCCTCGGCGACCGCGACCTCGCGCTCGACCGGGCGATGATCCCACTCGGCTCCTGCACGATGAAGCTGAACGCGACCGCCGAGATGCTGCCGCTCACCTGGCGCGGATGGGCCAACATCCACCCCTACGCGCCCGAGGATCAGACCGAGGGCTATCGCCTCATGATCGAGGACCTCTCGGAAAAGCTCTGCCGCATCACGGGCTTCGATGCGATTTCGATGCAGCCGAACTCCGGCGCGCAGGGCGAGTTCGCGGGCCTGATGACGATCCGTGCCTGGCACCGCGCGCGCGGCGAGACCGAACGCGACGTCTGCCTGATCCCGACCTCGGCGCACGGCACCAACCCGGCCTCGGCCGTCATGGCCGGCATGAAGGTCGTCATCGTGAAGGCGCGCGAGAACGGCGACATCGATCTCGACGACTTCGCTGCAAAGGCCGCCGAGCACGCGCCCCGGCTCGCGGCGTGCATGGTGACCTACCCCTCCACCCATGGCGTCTTCGAGCGCACCATCGGGCGCGTCTGCGAGATCACGCATGCCCATGGTGGCCAGGTCTATCTCGACGGCGCCAATCTCAACGCGCTGGTCGGGCTCGCGCGGCCCGCCGACTTCGGCGCCGATGTCTGCCATCTCAACCTGCACAAGACCTTCTGCATCCCCCATGGCGGCGGCGGGCCCGGTATGGGTCCCATCGGGGTGCGCGCCCATCTCGCGCCGCACCTGCCCTCCGACCCCGCGAGCGGCACCGCCGGTGCCGTATCGGCCACGCGCTACGGGTCGGGCTCGATCCTGACGATCTCCTGGGCCTACTGCCTGCTAATGGGCGGCAGCGGCCTCACGCAGGCGACGCGCATGGCCCTGCTCGCGGCGAATTACATCGCGGCCCGGCTGCGCGACCACTACCCGGTCCTCTACCACTCGCCGAGCGGCGATGTGGCGCATGAGTGCATCGTCGACACCCGGCCGCTCCAGCGCTCGGCGGGCATCACCGTCGACGACATCGCCAAGCGGCTCATGGATTTCGGCTTCCACGCCCCGACCATGAGCTGGCCGGTCGCCGGCACGCTGATGATCGAGCCGACCGAGAGCGAGCCGAAGGCCGAGCTCGACCGCTTCTGCACTGCCATGATCGCCATCCGCGACGAGATCCGCGAGATCGAGGAGGCCCGCGCCGACCGGGAGGACAACCCGCTGAAGCACGCCCCGCACACCGTCGAGGATCTGGTCGGCGACTGGGGCCGGCCCTACACCCGCGAGCAGGCCTGCTTCCCGCCGGGCGCCTTCCGGGTCGACAAGTACTGGCCGCCCATCAACCGCGTCGACAACGCCTATGGCGACCGGCACCTCGTCTGCAGTTGCCCGCCGCCGGAGAGCTTCGCCTGATCCACACGCGGGTGACGACCGAGCCGGGACCCACACCACTCCGCCGTGGCCCGCGGGCGCGATGGCCCCATCTGTCGGTCGCCAAGCCGTGCGGCCATGATTGACCAAGGCCATCGACGGATGGCTTTCCCGCGATACCGGTAGCGCGCGGACGGCCCGACGACAGAATGACGGGCGTCATCGCCCCATGCGCGTTGCTCGGTTGCGCGACGGGCGGCTGCAGGGCAGAGTTCGTTGCAAGAACAAGAACAGAGTGGGAGGAGAAGGCGCGTGGACGGTTCCGCGCCCGTCACTGGCCGATCGGCGTCCGAGGGACTCGCTCCCGTGGTGCGGCGCGGCCATGCGCCTTGCGACGACGTCGCCGCAGCCACGGACCGGCTCGCGGCGGCCTTCGGCGCCGGCCCCTTCGCGCTCGTCGTCGTCTTCGCCGCCCCGTGCACGGATTTCGCCGCCCTCATGAGTGCATGCCGCGCCCGCTTTCCCGAGGCGCAGGTCATCGGCTGCACGACGGCGGGCGAGATCTCGCCCGAGGGCTACACGTCGGGCGAGATCGTGGGCATCGCCCTGCCGGCCGAAAGCTTCGCCACCCGCATCGTCGCCATCCAGGATGTGAGCCGGCTCGACGGCAACGCCGTCGCCACCCGGCTCATGCACGAACGCGCCTGTCTCGCCCGCCGCCATCCCGACTGGCAGCACGACTGCGCGCTGATGCTGGTCGACGGCCTTTCGCAAAGCGAGGAGGAAGTGGCGGCCACCCTCTCGCTCGCGCTCGGGCCCACACCCTTTTTCGGCGGCTCGGCAGGGGACGGGCTGGCGTTCCGGCAAACGAAGCTCGGCCATAACGGCGCGGTCATGCAGAACGCCGCCGTCGTAGCCCTCATCCGCACGCGCTGCCCCATCCGCGTCTTCCGCTTCGACCATCTGCGCCCGACGGCGACCAAGATGGTCGTGACCGCGGCGGACCCTGAGCGGCGCGTGGTCTCCGAGCTCAATGCCGAGCCTGCCGCGCGCGAGTATGCCCGCATGCTCGGCAAGGAGAACGAGACGCTCTGCCGGCAGACCTTCGCGGCCAACCCCGTGCTGGTCCGCATCGGCGGGCAGCACCATGTGCGCGCCATCCGGCAGGTCGCCCCCAATGGCGAGCTCGTCTTCTTCTCTGCCATAGAGGAGGGGCTGGTCCTCACCCTAGCAGAGCCCGAGGACATGACCGCGCATCTCGAAGGGGAGCTATGCCGGCTGGCCGAGGGCGGCGCGCCAGACCTCATCATCGCCTGCGACTGCATCCTCCGCCGTGTCGAGGCGGAGCAGACGCAGGCCGTGCGCGCCATCTCCCGGATGTTCGCCGCCCATCGCGTCGTGGGCTTCAACACCTATGGCGAGCAGCACAACGGCGCGCATGTGAACCAGACGATGACGGGGCTCGCCATCTACCCGGCCGAGCCGTGAGCGGGGCACCGTCCCTCGTCGATCCCGCCGATCCGGCCGAGCGACGGGCCGAAAAGCTCCTCAGGATCAGCGAAGCGCTGATGCGCCGGGTGGAGCTTGCGACCGACAAGGCCGATGCGGGCTACGCCCATTTCCAGCGCGCGGTCCTGCTGGAGGAGGAGGTGCGCGAGCGGACGCGGGACCTGGAGGGAACGCTCGAGCTTCTCAACCAGTCCAATGCACAGCTCGAGGAAGCGAGCCGGGCCGAGGCGCGCGCCCGGGCCGACCTCGCCAACGCGCTCGAGGCGGTGGAGGAGGGCTTCGCGCTCTTCGGCCCGGACAAGCGGCTCGTCCTCCACAACAGCCGCTTCTGCCGCCAGCTACCGGATGTCTGGGAAACGCTCGCCCCCGGCATGAGCTTCGGCGACTACATCGAGCGCTGCAGCCGAAGCGCCAGCCTCGACCTGCGCCGGGGAGGCGGGGGTGCGGCGTGGGTCGACCGGCGACGCAAGCACCCGGCCGCCGAGCACGCGATCTTCAACGTCGCGCTGACCACGGGCGAGCACCTCCAGATCAGCGAGCACCGGACGCCCGATGGCGGCATCGCGATCCTCCATACGGACGTGACCGACATGGTGCGGCTGGAGCATGCGGAGCGGGACCGCCTGCTCGACGCGCAGGCCCGGATGATCCGCGCGACCCTCGACCACATGGCGCAGGGCGTCTGCATCTTCGACGAGAACGCGCGCCTCGTCGGCTGGAACCGGCGGGCGGACGAGCTTCTCAACCCGCCCAACCATTTCGTCCGCCTCGGCACGCGGTTCCGCCAGCTCCTCGAGCATATCGAGCAGCGCGCCGACTTTGCGAAAGGGGCGACCTGCGCAGGCGTGCGCGCCTGGATCTCCGGCCGTGGCGCGCGCGAGCCGATGACGTTCGACCTCCGCTTCGACGACGACACGATCCTAAGCGTCTTCATGGCTGAGATGCCTGATCGCGGCTTTCTCATCTCCTTCTCCGACGTCACCACCGAGCGGCGGGCGGTCGCCGCGCTGGCCGAGACCAATCAGGCGCTGGAGGAGCGCGTCCATCTGAGGACGCGCGAACTGGAACAGGCCGTTGCCGTCGCCGAACGGGCCAACGCCTCCAAGTCCCGCTTCGTCGCGGCCGCCAGCCACGACCTCCTCCAACCTCTCTCCGCCGCCAAGCTCTTCCTCTCCACCCTCTCGGGCATGGAGCTTGGCGCGAAGGAAGCGACAATCGCGCATCGCGCGCAGAACGCGCTCGGCAGCGTGGAGAGCATCCTAAACGCCCTCCTCGATATCTCCCGGCTCGATTCCGGCCGGGCGGAGGTGAAGCGAAGCGCCATCGACCTCGGCCTCCTCCTCTCCCGGCTCGAGGAGGAGCATCAGCCGCTCGCCCGCGAGAAGGGCCTCTCGCTCCGCGTGGTGCCCACTGCGGCAGTCGTGGACAGCGACCCTTCCCTCCTCCGCCGTATCCTGCAGAACCTCCTCGCCAACGCGATCCGTTACACCGAAGCGGGGCGCGTGCTGATCGGCGTTCGCCGGGCGGGCGATGCGGTGCGGGTCGAGGTGGTGGACACCGGCCCCGGCATCCCGGCCGAGAGCCGCGACGAGATCTTCCGGGAGTTTCGCCGCCTCAACGCCGACGGCAACCCGGCCTCCGGCATGGGCCTCGGCCTCACCATCGTGCAACGCGCCTGCGAGCTTCTCGGCCACCCGCTCGACCTTGTCTCCGAGCCCGGCCGCGGCTCCCGCTTCACCGTCACGCTCGGGCGCGCCGACAGCCCCGCCGGCAGCGCGGGCCCGCATGCTCCCGCCCCGCCCCGCGTCATCGGCCGCCAGGCGGTGGTGCTGATCATCGAGGATGACGCGGAGGTCTCCGCCGCCCTCGCCCTTCAGCTCGAGAGCTGGGGTTTCGAGGCGCTCGAAGTGGATAGCGGGGCCGAGGCCGTGGCGCTCCTCCGCGAGACGGGCCTCAGCCCCGACGCGCTCATCGTCGACTATCACCTACAGGGCGGTGAGACGGGGCCAGATGCCGTCGCCGCCATCGAGGATGCGCTCGGCCCGGTTCCCGCCCTCGTCATCACCGCCAAGGGGCTCGACGAGGTCCGCGCCGTCTGCTTCGCGCGTGAGCTCGAGGTGCTGGCCAAGCCGATCGAGGAGCGTCTTCTCTTCCAGTTCCTCTCCCGCGTCTGCTGAGACGCATGGACGCGCCGCCCGCCCCCGATCTGCGTCTGCGCCTCGTCTGGCCGGGTCGCGGGATGCTCGGCCCGGGCAAGGCGGACCTGCTCGCGCTCATCGAGGAGACGGGCAGCATCTCCGCCGCGGGCCGCGCCATGGGCATGAGCTACAAGCGTGCCTGGACGCTGGTCAGCACGCTAAACGAGATGTTCTCGGAGCCGCTGGTCGAACGGGCCCGGGGTGGGGCCCACGGCGGCGGGGCGGCGCTGACAGACACCGGCCGCAGCGTCCTCGCCCATTACCGTGTGCTCGAGACGCGGGTGGCCGAGGCCGGCGCCGCGGACATCGCCGCCATCAGCGCCCTCATGCGCCAGCGATCCGCCGACGGATGACGCTTGCGCGGCGCCCGCACCGGAGCGATATTTCCCGCCGGCTATAACCCGCCGGGAGAGACGCCCTGCCAAGCCCCGCCCACCTTCCCGCCTCTGCGGATGCTCCTCGAGCCCGCGCCCTCCACGGTGCCCTGCGCATCGGCGCGTTGGCGGCATGGATCCTTGCGATCCTGCTCGCCGCCTCACCGGCGCGCGCCGGTGAGCTCACGGTCTTCGCTGCCGCGAGCCTGAAGAACGCGCTCGAGGAGGTGGTCGCGGCCTGGCAGGCGGAGACGGGCCACAAAACCCGTCTCTCCCTCGCCGGCAGCGCGACGCTGGCACGCCAGATCGCCTTTGGGGCCCCCGCGGACGTCTTCATCTCCGCCAACGCCGCCTGGATGGACTATCTCGCCGAAGAAGGGCTCCTCCGCGACGGCACCCGGCGGGACATCCTCGGCAACGCCCTCGTGCTCATCGGTCCGCATGCTACGGCAGCCCTCGGCAGCACCCGGCTCGAAGCACGACGCAGGCACATTGTGGAGCCGCCGATCCTAACGGCGACAGAGGCGCCGGCCCTCTTCGCTCCCCTTCATCGTGGCCGCCTCGCAATGGCGCTGGTCGAGGCCGTGCCCGCGGGCATCTACGGCAAGGCAGCACTCAAGGGCCTCGGGCTCTGGGAAACCGTCGCCCCGCGCATCGCGCAGGCGGACAACGTGCGCGCCGCCCTCGCCCTCGTCGCCCGCGGCGAGGCCCCCCTCGGCATCGTCTACGCAACGGACGCGCTGGCCGAACCGGCGGTGACGGTGCTCGCCCGCTTCGCGAGCGGGAGCCATCCACCGATCACCTATCCGGCTGCCGCCATCGCCGGGCGCAAGGCCCCTCTCGCCGAGCCCTTCCTCGGCTTTCTCTCCGGCGAGAAGGCCCGCGCCATCTTCGCGCGCAACGGCTTCCGGCCGCTCGACTAGCGATGGACCTTCTGCCGCCCGAGGCGCGCGACGCCGTTGTCCTCTCGCTGAAGGTCTCGCTCTGGGCGACGGTGGCGAGCCTGCCTTTCGGGCTCCTCGCCGCCTATGCGCTGGCCCGCTGGCGCTTTCCGGGGCGCCAGCTCCTCAACGGCCTCGTGCATCTGCCGCTGATCCTGCCGCCGGTGGTCACGGGCTATCTCCTGCTGCTGGCCTTCGGGACGCGCGGCACGCTCGGCGGATTTCTCGAGTCGGAGCTCGGCATCGTGCTCGCCTTCCGATGGACCGGCGCGGCGCTGGCCGCCGCCGTCATGGCCTTTCCGCTCATGGTCCGCGCCATTCGCCTCTCGCTCGAGGCGGTGGACCCCAAGCTCGAGGAGGCGGCGGCCACCCTCGGCGCCTCGCGCGCTTGGGTCTTTGCCACAGTCACCCTGCCGCTCGTCCTGCCCGGCATCGTCGCGGGCGCCATCCTCGCCTTCGCCAAGGCGATGGGGGAGTTCGGCGCAACCATCACCTTCGTCTCCAACATCCCCGGTGAGACGCAGACGATCCCGTCGGCCATCTACGCCTTCTTGCAGGTGCCGGGCGGCGAGGGCGCGGTCGGCGCCCTGGTGCTCGTCTCCATCGCCATTGCGATGGGCGCGCTCTTCCTCTCGGAGATCGTGGCCCGCCGTGTCGCTGCCCGTGTCGGCGGGCGGGATTTAGGCGCATGACACTCGCGGTCGCCCTCACCCACCGCTTTGCCGGCTTCGCGCTTGAGGCAGCATTCTCCGCGCCCCCAGGCGTCACCGCCCTCTTCGGCCGCTCCGGCTCGGGCAAGACGACGATCGCCAATGCGGTCGCGGGCCTCCTCCGCCCCGACGAAGGCCGCGTGGCGCTAGACGAGACCGTGCTGCTCGACACGGCCGCGGGCCGCTACGTGCCGCCCCACCGCCGCCGCATCGGCTACGTGTTCCAGGAGGCGCGGCTTTTCCCCCATCTCAGCGTGCGGCGAAACCTTCTTTACGGCCGCTGGTTCGCGGGCCGAGGCGGAGGGGAGGATCTGCCGCGCATCGCCGATCTTCTAGGGATAGCCCACCTCCTCGACCGTATGCCGGGCGCGCTCTCGGGTGGGGAGCGTCAGCGCGTCGCGCTCGGGCGCGCCCTCCTCTCCCGCCCCCGCATGCTGGTGATGGACGAGCCGCTGGCCGCCCTCGACGAGGCCCGCAAGGCTGAGATCCTGCCCTATCTCGAGCGGCTGCGGGACGACGCAGCGATGTCCATCCTCTATGTCAGCCACAGCCTGGCCGAGGTCGCCCGCCTCGCAACCACCCTCGTGGTGCTGGAGGAGGGGCGCGTCGCGAAGGCGGGCCCGCTTGTGGAGGTCCTCGCCGACCCGGAGGCCGTGCCCGCCCTCGGCATCCGCGACGCGGGCTCGATCCTCACGGGCCGCGTCGTCGCCCATCACGCCGATGGGCTGAGCGAGATCGAGGTGGCCGCCGGGCGCCTCCTCCTGCCCCGCATCACCGCCGAGCCCGGCACGCGCCTGCGGATCCGCATCGCGGCGCAGGATGTCATCCTTGCGCGGGAAGCGCCCGAGGGCCTCTCCGCCCTCAACGTCTTGCCCGTCCGCGTGACGGCGCTCCGCCCGGGTGCAGGCCCCGGCGCGATGGTGCAGCTCGACGCAGGCGGGGACAGCCTGCTCGCGCGCATCACCAAACGATCCGCCCACCGCCTCGGCCTCGCGCCCGGCGTCGAGTGCCATGCCATCGCCAAGGCCGTCTCGGTCGCCCCCATGGATATCGGCCTCTCCTGAGCCGTTGCGCCTCGCCGAGGCCCAGCGCGCGCTTGCGATAAGCGTTGTAACCTGCCATCATCTCCGAAAATACGCCGCCTGGCGGAGGAAACGGCAGAGAATGCAGGATTTCGGCGAAGCCTTCGTGCTCGCAGGCCACCTCCTCACGGCTGGCGACGCCGATCTCATGGAGATCGTCGGGCTCAGCCTTGAGGTCAGCCTTACCGCCACGCTGATCGCCTGCGCGCTCGGCATGCCGCTCGGCGCCCTCCTCGCCGTCGCCCGCTTTCCGGGCCGTGGCGCGGCGCTGGTTCTCGTGAATGCGCTCATGGGCTTGCCGCCTGTCGTCGTCGGCCTCGTTGTCTACCTCGCGCTCAGCCGCGCAGGTCCTCTCGGCGTCCTAGGCCTTCTCTACACGCCGACGGCGATGATCATCGCGCAGACAATCCTGATCACGCCCATCGTCATCGCCCTCTCCCGCCAGGTGCTCGAGGACATGCACGCCGAATATGCCGAGCAGTTCCGCTCGCTCTGCCTCAGGCGGCGGGAGATCGTGCAGGCGCTGGTCTGGGACGGCCGCTTCGCGCTTCTGACAGTCGGGCTCGCGGGCTTCGGGCGCGCCATCGCCGAGGTTGGCGCAGTGATCGTGGTGGGCGGCAATATCGACCACCTGACCCGCGTGATGACTACCGCCATCGCGCTCGAGACGTCCAGGGGGGACCTCGCCCTCGCGCTCGCCCTCGGCATCGTGCTGCTGATCCTCGCGCTTACGGTCAACGCACTCGCCCTCTCCATCCGCCATGCCGCACTGAGGCAGGCCCATGCGTGACCATGCGGGCAACGGGAGGGCCGGGATCGAGGCTGGGGCCGCACAGCTGCCCTGTCGCGTCGACGGGCTGACGCTGGAGGTCGATGGCAAGCAACTGCTTCAGGGCATCGACCTCACCCTAGCCCATCGCGGCATTACCGTGCTGATGGGCCCGAACGGCGCGGGAAAGAGTCTGCTGCTCAAGGCCTTGCACGGTCTTGTCGAACCGACCGCCGGACGGGTCGCCTGGGGCGGTGCGCCTGTCTCGGCAGCCACCCGGCGCGCGCAGGCGCTGGTCTTCCAGAAGCCCGTGCTCCTCCGCCGCTCCGTTGCCGCCAATATCGACTTCGTGCTGAAGGCGCGCGGGCGGCGGGACGCGGGGCGAAGGACGGCGCTCCTCACCCATGTCGGCCTCGCGGACCGCGCGGGCCAACCCGCACGCGCGCTCTCGGGCGGCGAGCAGCAGCGCCTGGCACTCGCCCGCGCCCTCGCGACGGAACCGGCCGTCCTGCTTCTCGACGAGCCGACGGCAAGCCTCGACCCGGCCTCCACCGCGCTCATCGAAGACATCGTGCGGGCCGCGCGCGCGGACGGCATGAAGATCGTCTTCGTCACCCATGACATCGGCCAGGCTCGCCGGCTCGCGGACGAGATCGTGTTCCTCCACGAAGGCCGCCTTGCCGAGCACACGCCGGCGGCCCGCTTCTTCGAGGCTCCGGCCTCCACCGCAGCCCGCGCCTACCTCGCGGGCCGTCTCCACTTCTGACCGGCCGACCCGCGACAGGAACCGATGAAGACCAGCGCAACCGCCCTCCGCACCGTTCTGGCAGCCCTTATGCTCGCCCTCCCCGCGGGTGGCGGGGAGCGTTCGATCATCGTGCAATCGACGACGTCCACCGCGAATTCAGGGCTCTACGACCACATCCTGCCAGCGTTCGAGGCGGAGACCGGCATCAAGGTCAACGTCGTCGCGGTAGGCACCGGGCAGGCCATCCGCAACGCGAAGAACTGCGACGGGGACGTCTTGCTGGTCCACGCCAAGGCGGCGGAGGAGGCATTCGTGGCGGAGGGTTACGGCACGCGGCGGGACGACCTCATGTACAACGACTTCGTCATTGTCGGGTCCGCGGCGGACCCGGCAGGCATCAAGGGCATGCAGGATGCGCGCGCGGCCCTGGGCACCATCGCGGAGGCGCAGGCGCTCTTCGCCTCGCGCGGGGACGACAGCGGAACGCACAAGAAGGAGCGCGCGCTCTGGCAGGGCGCGGGCGTCGATCCCTCCGCCGCCTCGGGCACCTGGTATCGCGAGACGGGCTCGGGCATGGGGGCGACGCTCAACGCGGCCACAGGCATGGGCGCCTACACCATGACCGATCGCGCGACCTGGATCAGCTTCAAGAACAAGGGCGATCTTGAGGTGCTGGTCCAGGGCGATGCGGCCCTTTTCAATCAGTACGGCGTCATCCCCGTCAGTCCCGAGAGGTGCCCGAGCGTGAAGGCGGCAGAGGCGCAGGCCTTCGCGGACTGGCTACTCTCCGCCGAGGGGCAGTCCGCCATCGGGGCCTACGAAGTGGACGGCCAGCAGCTCTTCTTCCCCAACGCAGGCTCCTGAGACCGCCCATGGACGGAAACGCGCCCCCGGCATTCTTTACGACGAAGGAGCTCGCGGACCTTCTGCGGGTGAAGGAGCGTCGGGTTTACGATCTGGCAGCGGCGGGCGAGGTGCCGTGCTCGCGCGTGACGGGCAAGCTCCTCTTCCCGCGCGCCGCGGTCGAGGCCTGGCTTGCAGCCTCGCTCGATGGGCCGCGCCCGCCTTCACCGCGCCCGATGGTCATGCTCGGCAGCCACGACCCGCTGCTCGAATGGGCGCTCCGCCAATCGGGCGCCGCGATGCCCAGCTTCTTCGACGGCAGCCTGGATGGGCTTGCGCGCTTCGCGGCAAGGGAGGGAGTGGCGGCGGCGCTCCACCTCTTCGACGCGGCGAGCGGCGAGTGGAACCGGCCCGCCATGGCGGCCGCGGGCGCGGGCGACGGCGCTGTCCTTCTCGCCTTTTGCCGCCGCCGCCGGGGGCTGCTGCTGCCTGCCGGCTCGGCGATCGACGGCATCGGGCTCGCGGACGTTGCGCACCGGCCCTTCGCTCGGCGACAGGAGGGTTCGGGTTCGGAGACCTTGCTCGCGCATCTC
>JBCCDG010000107.1:0-14015 GCA_039030915.1 Pseudomonadota bacterium | reverse complement strand
GGGGGGGGGCCGTCCGCCCGGCCCGCCCCCGGCGCGGGGTCCGCGGGGGGCGCGGCCTGGGCGGTTTCGCCGCCGGGGGGCGGGGCCCCCGCCCCCACCCACACGGCCGGGGCGGCTCTCAGCGGTCACGAGGCGTTGAACGAGCTCCTCGCCGCCGCTCTTGTCGAGAGCCCACCGCTCACCTCACGCGAGGGCGGCTTCGTCACCGAAGGCTACGACGCGACGCTCGACGAGGCGCGCGCGCTTTCTCGCGAAGGCCGCGGCGTCATCGCCCGGCTCCAGGCGGACTTCGCCGCGGAGACAGGGATCGAGAGCCTCAAGGTCAAGCACAACAACGTCCTCGGCTTTTTCGTCGAGACCACGGCACGCCACGGCGAGACGATGCTCGCCCATGAGCGGCCCGATGGATCGCGCTTCGTCCACCGCCAGACGATGGCGAGCGCGATGCGCTTCGGCACGGCCGCGCTCAGCGATATCGAGAGCCGCATCGTCAATGCCGGCGCCCGTGCGCTCGAGATCGAGAACACCGTCTTCGACCGCCTCCTCGCCGCCGTCCTCGAGGCGCACCCCGCCATCGCCGATGCCGCCCGCGCGCTCGCGGCGCTGGATGTCGCGGCCTCGGCCGCCGCCCTCGCGGCGGAGGCGGACTGGACGCTGCCCCGTATCGACGCCTCTCGCGCCTTCACCATCGAGGGCGGTCGGCACCCGGTCGTCGAACAGGCGCTCCGCCGGCAGGGCGCGAGCTTCGTGCCCAACGATGCCGAGCTTTCGGCGGCGCCGGACGGTCCGGCCCCCATCTGGCTCGTCACCGGACCGAACATGGCGGGCAAGTCGACCTTTCTGCGCCAGAACGCCCTTATCGCGATCCTCGCGCAGGCCGGTCTCTTCGTACCCGCCCGTTCGGCGCATATCGGCATCGTGGACCAGGTCTTCAGTCGTGTCGGCGCGGCGGACGATCTGGCCGCCGGGCGCTCCACCTTCATGGTCGAGATGGTCGAGACGGCAGCGATCCTGAACCAGGCCGGACCACGCGCCCTGGTCATCCTCGACGAGATCGGCCGCGGCACCGCTACCTGGGACGGGCTCTCCATCGCCTGGGCCACGCTCGAGCACCTGCACGATGCCAACCGCTGCCGCGGTCTCTTCGCCACGCATTATCATGAGCTGACGGCGCTGACCTCCAGGCTTTCCGCGCTCCGCCCCGCGACCGTCGCGGTGCGCGAATGGGAGGGGGAAGTCGTGTTTCTGCATGAGCTTCGTCCCGGTGCCGCGGATCGGAGCTACGGTGTGCAGGTCGCGCGCCTCGCCGGCCTGCCGCCCGCAGTCGTCGGCCGTGCGAAGGCCGTGCTGGAGAAGCTGGAGGCTGCCGAGCGAGGGGACCGCGTGCCCGATCTTCTCGACGGCCTGCCTCTCTTCCAGCAGGCGGCCGCCGAGGCGACGGCGATGCCGGCCGGGAAGCCTGCGGAAAGCGATCTGGCCGAACGCCTCGCCGGCATCGTGCCCGATCTCCTCAGCCCACGCGAAGCGCTAGAAGTGCTTTACGAGCTCAAGGGGATGGCATCGGGCGACTGATCCGCCGGCTTGCACCTGGCCCCGCCGCCGTCGTCGCAAGGCCACCGAATGCCGGAGCCGCACTGAAGCCTAGTCCCGCCCCGCGCCGCTCGGCCGGCTCAGCACGAAGAGCGCGGCACCGCCCAGCGCCACGCCCTGCAGCGCCAGCACGCCCGGTGGCACCCCGAGCACGGCCGAGAGCGCAAAGCTCGCCAGGATCGCGATCACCGCAGCCCGCTTCGCCCGGGGCCGGATCACGCCCCTGTCATGCCAGTCGCGGATCGGCGGGCCGAAGCGGGTGTGGTTGACGAGCCAGAGATGGAAGCGGTCGGACCCGCGCGCGAAGCAGAAGGCCGCCAGCAGCATGAAGGGCACCGTCGGCAGGAGCGGCAGGGGCACGCCGAGAAGCCCGAGCCCGAAGGCACACCAGCCCGCCGCCGTCCAGAGGAGGCGGAACCGCCCGGGCCTGACCGCCCCGGCGCCCGAAGGCAGTGCCGCTTGCGCCTCGTTGCGGATCATCTGCCCTATTCCTCCGGAGACACGCCATGGGCGCCATCGGTCGCGCTGGTGGATGACCTAGTGCGCCGCGGCGCACAAAGAAGGCTGGGCACCCACCACACCGCGGGAAGGCGCTCAATCGAGGAGGGTGCCGAGAACCCGGTCGAGCACCAGGCGTCCTCTGTCCGTGGTGCGCAGACGCCCGCCAACCGTTTCGATCAGCCCGTCGCGCCCGAGGGCCGCGAGCGTCTCTGCGCCAAGCGGCCTGCCCGCCAGCGCCGCATAGCGTTCCGGATCGACCCCTTCGTCGAGGCGCAAACCCATAAGGACCATCTCGACGGCCTGATCGGCGGGCGTGAGGTTCTCGCGGACGGCCGGCTCCCTGCCCGCCCGGACGGCTGCGAGCCACTCGGCCGGGTCGCGCAGCGTCTCCGTCGCCAGCCGCCGGCCGTCCGCCAGTGTCAGCCGGCCATGCGCCCCGGGGCCGATGCCGGCATAATCGCCGTACCGCCAGTAGACGAGGTTGTGCCTGCTCTCCGCCCCGGGCGCCGCATGGTTCGAGACCTCATAGGCCGGCAGGCCCGCCGCCGCCGTCATGTCTTGCGTGATCTCGTACATCTCTGCCGAAGGCGCGTCCTCCGGCACACGCAGCCGGCCACGGGCATGGAGCTCGGCAAAGCGCGTCCCGGGCTCGATGGTCAGCTGGTAGAGCGAGAGATGATCCGCCGCGAGCGACAGCGCCTCGCCGAGCTCTGCCTCCCAGGCCGAGGGCGTCTGACCCATGCGCGCATAGATGAGATCGAAGCTCACCCGCTCGAACCGCTCCCGCGCAATCGCGAGCGCCGTGCGCGCCTCGGCCACGGAATGCGTGCGCCCGAGCGCCTTCAGCGACGCATCGTCGAGCGCCTGCACACCCACCGAGACGCGGTTGACCCCGGCCGCGCGGAAGGCTGCGAAGCGCGCTGCCTCGACACTGGTGGGGTTCGCCTCGAGCGTCACTTCCGCCGCCGGGGCGAGGCCCCAGTGCCGGTCCGCTGCCTCGAGCAACCGCGCGACCGTCGTCGGCGCCATCAGGCTCGGTGTGCCGCCGCCGAAGAACACGGTGTCGAGCCGGCGTGGTCCCGTGAGCGCGCGCATCGCCGCCATTTCGGCCTCAAGCGCACGGGCCCAGAGCGCGTGGTCGATGGCGCTCTTCGCGACATGGCTGTTGAAGTCGCAGTAGGGGCATTTCGCCAGGCAGAAGGGCCAGTGGATATAGAGCCCGAAGCCACCCGCCTCCCAATCCTGCCGGGCATGGGGCGCCCCGCGCTCGCCTAGCGCGCCGCCTTTCCGAAATGCGCCCATGCGAGCCACCCCAACCCTCCGACACCGCCGATGATGGCGAGCACATTGCCCCTCAGAAGCCCCAGCACAAGACAGGCGCCGAAGAGAAGGAGGAGCGGGACGAGGTAGCGCCGCGCGAAGGCGTCCCGGTCCGGCGGCGGACGCTTCGGCTTCGCGGCACTCATGACGGGCGATAGGCGGTGACCTCGATCTCCACCTTCATCTCGGGCTCGGCGAGGCCGGCGACGACCAGCGTCGAGGCCGGCTTCACATCGGCGAAGACGGCACGGAGCGCCGGTGCGATGGCATGGCGGAGCGCGGCGTCCGTCACGGTGTACTGCACCCGCACGACGTCCCCCATCGCGAAGCCCGCCTCGTCGAGCACCCCCGCGATGGTCTTCAAGGCGTTTTCCGCCTGCATGCCCGCATCCTCGGGCATGGCCATCTGCGCATAGTCATATCCCGTCGTCCCGGCCACGAAGCACCAGTCGCCGACGACGACGGCACGGGAATAGGCGAAGTCCTCCTCGAAGGGGGAACGGGTCGAAATGAGCCGTCGCGACATCCTGTCCTCCATTCCCGCGGCCCTGCCGTGCCCGGGCGCCCTCTGGGGCGCGGCTGGCGGGCGGGCCGGCGGCGCAGCGAAGCTGCTGCACGGGGCGTCCGGCAGCAAGCCTTCCGATCTCCGAACTCAGCGCCCGCCGCGGTCGAGACAGGCGGCGACGAGCTGGCGAAACGCGTCCGCCCGGTGGCTCATCGCATGCTTCCGCTCCGGCGTCATCTCGCCGAAGGTCTCGCCTTCGCCGGCCGCCACGAAAATCGGATCGTAGCCAAAGCCCCGCTCCCCCCGCGGCGGCCAGACCAGCGTGCCGCCGCAGGTACCGAGAAAGGTCTCGTCATGCCCGTCCGGCCAGGCGAGCGACAGCGCGCAGACGAAGGCCGCATCGGGCGCCCCGCCGCCGGCGGCCGCCGACACCTCGTCCCAGACCCGACGCATCGCCCGGCCGAAATCACGCCCATCGGGACCTTCCGCCCAACGTGCGGAATAGATGCCGGGCGCGCCGCCGAGCGCCTCGACCGAGAGCCCGCTATCGTCCGCCAGCGCCGGCAAACCTGCCGCCTTCGCCGCCGCATGCGCCTTCAGCCGCGCGTTCCCCTCATAGCTCGTCTCCGTCTCCTCGGGCTCCGGCAGCCCAAGCTCCGCAGCCGAGACGGTCTCGATCCCGAAGGACGCGAGAAGATCGCGGATCTCGCGCACCTTGCCCGCATTGTGGCTCGCCACGACCAGCCGCCCCGGCGCGAGTTGGCGATGCGCCATCAGCCGAGCGCCGCCTTTTGCGCCTCGACCAAAGCGCCAACGCCCTTGCGCGCCAGCGCCAGCATCGAGAGGAACTCCGCCTCGGAAAAGGGCGCGCCCTCGGCCGAGCCCTGCAGCTCCACGAGCCCGCCTGAGCCGGTCATCACGAAGTTGGCATCCGTGCCTGCCGCGCTGTCCTCGGGATAGTCGAGATCGAGGACCGTCCGCCCCTCGTAGACCCCGCAGGAGACGGCGGCGATATGCTCGGAGATGGGGTTCGACGACAGGACGCCGCCCGTCACCAGCTTCTCCGCGGCGAGCCTCAGCGCCACCCATCCGCCGGTGATTGAGGCCGTGCGCGTCCCGCCGTCGGCTTGCAGCACGTCGCAGTCGACCACGATCTGGCGCTCACCGAGCAGCACCCGGTCGGTGCCCGCGCGGAGGGAACGGCCGATCAGCCGCTGGATCTCCTGCGTCCGCCCGCCCACGCGACCCGTCGCCGCCTCGCGGCGGGAGCGCGTATGCGTCGCGCGGGGGAGCATGCCGTACTCCGCCGTCACCCAGCCGAGCCCGGAATTGCGCAGGAAGGGCGGCGCCTTCTCATCGACGCTCGCGGTGCACAGAACCGCCGTGTCGCCCATGCGGATGAGCACCGAGCCTTCGGCATGGCGGGTATAGCCGGTCTCGATGGCGACGGGGCGCAGCTCGTCGGGCTGGCGGCCGGAAGGGCGCATGGGCAACCTCGGGTGCATGGAGTTGACGGACCCGTCTCTCCTACCCGCCCGGAGAGGGCGACGACAAGCGGCGCGATCCGCGACCCGGGATGTGCGCGCCCGCCGGGCCGGGCGCCGCGCGTTGACGCAAGGCCGTCAGGCGCATACCTCGAACTCCGACCGCCGGGGGGAGCGCGCGCTTCCGCAATGATACAACAGGGCATGTCCGCAACACCGCCGAGCCTCGCCGATCTGAACGAGCGCAGCCGGGAGATCTTCCGGCAGCTGGTCGAGACGTATCTGGAGACGGGCGAGCCCGTGGGCAGCCGCACGCTTTCCCGCGCCTCGGCGCAGGGTCTCTCGGCGGCGACGATCCGCAACGTGATGCAGGACCTCGAACTCGCGGGCCTGCTCGACAGCCCGCATGTGAGCGCAGGGCGCATCCCCTCCCATATCGGCCTTCGCCTCTTCGTCGATGCGGTCCTCGAGATCGGCGACGTCTCGTCGGAGGAGCGGGCGCAGATCGAGCGTGCCCTGATCGGGGCCGACCAGTCCCTCACCGGCGCGCTTGACGAGGCAGGCTCCATGCTCTCGGGCCTCTCGCACTGCGCGAGCCTCGTCTACGCACCCAAGCGCGGCAGCCCGGTCGAGCATGTGGAGTTCGTCAGCCTCGGGGACGACCGGGCCCTCGCCGTCCTGGTGATGACCGACGGCACGGTGGAGAACCGGCTCTTCGATCCGCCGGCCGGCCTCACGCCATCCGCGATGCGCGAGGCGGCGAACTTTCTCAACGCCCAGCTCCGCGGCCGCACGCTCGGCGAGGTGCAGGACCAGATCGCGAGCCAGATCGCCACCCGGCGGAGCGAGCTCGACGCGCTGGCCGCCTCGCTGGTCGAGCGCGGCATCGCGCTCTGGTCGGGCGACGTGTCGGACCGGCCCGTCCCGGGTGGCCAGCTCATCGTCCGGGGCCGCGCGCATCTCCTCGAGGACGGGCAGACCGCCGAGGAGCTCGAGCGCATCCGCCAGCTCTTTGACGACCTCGAGCGCAAGCGCGACATCGCGAGCCTGCTCGACGTGACGGAGGCGGGCGAGGGCGTGCGCGTCTTCATCGGGACGGAGAACAAGCTCTTTTCGCTCTCGGGTTCATCGCTCGTCATATCGCCTTATGTAGACGGCCAGAGCAGGGTGATCGGCGCGCTCGGCGTGATCGGGCCGACGCGGCTGAACTACGGGCGCATCGTGCCCATCGTGGACTATACCGCGCGGTTGATGAGCCATCTGGCTGCCGGGGGCACCGGGCCGCTACCCCTGCCGCCGGGGCCGGGCGCCGCGGGCAAGGGGCGGACAATGGTTGCCCGAGGGCCGATCAGCCTGCCGGGCGGCGCGAAGTCGCACAAGGGATAGAGGCGCCGCGCAACCTGGCTGTTGCCGCGGAGCCGGACGTGGAGGGACGACAGAATGACCGAACCGAAGAAGACCGAGCCGGGTAGGCCCGATGGGGATGCCGCGAAGGCGGAAGGCGAAGCGGGCGCCGGGCCGGGCGGCGATGTCACGGCCGAGAGCGCCGGGGCGCCGCTGGAAGGCCCATCGGTCGAGGATCTGGTTCCGGGGCTCGGCGATGCAATCGCCGACGAGCAGGGAGCGAGGGTTGCGGAGCTCGAGGCGGAGCGGGACGAGATCAAGGACCGGCTTCTGCGGTCGCTGGCGGAGGCCGAGAACGTGCGACGCCGTGCCGAGCGGGATCGCAAGGATGCCGAGGCCTTCGGGGGCACGCGCCTCGCGCGCGATCTGCTCGCGGTATATGACGCGCTAGACCGTGCCGTGAGCCTCGCGGACGAGGAGCTGCGCAAGAACCATGGCAGCTTCGTCGAGGGCGTGGAGCTGACGCGCAAGGCGCTGCTCGACGCCTTCGCCAAGCACAAGATCGAGAAGGTGGAGCCCGAGAAGGGCGAGAAGTTCGATCCCAAGATCCACGAAGCGATGTTCGAGGCGCCGGTTCCCGGTGCCGAGCCGGGTACGGTGATCGAGGTCATGGAGGCGGGCTTCACGATATCGGGCCGGATCCTGCGCGGCGCGCGCGTCGGCGTCGCCCGTGCCGCCCCGGGCGCGAAGCCGGCCGACGGAGCGGCGGAGAAGAAGACCGGCTGACCCGGGATGCAGCGGCCTCAGAGAAAGAGGCCGTGCACCGCCGACATCACCGTCACCGCCAGAGCCGCATAGCCTGCGTCGATCCACCAGAGGTCGCGCGGCCGGCCGGCGAAGGCATGGTTCAGCACGATCCATGGTGCGACGAGCGCGAAGCCGAAGCCGACGCCGGAGACGAGCGCACCACCGAAGCCGACACCCGCGCCGGCAAGCACATGCCCCAGCACCGTGCTTGCCAGCAGCGCGGTAACGCCCGCGAGGACGAAGGGCAGCGGCGACCTGTCGGCCTTGATCTCCTCCTCCGTCCGGCCCGTGCCTGCCAACCAGCGCTTGGAATGGATGCCGTACCAGACCGCGCCGGTGCCGAACCCGGCCGCCGCCGCGAGCAGGGTCGCCAGAATGTCCATGGTCGCTCTCCCTTTCCCTTGGTGTCCCGCCCGAGCCTATCAGGCGCTTCGGACGACGCGGAGGGTAAGGTTGATACGGCCGCCATCGGGCAGGAGATCGCCCTCCCCGAACCAGACCCGGTCGACGCCGTGATAGGCGAGGCGGCTGGGCCCTCCCATGACCAGCGCATCGCCCGAACGAAGGATCAGGCTGCGCGTAGGGCCGCCCCGCTCGACCCCGCCGATGCGAAAGCGGGCAGGGTCGCCGAGCGAGAGAGAAAGGACGGGCGCCGCGAAGGCGTCCTCCCCTTCGTCCGCATCCCGATGGAGCCCCATCCTCGCCCCCTCGCCGTACCAGTTGACGAGGCAACAGTCGGGCGGGCCGGGCCAGCCCGACAGCGCATCCCACGCCGCCATCACCTGCGCGGGGATCACGGGCCACGGCCGCCGCGTTTCCGGATGCTTGGACACATACTTGTAACGCCCCCGATCGATGACCCATCCGAGCCGGCCCATGGAGGTCATCCGCACGCTCATCGGCTTGCCCCAGGCGGTAACGGGCCTCACCAGCGGCGCTTCCCGCAACCCCTCTCGCAGGGCGCCGAGGAGGGCGCGCTGTTCGGCGTCGGCGAAAAACCCGGGAACGTGGCGAAGGCCGGCGGGCAGATCGGCGGCTTCACCCTCGCGGATCGGCATGGTGGTCGCCCTCGCCTCTGTCGGTTCGCTCCCGGCGGAGAAGCTCGCGCAACGCCTCCCGATCCAGCGCGGCGTCGGCAAGTTGGCGATGCAACGAGGCGATCTCCGCTCGCTGCCGTCCGATCATGCGCGCCGCGGCTTCCGCCCGCTCGGACGCGGCCCCCTCGACCGCGCGCTCCTCGGCGGTTGCCGCCTCCAGAGCCTTTGCCGCAGTCGCAGCGCGGTCGAACGCCAAACCGCCGGCCTTGCTCGCGAAGGATCCCGCGACCTTCTCGATCAGCCAGAGAACGACCGCCTCCACAGGGGCGTCCTAGCTGTCGCCATCCGACGGCGGCTCGGGGCATTGAAAGGGCGCTGACGGCTCGGCGAAGCCGTCCACCAGCCTCCGGCCCGCATCGGCATCTATGGCCTCCGGCGGAGCGCTGTGCCGGGCCACACCGCTCTCGAGATCGGCCGCAGCGCGGGCCATGCTGTCGTCCAACCTCGCCAGCGCGCCCTTCAACCGAGCCGCGCGCGACCTGGACGCCGCAACCTCCCGTTCGAGGGCATCCGCGATGGCGTCGAGGTCTCGTTCGAGCGTGTCCATGCCTATTTGTTAACGGCGAACCGTGAACAGTCAATTATCGGCGATCCTGTCGCCTTCGCGGCATTCCGGGCCCCAAAGAGAGACACCGACACGCCTGCAACGTCGCAAATGCGGCCTCCTGCGTGCCTTGCGGGGCCCCGAGTGCCCGCTTATATCCGCTGCGACCGCGGCTCGAGGGCCGCAGCACCGCACCACCAATCGGGACAGGCTGGCGGGGGCCGGAACCGGACCCGCAGCCCAATCGCCATCGAGGAGCATTCAGACCCATGTCCAAGGTAATCGGCATCGATCTCGGCACCACCAATTCCTGCGTCGCCATCATGGACGGCTCGGCCGCGCGGGTTATCGAGAATTCGGAAGGCGCACGCACCACGCCCTCCATGGTGGCCTTCACGGAGGACGGCGAGCGTCTCGTCGGCCAGCCGGCCAAGCGCCAGGCGGTAACGAACCCCGAGAACACGCTCTTCGCCGTCAAGCGCCTGATCGGTCGACGGTACTCGGACCCGACGGTCGAGAAAGACAAGGGCATGGTTCCCTTCAAGATCGTCGAGGGCAAGAACGGCGACGCCTGGGTCGAGGCGCGCGGTGAGAAGTACAGCCCCAGCCAGGTCTCGGCCTACATCCTGCAGAAGATGAAGGAGACGGCGGAGAACTATCTCGGCGAAAGCGTGACGCAGGCCGTCATCACCGTGCCCGCCTATTTCAACGACGCCCAGCGCCAGGCCACGAAGGATGCGGGCAAGATCGCCGGTCTCGAAGTGCTGCGCATCATCAACGAGCCGACGGCGGCGGCACTGGCCTACGGGCTCGACAAGGAAACCTCGAAGACCATTGCCGTCTACGACCTCGGCGGCGGTACCTTCGATGTCTCGATCCTCGAGATCGATGACGGTCTCTTCGAAGTGAAGTCGACCAATGGCGACACCTTCCTTGGCGGTGAGGACTTCGACCTCCGGCTGGTCGAATACCTGGCGGCCGAGTTCAAGAAGGACCAGGGGATCGACCTCAAGCAGGACAAGCTTGCCCTTCAGCGCCTGAAGGAGGCTGCGGAGAAGGCGAAGATCGAGCTTTCCTCCTCGACGCAGACCGAGATCAACCTGCCCTACATCACGGCCGATGCGAGCGGCCCGAAGCACCTTACGCTCAAGCTCAGCCGTGCGAAGTTCGAGAGCCTGGTCGAGGACCTGATCAAGCGCACGCTCGATCCCTGCAAGAACGCCCTCAAGGATGCGGGCATCGCGGCCTCCGAGATCGACGACGTGGTCCTCGTCGGCGGCATGACACGCATGCCGAAGGTCATCGAGACCGTGAAGAGCTTCTTCGGCAAGGAGCCGCACAAGGGCGTGAACCCTGACGAGGTGGTCGCCATGGGTGCGGCCATCCAGGCCGGCGTGCTCCAGGGCGACGTCAAGGACGTGGTGCTGCTCGACGTCACGCCGCTCAGCCTCGGCATCGAGACGCTCGGCGGTGTCTTCACCCGGCTCATCGACCGCAACACGACGATCCCGACCAAGAAGTCCCAGGTATTCTCGACAGCGGACGACAATCAGTCGGCCGTGACCATCCGCGTCTTCCAGGGTGAGCGGGAGATGGCGTCGGACAACAAGCTGCTCGGCCAGTTTAACCTCGAGAACATCCCGCCCGCCCCGCGCGGCGTGCCGCAGATCGAGGTGACCTTCGATATCGACGCAAACGGCATCGTGAACGTGAGCGCGAAGGACAAGGGCACCGGCAAGGAGCAGAAGATCACCATCCAGGCGTCGGGCGGCCTCTCGGACGACGACATCGAGAAGATGGTCAAGGAAGCCGAGGAGAACGCGGAGGCGGACAAGAAGCGCCGCGCCGTGGTCGAGGCCAAGAACCAGGCCGAAAGCCTAATCCACTCCACCGAGAAGTCCCTCGCCGAGCATGGCGACAAGGTGGACGAGGAGACGAAGGCCGGCATCACGGCAGCGGTCGCGGCCCTTCGCGAAGCGCTCGAGAAGGACGACGCGGAGGAGATCCAGGCCAAGACGCAGAGCCTGGCCGAGGCGTCGATGAAGCTCGGCGAGGCCATCTACAAGGCCGAGGCGGAGGCAGCCGGTGCCGAGGCGCCGGAGACGGAGCCGACCGGCAGTGAGGACGAGGCCCGTCAGCCGGGCGACGACGATGTCGTCGACGCGGAGTACGAGGAAGTCGACGAGAACGGCAACAAGCGCGCCTCCTGAGGCGCGTCGGCCGGTCCGATGACACTCCGGTCTCCGGAAAGTGCGGCATGAGCTCGACGGCCACGGCCATGCCGGCCCACCGGCAGGAGGAAGGCGCCCCCGAGATGGGCGCCTTCGCGCTTCCCGCTCCTGCCGAGGCACTGCGCCGTCTGGCCGGATGTATCGGCTCGGGCCCGATCGCACGGCGCGGCGTGTCTCTCCTGCGTCGCGCGGCGCTTCTCGGGCGGGCGGACCCGGTGGATGCCGAGGTCTTCGCGTCCGGGAGGGGGCGTGGTGTCTGGGCCCGGCTTCATCCGCGGGACAACCTCTCGGAGAAGCGCGCCTTCGCCGGGACGCAGTTCTGGGACGCCGCCGAGCGGCAGGCGCTCACCACCGCCATCGCGGCGCATCAGGGGCCGGCTCCCTTCGTCTTCGTCGATGCCGGCGCAAATGCGGGGCTCTATAGCCTGGCGGCGATTGCGGCAGCGGAGAGAGCGGGCAAGGCGTTGTGCGTCGTTGCCATCGAGCCCGAACCGGAGACTGTCGCCCGCCTCTCGTTCAACCTCGCGGCGGCGGCACGCAGGACCGTGGAGGCGACGGTGATCGAGGCAGCGGTTGCGGCGGCGCCGGGGCGCCTGGTCATCTCGACGCCCGGGCGGAACCGCGGCGAGGTGCGTGCGTCCGTCAACGGCACGGGACGGGGTGTCGAGGCGCTGCCGCTCCTCGAGGTGACGACACGTGCCGGACTTGAGCGCATTGACGCGCTCAAGATCGACATCGAGGGCATGGAGGCGCCGGTTCTATCGGCTTTCCTGGCGGCGGCACCGCCCGCATTGCATCCCCGCCTCGTCATCCTCGAGGCGCTGCCGCAACCGGCTCGGGCAACCGGGGAGGGCAGAACCGAGACTGCGGCTCTCGCGCTACTTCGCGAAGCGGGGTACAGCGTCGCCGGCCGGACGAGGCTCAACGCCATTCTCCGGCGCGCCCCGCGCCCTATGTCAGGCGCGGGGGAAGACGACGACATGCAAGGCGCCGCGCGCGCGGCCGGTCGGGCCGCTGCCGACGCTGGCGCCGATCTTGGAGGCTGAGACTTATGGCGAAGCGTGATTTCTACGATGTGCTGGGCGTCGCCCGTGGCGCGTCGGAGGACGAGCTCAAGAAGGCCTATCGCAAGAAGGCCAAGGAGCTGCACCCCGACCGCAACAAGGACGATCCGGGGGCCGAGTCCCGCTTCAAGGAAGTGAACGAGGCCTACGACGTCCTGAAGGACCCGCAGAAGAAGGCGGCCTACGACCAGTTCGGCCATGCGGCCTTCGAGCAGGGCATGGGCGGCGGCCGCGGCCCCGGGAGTGGCGGCGCCGCGGGCGGCCCGGATTTCGCGTCCGCCTTCTCGGACGTGTTTGAGGATCTCTTCGGCGACTTCATGGGCGGCAGACGTGGCCCTGGCGGGCGGCAGGGCAGCGTGCGGCGGGGGGCGGATCTGCGCTACAACCTGCGCGTCAGCCTCGAGGAAGCCTATGCGGGCAAGCAGGCGACGATCCAGGTCCCCGGCTCCGCGCGCTGCGAGGCGTGCCAGGGAACGGGCAGCGAGGGCTCGGCCCAGCCGCAGGCCTGCCCGACCTGCGCAGGGGCAGGCAAGGTGCGCGCGCAGCAGGGCTTCTTCACGATCGAGCGCACCTGCCCCACCTGCCAGGGCCGTGGCAAGATCATCAAGAACCCCTGCCGGATCTGCGCGGGTAGCGGCAATGTGCGCAAGGAGCGGGCACTCAACGTCAACATCCCGCCGGGCGTCGAGACGGGCACACGGATCCGGCTGGCGGGCGAGGGCGAGCGCGGCGCGCAGGGCGGCCCGCCGGGCGACCTCTACATCTTCATCGACGTCGCCGCGCACACGATCTTCGAGCGGGACGGCACCAATCTCTACTGTCGCATCCCCGTGCCGATGACGACGGCAGCCCTCGGTGGCGAGATCGAAGCCCCGCTCCTCGATGGCGGCAGGAGCCGCGTGAAGGTGCCGGCGGGTGTGCAGTCCGGCAAGCAGCTGCGTCTGCGCGGAAAGGGCATGCCGGGCCTCCAGCGTGCCGGCCATTTCGGCGACATGCTGATCGAGCTTGCTGTGGAGACCCCGGTAAACCTCACCGGTCGACAGAAGGAGCTGTTGCGTGAGTTCGAGGAAGCGAGCCGGGACAACAGCCCCTCCTCCAACGACTTCTTCTCGAAAGTGAAGTCCTTTTGGGACGGCATGACGGGCTGACGCCCCATCCTTGTCTGCCGGGCGCGGACTGCGCCCGGCGGGGCGATGACGTTCGCGGCCGCCCCCACCCGCGTCAGCATAGTACGCCCTCGAGGGCGGAGAGGCAGGCAACGATCGACGACGGGCTTCGTCGAGCAAGGCACCCGTAGCACCGCCACCCTGCATGCCGAAGCCGACGCCAGCCTTCGCTCGGAGAGTGACCTGGCTTGTGCCGCAACATGCCGGCGGGCCGGGAGCCGCTGTAGATCGGCCAAGCGTTGCGGTCGGCGCCCAGGAAGCGGAGACGGCCGATCTGGCGCGACCCGCTACCGAACGTCCTTCGCGATCATGCACAGCCGGCGGGGTCGGGGCGCTGGGGCGGCGGAGCGGGGTGGCGGGCG
>JBCCDG010000106.1:0-14317 GCA_039030915.1 Pseudomonadota bacterium | reverse complement strand
GCGATATCGGTGAAATGCGCGCCATCGACATTCGAGAGGAAATGGAGCCTCGGCCCATCGCAATCCGGGCGCAACGCACGGGCGGCCATGGCGGGGCCGAGATCCGAGCCGCCGATCCCGATATTGATCACGTCGCGCACCGTGCCGCCCGACACGGCGAAGCGACCGCTGCGGACGTCCTCGGCGAAAGCCAGGAAGCGGTCGAGGGTCGGCCCGACCTCCTCGACACCGTCGATCGGGGGAGCGACCGACCCGCGCAACGCCATATGGAGGACGGCGCGACCCTCGGTCTCGTTCACGGCCTCGCCTGCGGCCATGCGATCGCGGAGCGCCTCCACACCGGTTGCGCGCGCGAGGTTCACGAGCGCGGTGAGAGCAGCCGTGTCGAGCTTTTCCTTCGAGAGATCGAGCGTGAGATCGTCGAGTGCGAAGGAGAGGGTGGCAATACGTGTCGGGTCGCTCGCGAAGACGTCGCGCAGATGGATGGGTTTCAGGCGCGCGGCCTCGGCATGGACCTCGTCCCAGGCGGTCATGGGCGTCTCCTCAGCTCGGCTCGCGCGGGCTTTCGTCATACCCCGGTGAGGCTGGATGCGATTCGGGCGTGTGACTGGATTGCCGGATCGCGTCTGGCAACGACGATGCAAAACGTCTCGGCTAAACTGCTAGTGCTCGGGCGTGATGTCCCAGATATCGGCGGCGTAGCCTCGGATCGTGCGGTCCGAGGAGAACCAGCCCATGGGGGCGGCGTTCAGCACCGCCTTCGTCGCCCAGCCATCGCTGTCCGCCCAGGCGGCATCGACGCGGCGCTGCGCTGCCCAATATGCCTCGAAATCGGCGGCGACCATGAACCAGTCATGCCCGGTGAGGTTCTCGACCAGCGCGCGGAAGCGGTCCTTGTCGCCCTCCGAGAACACGCCGTCCGAGATCTGCTTGACCACGCGGGTGAGCCGGTCGCTCGCGGCGACATGCTCGGCCGGCTTGTAGCCCTCGGCGCGGAGCCGGGTTACATCGTCAGCCTCGAGCCCGAAGATGAAGATGTTCTCGTCGCCGACGCGGGCGCGGATCTCCACATTCGCCCCGTCGTTCGTGCCGATCGTCAGCGCCCCGTTCATGGCGAACTTCATGTTGCCGGTGCCCGACGCCTCCATCCCCGCGGTCGAGATCTGCTCGGAGAGGTCCGCGGCGGGGATCAGGCGCTCCGCCTGCGTGACGTTGTAGTTGGGTGGGTAGAGGACGGCGAGCCGGCCCTTCATCGCCGGGTCCGCGTTGATGGTGCGCCCGATATCGTTGATGAGCTTGATGATGAGCTTGGCCATCGCGTAGCCGGGTGCGGCCTTGCCCGAGAAGATGCGCACGCGGGGCGGCGCCTCGATCCCCGGATTGTCGCGGATCTCGTTCCAGAGTGCGACGGTCTCAAGGATGTTCATAAGCTGGCGCTTATACTCATGGATGCGCTTGATCTGGATATCGAACATCGCGGCTGGGTCGAGCGTGATGTCGAGGGTATCGGTAGCCCAGGCGGCGAGGCGATCCTTGTTGATGCGCTTCGCGGCCATGAACCGTTCTTTGAACGAGGCGTCCTGGGCGTAAGGGGTAAGGCCTTCGAGCCGGTCGAGATCCCGCTCCCAACCCTCGCCGATCGTCTCGGTCAAAAGCGCGGCGAGTGCGGGGTTGCAGCCGCGCAGCCACCGGCGCGGTGTCACGCCGTTCGTCTCGCTCAAGATGCGGTCGGGGTGGAGCGCGTGCAGATCGGCGAAGACCGTGCGCTTCATAAGGTCGGTATGGAGTTCCGACACGCCGTTCACATGGGCAGCGGAGATGAAGGCGAGATTGCCCATCCGCACTTCGCCATTCGCGACTGCGGCCGCCGCGGCCGGGCGCTCATGCCCACGGGCCCGACACTCAGCCGCATGGGCCTGATCCATGGCCTCGATGATCTGCATATGCCGCGGCAGGATGCGGCTCATCACATCCTCGGACCAGCGCTCCAGCGCTTCGGGCATCAGGGTGTGATTGGTGTAGTTGAGCGTCTGGCGGGCAATCGCGAAGGCATCGGCAAACGGCACTTTCTTCTCGTCCATCAAGAGTCGCACGAGTTCCGGCCCCGCGATTGCGGGATGCGTATCGTTGAGCTGCACGGCGACGAGGGAGGGCAGATGAGCCGGGCTGTCGTGATAGGCGAAGAAGCGGCGCAGGATGTCGGAGAGGGAGGCCGCGGTGAAGAAATACTCCTGCTTCAGCCGCAGTTCCTTGCCCTGTGGCGTCGTGTCGTCGGGGTAGAGCACCCGGCTAATGGTCTCGGCCGAGACTGAGGGGGCGGCGGCACCGACGAAGTCGCCGCGGTTGAAGGGCTCGAGGTCGAACACCTCGGTCGGTTTGGCCGACCAGAGGCGGAGCGTGTTGACCCAACCGCCGCGCCAGCCCGGGATCGGCGTGTCATAGGCGGCGGCGATCACCGTCTCCGACGGGATCCAGGTCGCGGGGCGGTCCCCGTTCTCGACCCGGCCGCCGAAACCGATGGGGTGGGCGGCCTCGCGCCGCTCGAACTCCCACGGATTGCGCTGGGTCAGCCAGTCCTCCGGCTCCTCAGCCTGCCAGCCGTCGTGGAAGCGCTGTTTGAAGAGACCGTGGTCGTAGCGGATGCCGTAGCCATAGGCGGGTAGGCCCACGGTCGACATCGAGTCGAGGAAACAGGCGGCAAGCCTGCCGAGCCCGCCATTGCCGAGTGCTGCGTCAGGTTCGTTCTTGAGCGCCGCCTCATAGTCGACGCCAAGGCTCTCCATCGCTTCGCGCGCAGCTTCGGCCAGGCCGAGATTCATCACGGCATCCTCAAGCAGGCGGCCGATCAGGAACTCCATCGAAAGGTAATAGACGCGCTTGCGATCCTCGGCATAGACGCGTCGCGTCGTCTCGAACCACGGATCCATCACCCGGTCGCGGATGGTGCGGCTAAGCGCGAGGCGCCAATCCCGCAGCGTCGCCGACCGCGTGTCCTTACCGATCGTGAAGGCGAGGTGATAAGCGATGGCGGCGCGCAACTCGGCGGCGCCGACCTCCCGGCCCGCAATCGCGGCCGGCAGCCTCTCCATCTCGTTCATCCAGCACTCCCCTTCCTCGAAGCCATCGGGCCACGATGCGGATGTTCTACCGCAGTGCGGAAAAGCATTTGAAGCCCAGGGTCGCGAATTCTGACGTGCCTGCGGGAATCTGTCCTGCCGGGCGTGTCTTTCGGGTCCGCAAATCTGCGTCTCTGCGATGTCAGGCGCGATCGAAGGCGCGCATTTCCTCGGCTATGCGTCGGAGCGCGGGGTGCTCGGCAAGCCTATCGGCGGCGACTGCGTGCCGGCGGCGCCAATTCGGATGCTCGTCGATGGTGCCGGGGATGTTCGGTTGTTCGAGCGTGCCGAGGGCATCGTCGATCTGCACGGCCACGAGCGCGGCGGAGGAGCGGGCCATGAGGGCGTGGATCGCGTCGATCAGGGATGTTGGCGCCTCGGTCGGAGGGGCCGCCTGGTCGATCTGCTCGGGCAGGATCCGCGCTTCGGCAAGGAGGGCGAGGATCGTCTCGCGGTCGCGCGCTCGGGCCTCGCGCATGGCGGTAGCCTCCTCTGGGCTTGCGCGGCCGAGATCCTCCCGCCAGTCGATATCGCGGCCTTGCCACCATCCGCGAACGGTCGGCGTGTCATGGGTGCCGAAGCTTGCAAGCGTTTCGCGGCGGAAATGCCATGGGGCGCGGAGGCGGCCCTCCCAATATTCGAACATCGCGACGGAACAGCCGTAGATCCCGCTTTCGGCGAGTGCGTCGCGGAGGCCGTCGGGGACGACGCCGAGGTCCTCGCCAACGATCACGGTGCCGGAACGTGCGGCCTCGAGCCTTAGGATCGCGAGCAGCACGGGGCGGGCGGAGGCGACGTAGCCGCCGGGGGTGCCATCCTCAGGCACCCAGAAGGTCCGCTCTAGGCCGAGGACGTGATCGATGCGCAGGAGGCCCGCATGAGCGGCGGCCGCGCGGATCGTCTCGGCGAAGGCCGTGTACCGGTCGGCTTCGAGCCCCGGTGGCGAGAAGGGCGCGAGGCCCCAGGATTGACCGGATGGCGAGAACATATCGGGCGGTGCGCCGAGCGAGACGCCGCGGGCGAAGACGCCCGGACGGGCCCAGACCTCCGCCCCATCGGGTCGCACGCCCACTGCGAGATCGGCGTAAAGCCCGAGCCCCATCCCGGCGCGAAGGGCTCGAGCTTGCGTCTCCGCGAGCGCCTGACCCGTCCGCATTTGCGCCCAGGCATGGAGGGCGACCTGGCGCGGATGCGCCTCGACATAGGCGCGCGCCGAGGCCGCGCCTGGATGCTCATACCCCGCCGGCCAACGCCGCCAATCCGGGCCGAGTGCCAAGGAAAGCGCCTCGAAGAGCGCGAAATCCTCAAGCGACGGGCCAACTGCCTGGCGAAAGGCGGCTAGCTCCCCGGCCACATCAGGGATTGCCATCTCAGCTTCGAAGCGCGCCCGAAGCTCAGCGTCGTGAGCTCGCCGTTGCGCGGCGTGATCGATGAGGTCTGCCGGCGCCCCCCGACCGCCGTCTACGGGAAAAAGCGGCCGGGTATCGAGAAACCCGCGATGGCCCGGCGAGTACGGGCTGTAGGTGTCGGACGCGGCGCCAAGGTTGTGGACCGGATTGATCCCAAGAAACACCGCGCCGAGCCGGGCCAACGCTTCCGCTGCGCGAGCGAGATCCGCATATGTGCCGATGCTTCCCGCCGCGGGCTGGCTCTCCCCTTGCCAAAGCGCCGTGAGAGAGCCCGTTACACCCCAAGCCCGCGCCCGCCCTAATCGATCCTCAAGCATCGGTGCCCGGTCGGGGGCCGCGACGACTAAGCAATCTTCGTGATGATCGTCCAAGGTCAGGCGATGAAGGCCCGGCGGCAGGGCAGGCAGCTCGATAGCACCATCGGCCCGCCCCTCGGCCTCCGCCCCCCGTTCGAAGCGCAGCCGCCAATGTCGAGCCTGCGGCCCCGCGCGCAGCAGCGACGGCGCCCAGGCCGTTGTGAGATGAACGGGGGGAAGGGGACGCGCGGCGCGCACCGCCTTGAGCGCCCTCAACCGCTCGGCAGCCTCACCGGGCGCGTCGATCGCGTCCATGGCGCGCAAAAGCGCGAGCGCTGTATCCGGCGTCGTGACGTGATCTGTGCCGGATAGGTCGCGCCAGCCCTGCGGGATGCCGTAGGCGCGGGCCAGAGCCAGGACACTGTCGCTCATCGCCCGGGGCTACTCGGATGCGCGTCGCGGCACGAAGACGACGATGCTGCCGGCTTCGATCACAGCCACCTCGCCTGCCTCCTCCGTCTCGGCATCGACCGGGTCGACCGCGGTATCGAGCACCCGCACCCAGATACTGCCATGAGGGGGCGTCGGCAGCTTAAGTGTCGCCTCCTTAGCGGCCCGGCTGACGGCAATCAGCGCATCGCCTTCAACCTTAGCCCCCGCCGGCGCCTCGGCCGCGCCGCGAATGCGGAGCGCAAAACCGGATAGCGCAGGATCGTCCCAAGCGGGCGTGCCGCCATCGAGGCTTTGCCAGACCACGTCCGGCGCCTCGTCCTCGGCCCGGATCTGGCCGTGCAGGAACCGGGTCTGGCGCAGCACCGGCAGGGCGCGCCGCAGCCGCGCGAAGGCCGCGACCGCATCGGCCAGCGTCTCGTCGTGGCTGTCCCAGTCGATCCAGCCGGTCACATTGTCCTGGCAATAGGCGTTGTTGTTGCCGCCCTGGCCGTTGGCGAGTTCGTCGCCCGCGAGCAGCATGGGCGTGCCCTGGCTGAGGAACATCGTGGCGAGAAGCGCCCGACGCCGACGGGCACGCGCGGCGTTGATCTTGGCGTCCTCGGTCTCGCCCTCCGCGCCCATGTTGTCCGAGTAGTTTGCTCCGTGCCCGTCGCGGTTCTTCTCACCGTTCGCTTGGTTGTGCTTGCCGTTGAAGGCGGTCAGGTCCGCGAGGGTGAAGCCGTCATGCGCGGTGATGAGATTGACGCTGGACCAGGCTGGCCGGCCGGCCCGCTCGAAGATATCGGCCGAGCCGAGGAGGCGGGCCGCAACGGCCGAAGTCGCACCCTCATCGCCCCGCCAAAACCGGCGCACATCGTCCCGGTATCGGTCCGACCACTCCGCCATGCCGGGCGGGAACTGGCCCAGTTGATAGCCGCCCGGCCCGATATCCCAGGGCTCCATTATCAGCTTCACGTCCGCGAGCACCGGGTCCTGGCGGAGCGCGTCGAGAAACCCGCCCTCCGGGTCGAACCCCGCGGGCTCTCGCGCAAGGGAAGTGGCGAGGTCGAAGCGGAAGCCGTCGATGCGGTAATGCTCCACCCAATGACGGAGCGAGTCGAGCACCATGCGAAGCACGAAGGGGTGTGCTGCGTTCACCGTGTTGCCGCAGCCCGTGTCGTTGACATAAGCGCGCGGATCGTCGGGCATCAGCCGGTAGTAGCTCGCATTGTCGAGCCCGCGGAACGAGAGCGTCGGGCCCATGGCCCCGCCCTCGGCCGTGTGGTTGTAGACGACGTCGAGGATCACCTCGATCCCCGCCTCGTGCAGCCGGTCGATGGCGGCGAGCACCCCGGCCTCACCCGAGGGGCCAAGATACCGCGGCGCCGGCGCGAAGAAGGCGAGCGTGTTGTAGCCCCAGTAGTTCCTGAGCCCCCGGTTCAACAGGAACGCATCGTCGACGAAAGCCTGCACCGGCAGAAGCTCGATCGCGGTGATGCCGAGGCGGGTGAGATGCGCGATCACCGCATCCTGGCCCAGCGCCTCCCAAGTGCCGGCGACGCCTGGGGGGATACCGGGCATGAGGCGCGTGAGGCCTTTCAGATGCGCCTCGTAGATAACCGTCTCGCCCCAGGGCCGACGAGGGCGGGGTGGGCGGTGCGCATGCTCGCCCGCTGTCGTGATCACGCCTTTCGGCACGAAGGGCGCGCTGTCGCGGGCGTCGAAAGAAAGATCGCCTTCCGGGTCGCGCTGATCATGGGCATAGAGCGCGTCGGCCTCCACCACCCGCCCGGCAAGGCGCCTCGCATAAGGGTCGACCAGCAGCTTGTGGTGGTTGAAGCGATGCCCGCGTTCCGGGGCATAGGCGCCATGGGCGCGCAAGCCGTAAAGCTGCCCCTCGGCGAGGCCCGGGATATGGCCATGCCAGACCGGTCCCGTTTGCTCGGGCAGAGGCAGTTGCGCGGTCTCGGTCCCGTCCGGATCGAATAGGCAGAGATCGATGCGGGCGGCATTCTCGGAGAAGACGGCGACGTTCGCGCCGTCCCCGACCAGATGGACGCCAAGGCGCGCGGGCGAGCCTGGGCCGAGATCGGCCTCGGTCGGCGTCACAGGACTGGCAGGCTTGGCAGCGCGACGGGTGCGGGGCACGGGGGCGGTCTCCATCCGTCTGACGCGGCAACCTTGATTGTCTCGGTGATCCTGCAGCGTGTCGTCAAGCCGGGTCGTTCGCGCATTCCGACGCTTCTGAGCGAAGCCAATCGACGACGGCACGCACGGTCGGCCTAGGATGCTCGCTCGCCGATGCCGCCCTGATCAGCCAGTAGCCCGTGCCCGGCGCATCCGGATCGTCGAAGAGAGAGACGAGCCGCCCCGATGCGATGTCCTCCTGCACGAAGATCCGCGCGGTCAGCCCGACCCCTTCGCCTGAGCGGATCGCTTCGAGCGCCATGTAGCCGGGCAGGTGCAGGATGTCGTGTTTCGAGCCCGGTGCCACGTCATGGGCCCGCAGCCAAGTATACCACTCCTGCGTCTCGTTCTCCTGCACCCATGGCATGCGCAGGAGGTCGTTCGGCGTCTCGACGGGATACCGCTCGAGCAACTCACGCGTTGCCACCACGGCGTGGGCCGAAGCGACCAACAACTCGCTCTCGACCTCTGGCCAGGTGCCATCGCCAAAGCGGATAGCGAGATCGAAGCGGCCGTCGGACATGTCCACGATTTCGGGTGTCGGGCTCACCAAGAGCTCGATATCGGGGTGGGCCGCACGGAAACTGCCAAGACGGGGCATCAGCCAATAGGCCGAAAATTTGGGGGTGAGGGTGAGACGCACAGGGCGCTCGGCGGCAGCCCGGCCCGTCTCCTCGATGGCAAGGCGCATGATGTCGAGGCCGCGGCCGAGGCCTTCGGCCAACCGCCGACCCTCATCCGTGAGGATCAGGCGGCGCCCGTCGCGGCGCATCAGCGTGACGTCGAGGCGCGCTTCGAGCCCGCGCACTTGTTGCGCGATCGCGGCATGCGTGACGTTCAGCTCCCGCCCAGCCGCGGAAAAGCCGCCGGTGCGCGCCGCCGCCTCAAAGGCGCGGAGCATGGTGAGCGGGGGCAGGGCGGACCAGTCCATCTGTTAGCCAGTCTTTCAAGATCACAGCTTTCCTAGCTCGCGGCCGGGACGCTTGCACTGCATATTTGTCGCCAACAGAGGCACTTGCAAGGAGGCCGAAATGCTCGGGATCTTCGCAGAGACTTTCATGTTGGCAACAGGCGCGCGCGTGCGCCATCGCGGCGGGCCCTTGGCCGAGGACACGGCGAGACAGCGCCTCGCCCCGCCACCCGCTGTGTCTGGCCGCCGCTATGCTACGCGCTTTGGACGGATGAAGGCGCTGATCGCGCGGGACTGACGGGTGTCAGTCGGTGTCAGTTGGGGGCTGTATCCAGGAAGGCTTCCAGGCGATTTTGCATGGGGCCTCCTACCGACACTTCGGTGTCGCGATTGAAGCTGTGGCCGATCTCGCTCAACAGTCCGACCGCGTGGATGCGGGCATAGAGCGCGGTCCGGCGCCGCCCCGCCGCATCCGCGCCTAGGGCATCGAGCCAGTCCTCAGCGTAGTTGAGGTCATAGTCGTAGGCCCGCAGGATGGCTGTGATGAGGCCCGGCAGATAGAGCACGTCACCATAGCAGAGGCTGTCGACATCGACGATGCCCGACAGCCGCCTGCCGTCGATAATCACGTTCTTGGTCGTGATGTCGTGCAGAAAGGGGCGGGGCGGCACGTGGCTCAACGCCCCGACCAGCCTCGATACATCCGATCGAACTGCCTCGACCCAATGGAGCGAGACGGCACCCGCCGCCTCGATCCGGCGCTGGGATCGCGCGAGTTCTGCTTCCAAGACGTCGATCCAGCGGAGATGCGGAAAGGGACCGTTCTCTGACAACGTGAAGCCGTAGCCTGAGCCGTCGGGCAAAGCGTCCAGGCAGCGGTTGAGGGCGGCGAGCTCAAACGCGAGTTCGCGCCGGCGCGCGGCGGGGAGCGCCTCGAAGATGTCCCCAAGATCGCATCCAGGCAATCGCTCCAGCGCCATCCATGGATGCGGCTCGGCATCCGTGTCGGCCGCAAGGACGCGCGGAAGCGGAAGTCCCATTGGCCGAAGGCGGGCCGACCAGGCAAGCGCCGCCTTGGCGAGATGGCGGTCCCTGGCGCGCGAGAGACGGAGCACGATGGGCGCTTCGCCCGCGCGACGGACCTCGAACACGAAGTGCTGGGCGCCCGATTGAAACCGCGCGGCCTCCACAGGTTCGGAAAGAAGATGCGATCCGATCCGGGCGGCGTCGGCGGCAGTAGGATCGCGCATCGCCCGATCCCGGTCGGGCTCAGCCGACAAGGCGGCGGTAGAGGGCGGCGTAGGCAGCCGCGCTCTCATCCCAATCGACGGGGTGGCGCATCGCGTTCGCGGTGATCCGTGACCAGCTGGCGGCGTCCGCATGGGCGGCGGTGAGGCGGGCGAGCGCATGGGCGAGATCGTCCGGGTCGCCTGCGCGGTGCACGAACCCGGTGGCGACGCCGGCGCCGAGAGCGGCAGGGTTCGCGTCGATCACCGTGTCGCCAAGGCCTCCGGTCCGCGCCACCACTGGTGCTGCGCCATAGCGGAGCGCGTAGAGCTGGGTCAGTCCGCAGGGCTCGAACCGCGAGGGCACGGCGATGGCGTCGCTTCCGGCGTAGACGAGATGGCTGAGCGCCTCGTCATAACCGATGAACACCCCGGCGCGGCGCGGACTACCGGCCGCAGCAGCCGTCACCGCGGCCTCAAGCGACGCTTCGCCCGAGCCGAGAAGCACGAAACGCCCGCCCATATCGAGGAAGCTCGGCAGGGCCGCAAGCAGAAGATCGATCCCCTTTTGGCGCGTAAGCCGGCTGACGACCCCCAGCAGCGGCCCGGGCCCATCTTCGAGGCCGAAGCGAGCGACCAGTGCCTTGCGGTTCGCACCCTTGCCCTCGACCGCCGTGTAGGGAGCGGCGATGAGCGGATCGGTAGCCGGGTCCCAGACGGCGGTGTCGGCGCCGTTCAAGATGCCCGAGAGATCGCCAGCGCGCGCCTGCAACACGCCTTCGAGCCCCATGCCGAAGGCGGGCGTCAGGATCTCACGCGCATAACCCGGGCTGACGGTCGTGATCGCATCGGCCGCCATCAGCCCGGCTTTCAGGAACCCGACTTCGCCCCAATACTCGTAGCCATCCGGCGTGAATTCCGCCTCTGGCAGGCCAAGGGGGCGGATCACGGCGGGCGGAAACAGGCCCTGATAGCTGATGTTGTGGATGGTCATCACCGCGGGTCGCGGGCGGCCCGCCAGCATCAGGTAATAGGGTGCGAGGCCCGTCTGCCAGTCATGAGCGTGCAATAGATCCGGCTGCCACCCCCCCACGCCTTCGGCTGCGATCAGGGCCGCAAGCCGCGAGAAGGCGCCGAAGCGATAGGCGTTGTCCGGCCAGTCGCGCCCCGCCGTCTCATAGATCCCGCCCTCCCGCGTAAACCGCGCCGGCGCATCGAGGATGAGGAGCGAGATGCCCGCGGCCTCGGCCGATAGAAGCCTTGCCGGCCCACCCGTGAGCTCACGGTCGAGCCCCGTCGGGATCGGCAGTTCCTCGGTCGCACCCAGCGCCTCCATCACCGCCGGATAGCCGGGCAGCAGCACCCGCGCCTCGACGCCCTCCGCCGCCAAGACGCCCGGCAGGGCGCCCACAACATCGGCCAAGCCCCCGGTCTTCACCAGCGGCGCGCATTCGGAGGCTGCGTGGAGAACGCGAAGGGCCATCCTCAGCCTTCAATCGCCTCGAGCATCGATGAGGTGATGAGGACGACGCCGCTCTCGGTGCGATGGAAGCGGCGGGCGTCCTCTTCCGGGTCCTCACCCACCACAAGGCCCGCTGGGATCTCCACGCCACGGTCCAGAACCACGTTCTTGAGCCGCGCGTGTCGACCGATATCGCAATCGGGCAGGGCCACGACGCGGTCAAGCTCTGAGAAACTGTTTGCCTTCACGCGCGTGAAAAGGAGGCTCTCGTACACGCTGGAGCCCGAGACGATGCAGCCGCCGGAGATGAGAGAGCTTACCGCGCTGCCGCGACGGCCCTCCTGGTCATGAATGAACTTGGCGGGCGGCACCTGCTCGGCATAGGTCCAAATCGGCCATTCGGTGTCGTAGATATCGAGGTCCGGGTGGAAATCGGTCAGATCGAGATTGGCCTTCCAGAAGGCGTCCACCGTACCGACATCGCGCCAATAGGGCCGACCACCGTCGCCCGAGACCGCGCTTTCGGAGAACCGATGGGCCTGTGCTACGCCCTTGGCGACCTCGCCGGGGATGATGTTCTTGCCGAAATCGTGCTCCGAGGTCGGATCGGCCGCGTCCTTCTTCAAGAGTTCGATCAGGTAGCGCGTTTCGAAGACATAGATTCCCATCGAGGCGAGGGCCGTGTCGGGCTGGCCCGGGATCGTCGGGGGATCGGCCGGCTTCTCCACGAAATCGGTGATCTTTCCGCTGTCATTGATGGCCATGACGCCGAAGCCCGTCGCCTCCTCCTTCTTGACCTCGATGCATCCAACCGTGACGCCTGCGCCCGCCTCCACATGCTGTCGCAGCATCGGCTCGTAGTCCTGCTTGTAGACATGATCGCCCGCGAGGATGACGATCAGCCTCGGCTCGTAACCTTCGATGATGTCGATGTTCTGCGTCACGGCATCCGCTGTGCCGAGATACCAATTCCGCTCGTCCACGCGCTGGGAGGCGGGCAGGATGTCGAGCTGTTCCCGGCGTTCAGCGCGAAAGAACGACCAGCCGCGCTGAAGATGGCGGATCAGGCTGTGGGCCTTGTACTGCGTCGCGATGCCGATGCGCCGGATGCCCGAATTGACGGCGTTGGACAGCGCGAAATCGATGATCCGCACTTTGCCGCCGAAATGCACGGCCGGTTTGGCGCGCCGATCCGTCAGCTCCTTCAAGCGCGAGCCGCGGCCGCCGGCGAGAATAAAGGCCATGGCATCGCGGCTGAGATTTGTTGGGATCTCGGGTCGCATCGGGCTCCTCCGCTCTTTGTCCCGAAGCGCCCCGCCCGGGTTGGAACAGTCGTGACCTATGCGGCGTGCTGCCACAACCGGCATCTGGGCTGGGTCCCGACCCATGGACGGTTGCGCCACCGGGCGGATCTGCGATCGTGGTGTGCATCTCTTTACATCACTAGTAATATAGTTATGTTGAGCGGCATGAATGACAGTGACGCAGCACCCGCCCTCGCCGCACTCGGCCACGAGGCTCGGCTTCAGGTCTTTCGCCTCCTCGTGCGCGCAGGGCCCGACGGGCTCTCGATAGGGGAGATCCAGGCCCATCTCGGCATCGCCCCCTCGACCCTCGCGCATCACCTGCGGGCGTTGGTGGATGTGGGGCTGGTGAGCCAGGAGAAGCGTGGGCGCAGCGTCCTGAATCGGGCGGCGTTCGAGCGGGCGAATGATGTGCTCGGCTATGTCGTGCGGGAGTGCTGCCAGGGCGTGCGCCTTGGCGATGACGCGGCCTGAACGGGCCGGCAAGGGAGATCAGAATGACCGCAGCTATCGCAACACTTCGCCGGTGGGGCGGGGAGGTGAAGATCGACCGGGTGTGGCTGGCCTTTGCGCTCATCCTCCTCGTGCTCGGGCTCTATGATCTGGGCCAGGCGCAGGAGGGCGTGGCCTTCACGCTCAACAACATGGTGACGACGGGGCCATACCTGCTCGTCTCGATCCTGGTGGCGGCCTATGCGACGGCGACCGGGGCGGACGGACAGATCGCCAAGATCTTCGAGGGGCGGGAGGCTGCGATGATCACGCTCGCCGCGCTCTTCGGCGGGCTCTCGCCCTTCTGCTCCTGCGGAGTTATTCCGCTCATCGCGGCGCTTCTGGCCATGGGGGTGCCGCTGGCGCCGGTCATGGCGTTCTGGCTCGCTTCGCCGGTGATCGATCCTGCGCAGTTCGTGATGACGGTGGGCACGCTCGGGACCGAGTTTGCGGTCGCGAAAACCATTGCGGCGGTTAGCCTTGGGTTCTTCGGCGGGTTCGGCACGCTGGCGCTGGTGCGCTCAGGCTTCCTGACCAATCCCTTGCGTGAAGGCGTGGGCAATGGCGGCTGCGGCGGCTCGAAAGTTCGCAATCCAAAACCACCGGTCTGGCGCTTCTGGGACCACGCGGAGCGGCGAGAAAAGTTCGGTCGCGAGGCCTACCGCTCGGGCATGTTCCTCTTCAAATGGCTCGCGCTCGCCTTCCTGCTCGAGAGCCTGATGCTCGAATACGTACCCGCGGAGATGATCGCCTCGGTCGTTGGCGGCAATGGCGTGGTGCCGGTCTTCATCGCGACACTGGTGGGCGTGCCGGCCTATCTCAACGGCTATGCGGCGCTGCCGGTGGTCGATGGGCTGATGGCGCAGGGGATGGCGCCGGGGGCGGCGATGGCGTTCCTCGTGGCGGGCGGCGTGAGCTCCTTGCCGGCGGCCATCGCGGTCTTCGCGCTCGCCCGCCTGCCGGTCTTCGCGCTCTATCTGGGCTTTGCTTTGACGGGCTCGCTCGCAGCTGGGTTGCTGTTCGGTGCCTGGGTCTAGCGACGCCCGTCGATCACCGGTGACCAAGAGGGGCCGGTGCGTTCGCGCCGGCTTCTCTTACTCTCAGTGTCGTCAACCAATGGCCGCTACGCGAAGAGCGCAGGTTCGACCGTCACCCCCTTGTCGAGGCGCTTCGTGACGGCGGGTAGCGGATATTTGAGCCCCGTCGCGCAGTTCCAGAGGAGCGCCGTCTCGTCCGGGCCGACCTTGCCTTCGGCCCGCGCGCGCGCATAGGCAGCGGCTGTCGCCGCGCCTTCGGGGCAAAGGAGCAGCCCATCCTCCGCCGCGATCCGGTCGCGCACTTCCATGATCTCGTCATCCGGCAGGGCCATCCCGAACCCGCCCGATTCGCGCACCGCACGGATGATGAGGAAATCACCGACCGCGACCGGCACCCGGATCCCAGCCGCCACGGTCCGCGCATCCTCCCAGAGGGGCGCATGCTC
>JBCCDG010000105.1:0-14380 GCA_039030915.1 Pseudomonadota bacterium | reverse complement strand
GGCTCCATGGGGCAGGCGCAATCGGGGCACTCCCGTCCCTTAGAATCTTGATATATGGCCAGACTTTGAAGAACGGACATAGCTTTAGTCTAGCAATGGGTTGAAAATGGGGCTACAGACCTAAAACTGGGTGGTGTGATTGACGGGTTGTTTGGTCGGGATGAGGTCTAGTTTCTTCCTCAGATCGACCTGGGGCCTCAACTCTCTTATTTTCAAGTCCGATACATTCTTTAGATTGATGTCAAAATTTTGATATTTCAAGGAAGGGTTCCATGCAAAAGTGGCCAGTGTCTTTTATAAAAGTTCTCTTTGTGTTTTTCACAGTCTTTCTCTTTGCAGCCTGTAGTGAAGATGTTGAGGGTGATGGCTCATCGACTCTGCCCTCGACAGGTCCCGGTGGGGCTCCCATTGATAACGTTCCAATACAAACTGTTGAGGCAACAGGCTTTTGGGTCAATATCTTAACAGATAGCCAGTTTCCAGTTCTCGTCAACTCAGCAACGGGTGTCAATGCCATCGGAAATGACTGTTTCATTTCCGCAGTGGATTCGAATGGTAACCCAACAACTAAGACAAGTATGGATTGTTTTGTGGATGTCAATGAGGGAGACCTCTATATTTATGAGCTCCAAATTCAATACAATGCTCCACCGAATCTTTGTACTCATGTCTTCGTGACACCAGCCTGGCATTGGAACTACTCCGCGGGAATTGGGCCGACGGAAGTCAATGTTGCCGTTGATAGTACAGGGAGTGCTCCTTTCGTAACATCTTGTACGGCTCGAGATTCATCAGGTGTTCTAGGAGCCTGTAGTGCTCATCCTGAGCTGACTGATGTTGGAAATACTGCAGGTCCGAGTTGCATCTATAACAATCATGGACCCGATGGAGGCACCAGTTGCTGTTACGGTCGATATGATTTGACGGTGACAACCGAGGTCGAGCCGGGTGATTTTCAGGTTGCAGAAAGCGAAGTTTCTTGGGGGCAGACCAGCGGTACAGCTTGCATTGGAGGAGCCGGACGTACGAGTTGGGAAACAACGTCAACCAATGGATTCCCGCAGACTCTCATTCTCGCAGTACCAGAAAATGACGATGGCTCAAATGTGGGTCTTAATGATGCGATCACACTCACCTCAAATGGCTCTTCATCGCGAAGTTACTTTTCAACTTACGCAAGCTTTTATGAGACAACAGCAACTCCTCATAGTCACGATGGCTACGTGTCTGCAACGACATCCAGTCTTCCGTACTCGGTCAATCCTGTTGATGATCTCGACGGAAACCTCTTTGTGACGACAACATTAAATACAAACACCACTTTGCCTCAAGGGGAGCCTTATTTTACCTTTTCTTGTCGTGATGAAGGTTTTGAAGTGATTCATGAAATCCGAGTGCATGTGCGTGAATGGAATACTTTGGCTGATTTTATGCTCTATGAAACCAGTGCTGGCCTCGATTATGATCCTGACGTCGGTGGACTCACCGGTGTCGAGGGAACCGCCTGTATCCCAGATTCTATTTTTACAGGTCGTCTGTGCAACGATTTCTGGGACTTCGGAGATATTCTGGATAATATTGGTGGAGCTTATTCTTGGACCCCCCGCGGATCATAGCCGCGCAGGCGGCCGCATCGTCGAGCCCTGACACGGTCTCTGCGAGCGGGATCGCGGTCATCACCTCTGCATGGGCCTCAGACATGCGCGCTCTCCGCCACCAGCGCCGCGGCTTCGGGGATCATGCGGTCGACAACCTCGGCCGAGGTCAGCACCCCCGGCACGCCCGCGCCGGGATGGGTTCCCGCGCCCACGAACCACAGCCGGTCGATCCCTTCCGCCTTGTTGTGCGGGCGGAACCAGGCGGACTGGAAAAGCGTCGGCTCCAAGCTGAAGCCCGCACCCTTATAGGCGAGGTAGTCCGTCTCGAACTCGCGCGGTGTCAGGATCCGCTGGCTCACGATCCGCCCGCCGAGGCCCGGCAGCACCGTCTCCTCCAGCCGCTTCTCGATCTTGGCGCGGTAGGTCTCGGCATGGTCCTCCCAATCGGTCGTCCCGTCGAGATGCGGCACGGGCGAGAGGGCGTAGAACGCATCGCTACCCGCTGGCGCCAGCGACGGATCTGTCGCGGTCGGGCGATGGAGATAGAGGCTAAAATCCTCGGCCAGCTTGTGCCGGCGGAAGATGTCGCGCAGGAGGCCCTTGTACCGGGGACCGAGCACCATCGTGTGGTGGTGCACCTCCGGCCATTGCCGGTCGGTGCCGAAGTACCAGACGAAGAGGCCCATGGAGTAGGCCGCCCGGTCGAGCTTCGCATCCGTCCAGCGCATCCTGTGCTTGGGCGCGATCATGTGCTTCCAGGTCCAGGCGGCGTCAGCGTTCGAGACGATGACGTCCGCCGCGATACGCTCACCCGTAGCGAGCCGTACAGCCCGTGCCCGGCCTTGCTCGATCTCGATCTCGGCCACCTCCGCACCAAGCCGCACGGTGTTGCCCTGCCCCTCGATCAGGCGCACGAGGCCCTGTACCAGCGCCCCCGTGCCGCCCATGGCGAAATGCACGCCCCAGCGCCGCTCGAGCGCGAGGATCAGGAGATAGATCGCGGTCGTGCCGTGCGGGTTCCCGCCGATGAGGAGCGGGTGGTAGCTGAACGCTGTGCGCAGCCGGTCGTCCTTGAGGTAGCGGCGCACGCCAGCCGCGACGGTCCGGTGCCCGCCACGGATGGCGATACCGGGAAGCTGGCTGAGCATCGTGCCGAGACGCGAGAATTCCATGCGGCCGAGCTTCTCGAAGCCGAACTCGTAGCGCTCGAAGGCGGTCGCCAGCATGCGCTCGTAGCCCGCAACATCGACGGGAGAGAGCCGCGCCACCTCGGCGCGCATCTTCTCCGGATCGCCCGAGCAGTCGATATGGCTGCCGTCGTCGAAACGGATGCGGTAGAAGGGGTCCATCGCCACCAGCGGCACATCCGCCGCCCGGTCCTTGCCGCAGAGCGCCCAGAGCTCGTCAAGAAGATGCGGCAGCGTGATGATCGTGGGACCGGCATCGAAGGTGAAGCCGTCCTGTCGAAAGACGCGCGCCCGCCCACCCGCGCAGTCGAGCCGCTCTAGCACGGTGACGCGATAGCCCCGCGCCCCGAGCCTGATCGCGGAGGCGAGCCCCCCAAAGCCCGAGCCGATCACCACGGCATGGGGTTGCGGCGTGGCGGAGGAAGGGTCGGGGATCGGGCGCTGATGTGTCATGATTGCCTTACGGTTCCGCCGTCAGTCTAACCTTACAACTCCGCGAGGCAAGAACGCGTTCGCTACTGACGGCGCAGGATCCGTCAGCCCACGGCGTTCGCCGGCAGGATGCCCGCGCGCCGCGCAGTCTCGAGGATCAGCGCCACGGCCCGCTCGGGCGCTTCCTCATGCGCGAGGTGGCCGAGCCCGCCGAGCTCGACCAGCCGCGTGCCCGGCACGCGCGCGGCCACGGCGGCCGCATCGCGCTCACCGACCGCGCGATCGGCCGAACCAGTGGCCAGGGTCAGCCCGCCTTCCAACCGGTCGAGATCGGCGATCAGGGGCTCGAGGTCCCAGCGCGCCATCGTGGCCAGCGCCGCCCCCACATGGCCCGGACAGCGCAGCAGGCGGCGGTAGAGCGCCAGACCCTCCGGCGTGAGGCGGGAACCCGTCCCGGTGATCAGCCGCTCGATCGAGGCGGGGTCCATGATCGCACCGAGCGAGAAGAAGCGCGGCACGAAGGGGTTCATCGTGAGCACCTTTGCGAGCGGCGGGAAGAGCTGCCCCGCCAGCCCCTCGAAGGGCAGGAACGCGCCGTTGAAGGAGAGGAGCGCGTTCGGCCGCAGCAGCCCGTCGATCGTCATCCGCAGCATGATCGCAGCGCCGATGGAGTGCCCGACCACGATGGCCGGCCGGACCTCAAGCGCCGCCATCAGCGCGCCCAGCCGGTTGGCGATACCGGGCAGCGACAGGCCGTTCATGGCCGGGCGCTGCGTGAAGCCGTGGCCCGGCAGGTCCGGCACGATGACGCGGAAGTGGGCGGCCAGGGGCTCCATGAGATCCCGCCAACTATGCGTCGCGGCGCCGAGACCGTGCAGCATCAGGAGATCCGGCCCCTGACCCCTCCGCGGTCCCATGACCTGCACATGCCATTCCAAGCCCGCGGCGCGGGGGAAGCGGCTCGCCTCGGCATGGGGCCAGCCGCGGCCATCGCGCTTCCACGAGGGAAGCTCCGCGGCGGCGAGGAGCATCATCGCGCAGCGCCCCTTGCACCGCCGCCCGTCAGCGCGGTCGCAGCCGCAGCGATCCCTTCGGCGCCGACGCCCGGAAGCGCGAGGTACCGGGCCGCCATCGCTTCGGCGAGCGCGAGCGCTTCGGGCCGGGCGCGCCGGGCACCGGCAGCACTCGTGTCGATGACCAGCGTGGCAGCGCCGGTGAGCGCCAGGGCGCGGCCGGCGGCAACGGCGTCCGCCTGCGCCTCCGCACGACCGGGGCTGCCGTCGCGCGCCACGTTCGCGCGGCCGTCGCTGAGCAGGACAACGCTGACGCTCATACCCCGCCGGCGCGCACCTTCGGCCAGCAGCCGCGCGGCATCGAGCCCTGCGGCAAGCGGCGTGCCCCCTCCTCCCGGCAAGGCCGCCAGCGCCTTGCGGGCACGGGCGAGCGCGCGCGTCGGCGGCAACAGCACCTCGGCCGCCGATTTGCGGAAGGCGACGAGCGCTACGCTGTCCCGCCGCCGATAGGCCTCGGCCAGCAACAGTTCCACTGCCCCCTTCGCCTCCGCCAACCTCGCGATGGCGGCGGAGCCCGAGGCGTCGACGGCGAAGACGGTCAGCGTCTCGCGCGGCGCCTTGAAGCGGCGAATGCGCAGGTCGTCCCGGCGAAGCTCGAGCCTACGCTCCGCATCGGCCGGCGGATCGCCCAGGACGGCTGCACTCCCGCGAGAACTCGCGGCGGTGTCTCGCGCCTGTTTTCGCAGGGGTTGCCAGGGAGCCGCCGCGCTCAGCGTCTCGACAAGCGCGAGGCGTCGGTGCCCGCCGGGCAGGCCGGGGCGCACGCCAGCCGGCCGGCCGCGCCGCGGCGTCGCCATGAAGGCGCCCGCCGCACCCGTCGCATTGCTGCCCGAGCGCTGCCGATTGCCGGCGAGGAGCGCGGCGAGAAGCGCGGGCGGCAAGGCGGCGCGTACCGCGTCGAGCAGGCGATCCTCCAGCGCCTCGACCTCCTGCTCAGGCGGGGAAGTGTCCTCGCTCGAGGTCTCGTCCTGCGGCGGGGGCGCATCATCTGCGGGCGGGGGCGTCTCCGCCTCAACCTCCTCCTCGCCGGGCAGCCAAAGGGCGCGGGGAAGGAGCACAAGCTCGACCGCGAGCGCCAGATCAGCCTCCTCGACAGCCTGCCGGCCCGAGAGCGCGGCATGCGCCCGCGCTGCGGCAAGCGCCATGACCGCAGGCCGTGCCGACGCTATCCCCATGGATGAGGCCACGCCGACGGCCGCTTCGATCAGCGCCGGCGGCATCTCGACGGTGGCCAAGCGGCAGCGGGCATCCGCGACCTCCTCGGCCGTGGCCGCAGGGGGCGCAACCTCACCGGCTGCGATGCCGTCGAGCGGAAGGTGGAAGGCGAGCCGATCCCTCAGCCCGCCCGGTGCGCGCTCCTCCTCCTCCGCTCCTTCGTCGAGCGCAAGGATCAGCGGGGCGTCGACGCCGATCCGGCCCGAATGCGAAACGGCGCCGGCCGAAGCGTCCCGCGCCTGCGCGATCAGCCCAGCGGCCGTGCGCTCCAGCCGCTCGGCCCCGGGTATCACGAGCACGCCACCCGCCGCACGGGCGAGGAGCCCGGGGGCCTCCACGCGCCGCCCCTCGGCCAAGGTCGCTGCAAGGTCGAGCGCGGAGCTGAGCGGCCGGGCGCCCGTGCCGGGCGGCAAGCGATGCCAGGCCGAACCCGCAGGCAGCAGCGAGCGAAGCACCTCTATCCAGGCGTCGCGTGCATGGCCGGGCCGCGCGCGCAGGATGGCGCCGCCAAGCCGGACGGGATCGACCGCGAGCAGCGCCGCCGCAAGCCCCGCACGTGACCAAGCCGCGGCGCCGCCCCGGTCCTCCGGGCCGCGCTCCTCGGCAAAGCCGTCGTTCAGATCGCGCATCGCGTCCTCCGCGAATAGCCCTGCGCGCCGCAAGGCTCAGGCATCGGCCTCCTGGCCCAGCACCTCGGCCACGGCGCGGGCCACACGCGCACCGGCCGCCGTCTCGTCCAGCGGGTCGCGACGGAGACGGTGGCCGAGCGCCATGGGCGCCACCCGCGCCAGCGCGCCGAGATCCGCCGCCGCCTGACCCTCCAGCGCGGCGGAGGCGCGTGCCGCCCGGATCAGCGTAAGCTCGCCGCGGAGCCCGTCGGTCCCCAGCGCGAGGCAGAGCTCGGCCGCGGCGACGCGGAGCGCATCGGACAGATCCACGGCGCCAAGCGCCTCACGCGCCGTCGAGAGCTTCGCGGCAAGCGCCGTTTCTGCCTCCTGCCATGCCGCCACGAAGCCTGCCGGGTCCTGCTCGAAGGCATCGCGCCGCTTGACGACTTCCACCCGCGCAGCGATGTCGCGCGGCGTGCGGACCTCGACCGAGAGGCCGAATCGATCCAGAAGCTGTGGCCTGAGCTCGCCCTCCTCCGGGTTACCGGAGCCGACGAGCACGAAGCGGGCGGGATGCCGGAGCGACAGCCCCTCCCGCTCGACCACGTTCTCGCCCGACGCGGCGACATCGAGCAGCAGGTCGATCAGATGATCCTCGAGGAGGTTCACCTCGTCGATATAGAGAAAGCCGCGATGCGCCCGCGCCAGGAGCCCCGGCTCGAAGCGCTTCTCGCCCGTGGCCAGCGCCCGCTCGAGATCCAGCGCACCGACGACCCTGTCCTCCGTCGCGCCGAGCGGCAGGTCGACGACCGGCACGGCACGCGGTACCGGGCCGGGGGCAGGCCGCCCGTCCGCCGGGCGGCAGACCTCGCAGGGCCCGGCAATACGCTCGGGCGTGCAACCATAGGCGCAGCCCTCCATGCCCTGGCTCGGCGGAAGCAGCCCCGCAAGCGCGCGGATTGTGGTGGACTTGCCCGTACCCCGATCCCCGAAGGCAAGCACGCCGCCGATGGCAGGCTCGATCGCCGCGATCATGAGGGCCTGCTTGAGATCCTCCTGGCCGACGATGGCGCTGAAAGGAAATTGTGGTGCCCGGCCGGCTGCCTCATCGTCGCGCATCGCTGCCTCCCGGGCCCGTTGGCGTCATCGTCTGATGCTCCGGCCGCAGCGCGTCGAACGGCGGCATCCGGAGCGTCAACTCTGATTGACACTCTAACAGTCAGGCGAGGCGAACATCAAGCGCGCAGCGCGTCCCCAAGCGGCTTCTCCCCCGCCGGCACCCGGCGATAGGCGGAGAACGGATCGCCCATGCGCAGGAGCGCGACGATGGCAATAGCGGCCATGATCACCACGAAGGGCACGCTGGGCAGCTGAAAGCGGCCGCCAGCCTGCGTCACCGCATGGACACCGGTGAAATAGGCCCAGATGATGAAGGCCGGATGGAAGAGGCCGAGAAGGCCGATCCGCCAGACGGCGATGCCGAGCCCCACGAGCCCGAGCAGGACCGATGAGTACCAGCACGCCGTGCCGATCGCCTTGAGCAGGAAGACCACGGTCGAGCCGTAGAGCTGCTCGACCGACGGGTTCCACACGACCGCGATGGTCTGGCCGCGGTGCTGCACCAGCACCTTCCACGCCGTGCGCTGCACGAAGGCGGCCGGATCCTCCCTGATGTACTCGACCGCCCGCTCGAGCATCAGCTTGTCCGCCTCCACATGGGAGAGACCCTCGATCCAGGGCGGCGGATCCACATAGGTTCCCGGCGTGCCCGGATGGTTGCCGTTCCAGAGCGCGAGGCCGAAATTGGTGCTGACGAGCGCGGGTTGGCCCAAGACCTGGCTGTTACGATAGGTCCAAGGCGAGATGACGACGAGCATCGCCATCATCGTGAGAACGGCCACCACCGCCTCCCGCTTCCACGACTGCCACGTCCGCAGCACCGTGACGAAGCCGAGCGCTAGCGGCAGGAGGAGGGCGACCGGCCGGAAATAGCAGGCAAGCCCGAAAAAGAAGCCCGCGACCAGCACCCGCTGCCATTGTGCGCCCCACGGCGCCCCGTAGGCAACGAGCCCGAGGCAGAGCACGAAGAGGAAGGGCTGCTCGCTCTGCAGCACGGTCACGTACATCACGAAGGTCGGCCAGAACGCGATCATGAAGGCCGCCACAAGGCCCACCATCGTCCCCGCCCACCGCTGCCCCAGGATGAAGACGAGCGGTACGAGCGATACGGAGAAGACGATGTTGGCGATGACGATGGGCGTGAAGGACTGGCCGAAGACGTACCAGAGGGATGCGATGAGCATCCCCGTGCCCGGCGCCCAGAAGGCGTTCGGCTGCCCCGGCGCCATCGCATACTCGCCCGTCTCGAGCAGCGTCCGCGCATAGAGCATGTAGGCGCCGCTGTCCGATGTCGGCAGCACGGGAACGAGAGCTGCCCAGAGGAGCCGAACCGCCAGCGCCCCGAGGATGAGCCCGACCAGCACCGTCGTCGACCGAGCCTCGAGCCCCTGCCCGAGGCGCGCCATCCGGCCTGCGATCGCAGCGTTCATGCCCAGCCTCTCCCCTCGTCGGACCGCTCCCCGCCGCAGGACGGTATGCCGCCCACGCTGCACCGCGGCAAGAGAGAAGCCCCGGCGAAGCGTTCCCCATAGGCGTTCCGCCCCATCCCGGTACCGGCACCAATGTGCCGTGAGGCCGCGCTTGCGGGGCCAGCCCCGGTCGGCTACGCCGATCCTCCGCCGGCATTCCACGGGCGAGGAGCGTGCTGATGTCCATTCCACAACAGGGTGGTGGCCCGATCGAGAGCCGTGACGATCTCGCCGGCTATCTCGAGAGCGGCTGCAAGCCCGCCGAACAATGGCGCATCGGCACGGAGCACGAGAAGTTCGGCTACTGCCTCGAGAGCCATCGCCCCCTGCCCTATGACGGTCCACGCTCGGTCCGCGTGATGCTGGAGGGGTTGAGGGACCGCTTTGCATGGGCGCCGCTCGAGGAGGGCGGCAACATCATCGGTCTGACCAAGGACGGCGCGAATATCAGCCTCGAGCCGGGCGGCCAGCTCGAGCTCTCGGGCGCGCCGCTCGAGACGATCCATCAGACCTGCGACGAGGTGAACACGCATCTCGCCGAGGTGCGCAATGTGGCCGACGAGCTCGGCATCGGCTTCATCGGCCTCGGCGCCGCGCCGGAGTGGCGGCATGAGGACATGGATCGCATGCCCAAGGGCCGCTACAAACTCATGACCGAATACATGGGCAAGGTCGGCACCCACGGCACACAGATGATGTACCGGACCTGCACGGTCCAGGTGAACCTCGACTTCGCCACCGAGGCGGACATGGTGAAGAAGCTGCGCGTGGCCCTTGCGCTCCAGCCAGTGGCCACCGCCCTCTTCGCTGCCTCGCCCTTCTTCGAGGGCAAGATCAACGGCTACCAGTCGTGGCGCTCCCGCATCTGGCAGGATCTCGACGCGGATCGGACGGGCATGCTGCCCTGGGTCTTCGAGGATGGCATGGGCTTCGAGCGCTGGGTCGACTACGCGCTCGATGTGCCGATGTATTTCGTCTACCGCGACGGGGTCTATATCGACGCGCTCGGCCAGTCCTTTCGCGACTTCATGGACGGCAAGCTGCCCGCTCTGCCGGGCGAGACGCCGACGCTTTCCGACTGGGGCGACCATCTGACGACGATCTTCCCCGAGGCGCGCATCAAGAAGTTCATCGAGATGCGCGGGGCCGATGGCGGGCCCTGGCGTCGGCTGTGCGCGCTGCCCGCCCTCTGGGTCGGCCTGCTCTACGACCAGTCCGCCCTCGACGCCGCCTGGAATCTTGCCAAGGACTGGACGGCCGAGGAGCGCGAGGCGCTGCGACTCGGGGCAGCCAAGGACGGGCTGCGCACCGAGATCCGCGGCCGCAGCATGCAGGATCTCGCAAAGGACGTTCTCGAGATTTCGAAGACCGGGCTTGCCGCCCGGGCCCGTTCGGGCACGGTCGACCGCGACGAGACGCATTTCCTCAACGCGCTCCAAGAGATCGCGGCAAGCGGCGTCAGCCCCGCTGACGAGCTGCTGGCCGATTACGAGAACGAGTGGGCAGGCGATCTCTCGCGCATCTACGCCGACTACAGCTATTGAGAGGCGCCTGTCGCATCGCGCCGCCTGCCCCTCGGAAGGCGCCTTAGCCCTAGGCGCCGCTCACCACACATGCGTCTCGGCGGAGACCGGGACAGCAAGGCGCTCGGGCGAGAACTCGGAGGCGTCGACCGTCTCGCTCCCGCCCTTGATGATGAACTCCGCGACGACCATGCCCGTCGCCGGCCCGTGCTGCACGCCATGACCCGAGAAGCCGTTTGCGAGGATCAGGTTCGCGCATCCCGGAGCAGGGCCGATGATCGCGTTCTGGTCGTGCGTGCACCATGCATAGTGTCCCGCCCAGAGCCCGGTCATCCGGATGGCCTCGAACGCGGGCGAGCGAGCAGCCAGGAGCGGCCAGATCACCTCCTCGAACTCGAGTGACCGTGGCTCCAGATCGTCCGGATCCACGGCGGGATCCGGCTCCGGGTGCCGCCCGACGATGAAGCCCGGCCCCTCCGGTCGGCACCAGATGAGCGAGCTGTCGATCATGAGCGGCAGCCGCTCACGCCCCTCGGGCGAGCTCTGGCAGGTGAAGGCGAAGGCCGTGCGCTTTCTGGGCTCGACGGGGATCGCAACATCCGCCGTCGCCGCCATCGCGGCCCCACGTGCGCCCGCGGCGTTCACCACCCAGTCCGCAGCGAGCACGGTGCCGTCAGCGAGCCGCACGCCCGTCACCCGGTCGCCTCTGCGCCGGTAGCCGACGGCATGCGCCTCCTGCCAGACGACACCGGCGGCGATGGCCTCCGCCTTCAGTCGCGCCTGCACGGCCAGCGAGTCGAACCAGCCCTCCCCCGAGCGCCCGAAGCTCGCGAGCGCGATGTCATCCGTGTTGAGATGCGGGAAGGCGGCGGCCAACGCCGCGGGCTCGAGCAGGACGATGTCCGCCCCATGGGCGGTCTGCAGCGCATGCGCCCGGCGCATCCGGCCCGCTGCACCATCGTTGCCGGCCAGCACGAGGTAGCCGTTCTCGCGGAAGCCGACCGCCTCGAGGCCGAGACGGCGCAGGAAGTCGAGCCCGTAGAGGGAGAAGCGGATGTTGCAGGGGGTCGAGAACTGCTGGCGGATCCCCGCGGTCGAGCGTCCCGTCGAGGCGGCATGCAGCGAGAGGTCACGCTCGAGCACCGTAACACCGGACGCGTGCCCCATCGCGGCAAGCTGCCAGGCCGTCGCCGTCCCCACGATACCGCCCCCGACGATGACGATTCGCGGCGTCACCGGGTCCCGTTCGCCGCGGCCAGCGCCTTCTCGCGCATCTGGCTCAGCGTCTCTCTCGGGGTGAGTGCCTCGGTCGGCTGGATCAGTTCGAGGAGGGCGCCCGTGGGCGAGGCCATCGCGCGCTCGAAGGCAGGCGCGAACCCGGCTGTCTCGACCACGCGCTCCGCATGCATGCCATAAGCGCGGCCGATGGCCGGGTAATCCGGGTTCACGATCGCCGTACCGCTGACCCGGGCGGGATAGTGTCGCTCCTGATGCATGCGGATCGTGCCGTAGCTTGCGTTGTTGATGACGAGCACGATGGGTTGCGCGCCCGCCTGCATGGCAGTGCCCAGCTCCTGCATCGTCATCTGGATGTCCCCGTCCCCCGCAAAGCAGACGACCGTGCGCGCAGGCTCGAGGATCTTGGCCGCCACCGCCGCTGGCAGCCCGTGACCCATGGCGCCCGATTGCGGCGCGAGAAGCCTGTGGTCCGGCCCGAAGAGAAAGAGCCGCGTCGGCCAGATCGCGAAGTTGCCCGCGCCGTTGCAGATAATGGTATCCGCCGGAAGGCGCTCGCGGAGTTCCGCCATCACCGCGGCCATGTCGAGCCCGTCCGGCTGCGCAGGCGGGGAGAGCTGCGCCCTAATCCCCTCGCGGAGCGCCGCCGCCCAGTCAGGCGCGCCAGCGCCCGCCCGCGGCCCGCGCGCAGAAAGCCCCTCAGCAAGCGCGGCGGCGAAACGGGCGGCGCAGGCCTGGATTGCCGCCTCGGGGCGGTAGATCTTGGCAAGCTCGCTCGGCTCCGGGTGCACATGAAAGAGCCGCTGCCTCGGCTCCGGCACCTCGAGGAGCGTGTAGCCGTCAGTCTCCGTCTCGCCGAAGCGCAGGTTGAGGCCGACCAACACGTCGGCCTCCGCAATGCCCCGGCGCACCTGAGGCGGCATGCCGACGCCCGCATCGCCGATATAGGCGGCGCTGTGGTTGTCGATGAGGTCCTGGCGGCGGAAGCCCGTGGCGACTGCAACCCCTGCACCTTCGGCCGCCCGCGTGAGCGCCGCCAGCGCCTCGCGCCCATCGACCGGTGCCGTGGGATCGTCCCAGCCTCCGCCGCCGATCAGCACCAGCGGCCGTTCGGCGCCATGCAGCGCCGCAGCGACACGCTCCACATCGCCGGGATCGGCTGCAGGGCGCGGCGTGGCGAGCGCGCGGGACAGGGGCGCCACCGCCGCCGTCTCCGTCAGCATGTCCTCCGGCAGGGAGACCACCACCGGCCCGGGCCTTCCAGAGAGCGCAAGCGCGTGGGCTCTTCCCACGATCTCGGGCACGCGCGCCGGATCGTCGATCTCGAAGGCGCCCTTGGCGAACGGGGAGAAGAACTTCGTGTAGTCGACTTCCTGAAAGGCTTCGCGCCCCAGCATCCCCCGGGCCACTTGGCCGACGAAGAGCAGCATGGGCGTCGCATCCTGACGCGCGGTGTGCACGCCGATTGAGGCGTTCGTCGCACCGGGGCCGCGCGTCACGAAGCAGATGCCGGGCCGGCCGGTCATCTTGCCGGCCGCCGCGGCCATGAAGGCTGCCCCGCCTTCCTGACGGCAAAGGACGAAGCGGATGCGGCTGTCGTGCAGTGCGTCGAGCACGGCGAGATAGCTCTCGCCGGGCACGCCGAAGGCGGTGTCCGCGCCGAGCGCCTCGAGCGAGGCGACACGGAGGCGAGCGCCGGTGGTCGGGTCGGGTCGGGGGCTGTGGGAGGGCTCTGTCATGGCGGCCATTGGCGCGCTGCCGGGCTGGCCTGTCAACGCCGCGCGCCCGGCCCGGAACGGAAATGGCCCGCTGCTCCCCCCAGAGCAGCGGGCCTCCGCGGATCCCCCTCCCGGCATGCGCGGCAGCGCCTCTCCTGCCGCAGCACGCCCCGGGAAGTCCCCCTCGCGCCAACTCAGAGTTGCACCGCAACCCGGGCGAGAGTCAGGCCCGTTAATGATAGTTTGTGTCATTGCGGGATTAATTGCGGCGAAACTGCCTCATTCCCGCCTTCAACGGCCCAACTTCCCGTTAGAACGGGAAATCGAAATCCGCCGATACTTGCCGGAACACGATCTCTCCACCGCTGAGACCTTCCGTATCTGCATCAAAGGTCTGGCGCACGAAGCGGAGCTGCGGGGCGGCATCCGCAAAGGCCGGCTGCCAGGGGATCTCGCTCACGAAGCATCGCGCCCGCCCGCCTTCGAGCGGCGTGTTGTCCGGTCGGCGAACGAAGCGGCCCGGATTGCGGAGGACCGTCTGACCCGCGACCTGCACCTGCCCAGAGGCGACCGCCCGGTCGAGATAGAGCGCCGTCTGCCCCGTCACGCTGTTCGCGACCCACGCGCCGCAGAGGCGCAGCTTGCCCGCCTCCTGACCGGCGGCGACAGCGAATTCGAGGCTTGTGCCTGTGCTGAAGAGCGCGCCGCCCCGCTCATAGGCGCCGTCCACCACACCCTCCCCCGCAGGACGGACGGGTGCGGCGCAAGCGGCCGCTAGCAGCAGCAGGAGGGGCACGGCGCGAAGCATCGCAATTCTCCCGGATCGCTGCCGGCATGGTGCCATGCCTGTGCCGAGGTGCAAGCGGCGCCTCTTCACGATCGGTCGCGAAAATGCAGCCCTGCGCACGAAGAAGGGCCCCGCCGACGCGGAGCCCTTCGCCGAACTCAGATGTTGCGGCAAACGCCGCTGATGCTCACTCGATGATTTTCGAGACGACGCCTGCGCCGACGGTTCGGCCGCCTTCGCGGATGGCGAAGCGGAGCTTTTCCTCCATGGCGATGGGGGCGATCAGCGTCACCTCGAATTTGAGGTTGTCGCCGGGCATCACCATCTCCGTGCCCTCCGGCAGCGCCACCGTGCCCGTCACATCCGTCGTGCGGAAGTAGAACTGCGGCCGGTAGTTGGTGAAGAACGGCGTGTG
>JBCCDG010000104.1:0-14544 GCA_039030915.1 Pseudomonadota bacterium | reverse complement strand
GCTCCCGGTTGTGGTTTGGCGATTGCAGCCTAACCCCGAAACGGGTGAACAACCTTCCGAGATTTCACACCTAGAGCGCCTTTCGACCTCACGTGCTCATGTCATGCTCGGGCTCGACCCGGGCATCTATTGCCGTTGGCGTTGGATTGCCGGGTCAAGCCCGGCAATGACATATTCCCCGTGAGCGCGTCTGGTCAGAAGACGCGCTAGCAGTGGTGGCCGACTTTGGATTGGTGCTCTGGCCACATGCCCGGCACGCGCGGGGCGGATGGGCCAGAGCTTTGGTCTTGGCGCAGGCGGCCCCGCGCTCAGGTTAAGCGATCAGAGCGCGTCTTCGATCCAGCCGGCGATCCCGCGCTTCGAATCGGCGCCGACCTTCTTCTCCACCACCTCGCCGCCGCGGAACATCAGCAGCGTCGGGATGCCCCTGATGCCGTAACGAGAGGGCGTGTTCGGGTTCTCGTCGATATTGATCTTGGCGACGCGGATCTTGCCGTCGAGCTCGCTCGCGATCTCCTCCAGCGCCGGGCCGATCTGCTTGCAGGGCCCGCACCACTCAGCCCAGAAGTCGACGACGACAGGGATTTCGGAATTCAGCACGTCGCTCTCGAAGCTCGCGTCGCTCACGCTCATGGTCGACATTGTCTCTTCCCTTCTTCTCTGCGTCCCGCGCCGGGCCGGTCGCTGCCTGCCCAGCCGACAGGCTCTCCCAGCGGCAGAGGCGTGATGTTGTTTTCTCGGACGGCGAACGTATGGCCGGTCTCACGAGACATCAAGCTGTCCCCTTGGCGGGCTGGTTTGCAGCGTGAGCAAAGGCCTCGGCGGCCGCCGCGCGCGGTATCGGGTCGAGCCGCGGCAGGGCGGTCCAGAGGATGGCGAGGGCGATGCTGCGGTTGGGGTAGAGCCTCGCGAGCCCCGCGGCATAGGCGCCGAGCTGCGCGAGGTAGCCGCCGGGGGGCGTGCCGGCGGGCGGCACGGCGGCGTCGGTCTTGAAGTCGACGGCGAGCACTCGCTCCCGGCTGACGATCAGCCGGTCGATCCGGCCGAGGAAGAGCGGTGGCGTGCTCGCCCCGGTCGGTTCTTCCATGGGTGCGAGCGTGCCGCCGAGGCTCACTTCCGCGTAGCTGCCGGGTCCGAAGATCTCCGCCGCGAAGGGGGCTTTGAGCACTCCCTGAGCCTCGCGGAGGGCGGCGGCGGCGGTCGGGTCGAGGCCGAGGCCCGCTAGCACGCGCGCTGCGGCTGTGTCGCGCTCAGCCGCTGGGAGGGCGGGAAGATGTTCGAGCAGGCGGTGCACGGCGACGCCATGGCGCCGCGCCGCTTCACGATCGCGACGCACTGGCTCGGTCGTGGCCGTCGGTCCGATGGTAGGGTGATCCTCGGCGCTGTCGTCGATCTCCTCGGGTGCGAGCGAGGACGGTGTCAGGCGCTGCCGGCGCGGCTCAGCCGGGCTTTTCGCGGCCCAGCTAGGAAGCTTCAGCGCGAGCTTTGGGTCGGAGCTGGACGCGGTGGCCGAGGCATGAGACCGGGACACGGGATCGCTGCCGAGACGGCGAAGGCCAGGGATCGCGCCGGATGGCGCCTCCCCGCCGGGGAGCGGCCGGGCATCGGGGGAGCGATCCATGGCGGCGGAGAGCATACGGTACCAGACTGCCGCCTTCGCAGCAGCAGGCGCGCCCGGATCGGCCGTTTCGTCGGCAGCATCCTCACCCTTGCCGGGATCTCCGGCGGCAGCGATCAGGAGCCGGGTCTCCGCCCGGGTCAGCGCCACATAGAGGAGGCGCTTGTGCTCGGCCGTCTGGCGGGCGCGCTCCGCCTTGCGGGCCCCGGCGGCGAGCGGGTCGTCGCGCTTGGCGCTGCCCTCGGCCCAGAGCATGAGCGGCGGGCGGTTGCCACCGCCGGGCAGCGGCAGGAGCGTGGGGCCCTGGCGCCCGCCCCCGCCGGGCTCGCCCAGCGTGTCGGGCAGGATGACGACGGGCGACTCGAGCCCTTTGGCACCATGTACCGTCATCACCCTCACGGCGCCTGCATCGCGGCCGGGGCGGCGCTTCACCTCGACCGCGCCCCGTTCCAGCCAAGCGAGGAAGCCGGCCAAGCTCGGCACAGCCTCCGCCTCGAAGGCGAGGGCCTGGATCAGAAGCTCATCGATGGCGTCCTCCGCCTCCGCGCCGAGGCGGGCGATGAGGCGCGCCCTGCCCTCGTGGCGGACCAAGATCCGTTCCAGGAGCTCATAGGGTCGGAGGAAATCGGCACGGGCGATGAGGTCGCGGACAAGCCCCGCCGCACGGGGATGGGCGGCAGCAGTCGCCTCGAGCCGCGCCGAGAGCCGCTCGCCCGGGGGGCGAGCATGGGCGAGGGCGAAGAGCCCGTCCTCGGAGACATCGCAAAGCGGTGAACGGAGGAGCGTCGCCAGCGCATGGTCGTCATCCGGCAAAGCGGCCACCCGCAGCGCCGCGAGGAGGTCCTGCACCGCAAGCTCCGCCGTCAGGAGGATGCGGTCAGCCCCAGCGACGGGAACGCCCAGCGTCTTCAGCCTTCGCACGAGCGCGCGGGCCAGGAGATCGCGGCGGCGGACGAGGACGAGCACATCGCCCGGTCCAAGCGGCTTGCCCGGCCCGCCATCGCGGCCGGGAAGCATGTCCTCGGCGCACATGCGCGCGATTTCCTGCGCCAGGAGATCGGCGAGGCGGAGCTTCGCATTGCCGGGCCAGGGGAGGTTGACCGGCGACCACCATTCCTCGTCGCGCTCGACCTTTTCGCCCAGCACGGGCTCCCAGAGGTCGATCTGCGCGGGGGCGGCGCTGTGATGCGCCTCGTGCCGCGGGGCGCTGCCGTCCTGCACAAGGCCGCGGCCCGCCGGCCCCTCGAAGACCCGGTCGACGAAGGCGAGGATGCCGGGGGCGGAGCGGAAGGAACGCTCGAGCGCGGGCTCCGCCAGACCGCCCTGCCCCGCCAGCGTCTCGCGAAAAGCCGCGCGGCGGGCGCCGAAGACCTGTGGATCCGCGCCCTGGAAGGAGTAGATCGACTGTTTCTCGTCGCCGACCGCGAAGACCGTGCGCGGCCGGTCCGTGCGCACGCCCTGCCCGGCCAGGAACTCCTCGGCGAGCGCACCGATCACGTCCCATTGCGCGGGCGCGGTGTCCTGCGCCTCGTCCACCAGGATGTGGTCGATGCCGCCGTCGAGCTTCCACAGCACCCAAGGCGCGAGACCGGGTGCGGCGAGCAGACCCTGCGCGCGCCGCACCAGATCGTCGAAATCGAGGAGCCCGCCGGCGGATTTGGCCGCCGCGTAGCGTGCGAGCCAGTCGACGGCGAAGGCATTGAGATCGCCGGTGCGCGCGGCGAGGCGTGCGCAGGCGGCGGTCACGATGCCTTCCTGTACCGCGGTCGCAGCGGTGTCGTAGCGGTCGCGGCTTCCGGGCAGCGCTTCTTCGGTGGATTTGCTGACGGCCCAGCTGCCCTTTTTCGGCTGATACCCGGCCGACGAAGTATCGGTGAGGAAGGCGCGGATCAGCGCGGTCAGCGCCGCGTCGGCGTTCCCGTCCCGCTGTGCGATCAGGGCGTTCTGCATCTGGGCAGCGACGGTTTGGCCGTTCTTGCCGGGCTGCGCCGCAAGATCGGTCGCAAGGCCCGCGATGCCGGGCCAGTCGAGACGGTCGAGAGCTTCGGCGATCGCCGCCGCCTCGCCCTCGAGCGCGCCGGTCGGGAAATGGGCGGCGAGGCGTGGCTCGATCTCGGCAGGTGTTGCGGGGAACTGTGTGCGGGCGGCCGCAATCGCGTTCTGCAGCGAGCCGAGCGCGTCTTCGCCGAGTGCCTGGGCGATGCGGTCGATCACGCCTTCGCCGGCGGCAGAGGCGGCGGCGCCTTGGGCGCGGGTCACCGTCTCGGCCAAAGCATCCGCTCGGCGGTCGTCGGCGACGGCGAAGCGGGGGGAGACCGCGGCCTCGAGCGGGAAGCGGCGTAAGAGCTGCTCGCAGAAGGCATGGATCGTTTGGATGCGGAGGCCGCCGGGTGTCTCCAACGCTTCGGCGAAGAGGCGCCGTGCCTCGGCCAAGCGGTCGCCGCCTGGTGCTGCACCACCGGTCAAAGCGGCGAGATCGGCGGCGAGCGTCGCATCCTCGGCCATGGACCAGCCACCCAGCATCTCGAAAAGGCGGCTCTGCATCTCCGCCGCCGCGGCCTTGGTGTAGGTGAGGCAGAGGATCCGCTCGGGCCGGCTACCGGCGAGGAGAAGGCGCGCGACACGATGGGTGAGCACGCGCGTCTTGCCCGAGCCCGCATTGGCCCCCACCCAGGCCGAGCGCGCCGGGTCGGCGGCGAGCCGTTGCTCGGGCATCGGCGCCTCAGCCATCGCCCCCCTCCCATTCGGCGCGCCGGGCGAGGTGGTCGTAGTTTCCCTCCTCCTCCGTCCGCTGGATCGCGCGGAGCGAGAGATAGCCCTGCTCCTCATCATCATAGCCTGAGAGGAGCGCGAGCAAGCGGTCGCGATAGGCGGGCAGCGTGTCGGCAAGCGGCTCCTTCGGGCGGACCTCACCCCCTTTGGCGAGGCCGATATAGGCGCCCTCACCCGGTGGCAGGGCGGGCAGGCCATCGAAGCCGCCCGCGCCGAGTATCAGCGCCTGGAGATGGAGCTGATGTTGGAAGATGCCGATCTGCTTCGCGGTCGGCAGGCTCGATTTATAGTCGTAGACATTGCCGGCCCCGTCGGCACGGCGGTCGATGCGGTCGGCCCGGGCGGTGAGGGTGAAAGGACCGGTCGGGAGCGGAAGCGCGATCCGGCCGCGGCGTTCAAGCGCGCTTTCGACGATGCCCACGCGCCGGGCAAGCTCACCCTCGGCGATGGCGAGGGCGGCGCGGGCGAGGCGGGCGCGCCAGAACCGGGCCTGGGCGGGTTCGGGCACGTCGCGGGCGATGATCTCTTCGCCGAGCGCGATGAGCCTGTCGGCCTCCGCCTGCGGGCCGATGGGATCGGGCGGGGCGGTGGCGACGAAGGCCTCCATGATCCGGTGCATCACAGTGCCCCGGTCGCGGGCGTCGGCCGGGGCACCGAGCGGGTCGAGTGGGCGGAGGCCGAGAACGCGATGGGCGTAAACTGCGTAAGGATCCCGGATCAGCGTTTCGAGATCGGTAGCCGAGAGCGTGCGCGGCCGGGCCGACTGCGGCGGGCGCGGACAGGGACGCTCGGCCGGGCGAAGCGCCGGATCGTCGGGCGTGCGAAGCGCCGGATCGTCGGGCGTGCCGGGCAGGTCGAGCGCGGGCAGGAGGTCGAGCAGCTCCTCCCCCCGTTTCCCCATCGCCGTGAGTGCCTCGGGCGCTGTGCCGGCGAGCAGCGTCTCGATCCGCAAGAGCCAACGCGAGGCGACAGTCGGGGCGCCCTCATCGCTGAGCGACCGGCTGAGGATCACCTGCGGGCGGCTTGCGGCCTGCAGGAAGTCGTGGGCGGAGAGGCCGACGGCGCGTTCGGGTGCTGGCAGGCCGAGGGCCGCGCGCATGGGGCGGCTCAGCCAGGGACCGGTGTCGGGGACGGGCGGCCAGACGCCCTCGTTGAGGCCCGCGATGATCGTGAGATCGGCAGCCGCGGTGCGCGCCTCCATCGTGCCCCAGATGGCGACGCGCGGATGGGGTAGCGCGCCTTCGGGTCTTAGGGTTTCCGCCCGCATGAGCCGGCCGAGGAGGGCGGCATAGGCCGGTCCACCGAGCTTCGTGCCGGCTTCGGCGCCGCCATCGGCGGCCGCTGCGGTCGAGAGGGTGGCGAAAAGGCGGTCGAGCGCGCGGCCGTCGGCGCCGTCGTCGAACGGGTGCGCGGCGTCCTCGTCCGGCGTGGCGGCGAGGGCGTCTATCGCCGCTCGGTGATGGGCGATGGTGGTGGCGAGCGGCGTCGCAGCGGCCAGGGCCTCGGCCAAGGGCGCAAGCGCTTGTGCAATGCCTGCGCGCCAGCTTTCGCGCATCGCGGTTTCGGGGTCGGCCTCGCGTTCGGGCCAGGGGGGAAGCAGCGGGGCGCCAGGACCGCCTAGGAGGCCGCGCTCTCGCAGCACCTGGCGCTCATAGAACCGGGCGAGCCGGCGGTGGTGCGCACGCTCCTGCCCCGCGCGGCAGAAGGGGTGGCCGAGAAGCGCGGCGAGCGCCACCGGATCGCCGGGTGTCATCGCCGCATCGAGCACGAGCCCGGCGAAGATGCCAGCAGGAGCCAGGGCGAGCGGTCGGCCGAGGCTGTCATCGGGGAGGACGCCGAAACGCTCGAGCTCCGCCGTCAGCCGCCGCGCGAGCCGGGCATCGCGGGTGACGACGGCGATGGTCTGCCCGGGCGTCTCAAGCGCGCGGCGGATGGCGAGGGCGAGGGCCGCCGCCTCGGCCCGCGGATGCGCCGCCTTGACGAGGGTGATGCCTGCAGTGGCGTCTTCGGCGAGGGCGGCGAGTTCGGGGCGCCGCGCAGCCCAGGCATCGGTGACAGGCGCTGGACGCAGCGCTTCGGCCAGCAGGCGGTGGCGTGGACCGTGGGGCGTGCTGTCGGGCAACCAGGGGCGGATATCGGCGGGGCGGAGCGCCAGACGCTCAAGAAAGCCGCGGAACGGCGCCATGGGGTGGTCGGGCCCGGCATTCTCCCAGCTTGCAGGCTCGATCGTCGTGTCGAAGCCTGGGAGGACGACCGCGCCTTGATCGAGCCGCGCGATGGCCGCCATCAGCGCGGCCGTGATCGGGCGCGAACCGGTCGAGCCCGCGACGATCAGCGGGGTCTTTGGAGGGGCCGCGGCCCAGGCGGCGATGAGCCGGTCGGCGCTGGCCCGGAGCCGGGCTGCCGGGTCCAACGCACCGGGCATCCGTTCCTCTCGCAAGGCGGGCCAGTGACGCCGAACGATCTCCAGGAATTCGAGCGCGCGGGCCCAGTGGCTCGCAAGCTCAGGCGCGGTGCCTTCGGGCAAGGCCGCCGAAAGTGCGGCGCCGTCGAGACCCGCCTCGTCGAGCTCGTCGATGAGATCGGCCAAGCTCTCGGCAAGCTCGGGCGCCGCGGCCTCCGGGAAGACACCGCCTGCCAGGCCCTGCCAGGCCGCGACGAGGCGGAGGAGCGAAAGATGGCGGAGCAGCGGATTGACCGGCGGCGGCAGGCTCTCGGCCGGGAGCGCTGGGGAAAGCTGGTCTGCCGCCGTTTCCAGGAGCGCGAGGCGGGGTAGGAAGCTGATCCCGCCCCGGTCGGCCAGTGCTTCTTCCAGGCTGCGCGCAGCCCGGCGGGTGTTGACCAGCACCTGCACGGCAAGCATCGCCTCGGGCGGCGCACCGGCGAGGCGGGTGGCCAACCCTGCGGCAAAGCCCGCCGCATAGTCGGCGCCGGGCGGCAGGGCGAAGACGCGCGGGCCCTCCGCCTCATCGCCATGGAAGAGGCTCAGATGCACGCGGCCTCCCAGGCGGAGAGCGCCGCCTCGGCCGCCTCGATCCCGGCGGGGGTGCCGACATCGCACCAGGCGGCGTGGGGCTGCCCAGGGTCATCCGCTAGGCGGCACCCGGCACCACTCGGCCAGACCGTCGCCGCGAGCCGGCCGCGAGCGAGGAGCCGGTCCCAGATCGCGTTCATCGAGAAGACCGGTGTGTCTGCGGCAATGGTCGCGGCTTCGTCCCGCGCGGCGGTCGCGAGGATCTGCACGCCGGTGAACACGAAGGGCGCCGTGTCGCGTGCACCCCGCCGTTCGGGGATGCCGCCATCCTTCGCAAGGAAGAAGTCGCCCGGCCGCGTGTAGCCACGCGTCGCCTTCCGCCTTACGAGGAGAAGGAGGGCGTCGGCATCCACGCGCGACCACGTCGCCAGGAGCGGCGCGAGCGGGTCGGGGCCCGCGAAGACGGCATCGGCGTTCATCGCGATGACGGGTCCGCCACCGAGCAATAGTGCCGCCCTCGCAAGCCCACCGCCGGTGTCGAGCAGGCAGTCGCGTTCATCCGAGAGAGCAAGCTTGGGCGGCGCAGGCCTGATCGCGAGATGGTCTGCCAACCGGTCCGCGAAGTGGTGCAGGTTGACCACGGCACGGTCGATCCCGGCGGCGCCAACATGGTCCAAGGCGCGGTCGACAAGCGCTTGGCCCGCGACGGGCACCAGGGCCTTTGGGATACGATCCGTGAGCGGGCGCATGCGCGTGCCGAGGCCGGCGGCGAGCACGAGTGCCACTTCGGGCTTCATGCTCCCGCCCCAGGGGCTCGAGGAGTTTCGGGGGCCCCGGGAGCCCCAGGCGCCCCGGTTCCGGCGCGCGCGGCGAGCGCCTTCAGTGTCTGAGGTTCGGGCGGCGGCAGCGTTTCGCGGATCAGGCGCGCGAGGGCCGAGAGGCCGGGGGCCGCGAGATCGCGTTCCAGATGCGCCCAGACGCGAGGGATGAGCGCGAGATAGCGGGGTTTGGCGTCGCGCAGGCAGAGGCGGGCGAAGATCCCGACGATCTTGAGATTGCGCTGCGCGCCGAGCGCGGCATAGGCGGCGCGGAACGCCATTGCAGCCTCACCGCGCAAACCCCGCCGGTCGAGGTAGCGGGACAGCATCGCTTTCTGCAGGGCGGCGTCCGTGTCGCGCCGGGCATCCTCGAGAAGCGAGACAAGATCATAGGCCGGATGGCCGAGGCGCGCGTCCTGATAGTCGAGAAGCCCGACACGTGCAGCCCCGGCGCGGCCTGGCAGCCAGAGGAGGTTCTCGGCGTGATAGTCTCGGAGAACCGCGACGGCGTCGGTCTCGGTCTCGGGCGCGGGCGCGAGCGCGGGCTGCAAGGCAGCAGCCATCGCCGCTTCGAAAGCCGCGATCGCGCTCTCGTCTTGCGGGTGGCCTGCTCCGGCGGCCCACCAATCCGTCGCAAGGCGCGCCTCGGCGAGGAGCGTTGCGCGATCATAGGCTGCGGTTCCCTGAGGTGCTGCGCCGGGTGGAAGGTCGGCGAGGAGGTCGACAGCGGCCGCGTAGAGTTCGGTCTCACGCGCAGGCGTCCCCTCTTGCTCCAAGACGCGGGCGAAAAGTGCATCGCCCAGATCCTCGAGCAACAAGAGCCCAGCCTCTAGATCGGCGGCTAGGATTTCCGGGGCGGAGAGGTCGTGCTCGCGGAGCCAGGCCGTGACGGCCGCGAAATAGGCCATGCTCTCGTTCTCGGGCCTCGGTGCGTCCATGAGAACGAAGCGGTGGTCGCCATCCTCGACGCGGAAGTAGCGGCGGGCGGAAGCGTCGCCGGCGAGCGGCCGGATCGTGGCGCCGGGCAGGCCTGCCTGCGCTAGGAACGCGGCGAAGGCCTGCTGCCTGTCCGGCGCGCTGGATTGGGCGATGCGCTGACCGGTCAAGACGCCGCTCGCAAGGTTGGCCAGGCACCGAAGGCGCGAAGTGTGGCCTCGCGAGGCTCGTCGGCCTGGTCGGACGGCGCCTCCGGGCCGTCTAGGGGCACGGAAAGCGCGATTTCCATGCGGCGCGCAGGTCGGCTCGTGAGGCGCTCCGGCCATTCGATCAGAACGACGGCAGTTGCGAAGGCGTCTTCGAGGCCGAGCTCATGAAGCTCCGACGGGTCGCCCAAGCGGTAGAGATCGGCGTGCCAGAGGGCTGGGCCCGCGACCGGCTCGTAAACATTGACGAGCGTGTAGCTTGGCGAGGGCACCTCGAGGTCCGGGTCGGCGAGCGCCGTTCGCAGGATCTGCCGGGCGAGTGCCGACTTCCCGGCACCGAGGGGACCGGAGAGAAGGACCGTGTCGCCTGGGCCGAGACGCTCACCGAGGATCGTGCCGAGCGCTTCGGTGGCGGCGAGGTTGGAGAGCGCAAGGACGACCGGATCGCCCGACCGCATGGCCGCAGTCTCCAGCGCCGCGGTGACGCTCGTCTCGGCTGGCAAATCGGTTGGTTCGGCGTCGCGCATCGTGATCGTCGGGATAGCGAAGCCATGCGTCGAGTGCCAGCCTGCGGGGCAGGGTGCATGGTCTTCGCGCTGGGATCGGTGCTCAGACGGATGGGGCGCTGGCGCGTCGACCTTGGGGGAGTGGTCCGTCCGCCTCGCCATCGCGAACGGTGCCGCCGGGCAGCTCCAGCGTAAGCTCGACCGGTGTTTCGAGCCCAGGGAAGGACGCGATGCTTGCCCGGGCTTGGGGCTCCTCGCTTTCGCCCGCGGCGAAGAGGCCGGTGTTCGGGCCATAGGTGAACTGGCCGCTCTCGCCCTCCACCATGCGCCGCGTGAGCGACAGGGGCGGATCGGCGACGGGCATCGCGTCCGCGGCCTCGCTCGTCTCGCTATCGTCTTCGGCGTGTTCCACCATGGCGTCTGCGCCGGCGTCGGCCGTTGCGGACTGGTCGATGAGTGCGTGGACCGTGGCGGCGGGCATCCGGTGTTCGATTGCGGCGATGGCCACATTGCCATGCTCGTCGCGCGCGGCGGTCAAGCTGACGCTGCCGCCGGCGCCCACGCGCTGGATCGCGCCGGCGGTCATGCTGAAGACGATCTGGCGCAGCTTTGCCGGTGGACAGGCCGGGCGCAGGGTCTCCTCCGGCAGGCGGGCCGAGAGGCCGACGCCGGCTTCGGCCGAGCGCTTCTGCAGAAGGGCCCGCGTAAGCTCCAGCGTCTCGGCAAGCGGCGGCTCACGGTCGGTTTCGGGGCGCGCGCCGGGGCGAAGGGCGGCGAGATCGGTGACCTCGTCGATGGTATCGAGGAGCTGTCCCGATGCCTCGAGAATGCCGGATGCGTATTCGCGCTGACGCTCCGAAAGCTGGCCGAAGCGCGGATCCGTCAGAAGCTGCCCGAAGCCGAAGATGGTGTTGAGCGGGGTGCGCAGCCGGTGGCTGATCTGGTCGAGAACGGCGGTGCGCATTTCCTCCGCCGCCTCGAGCGCGTCGTTGCGCTCCTGCAGCGCCTCGGCGATTCGCTCGCTATCCGTTACATCGGCGGCGACGAGCATCGTGCCGCCGCCCGGCAAGGCGGCCATCCGCAGCCGCAGCCGCCGGTTGGAGCCAAGGGTCAGCGGCTCGGTGATCGGGGCGCGCGCATCGGCGGCGGTGATGAAGGAGGCCGCACTCTCCCAGATCGCGCCCTCGACCGTGAGGCCGGCGCAGAGGGCTACGACCTCCCGCGCATGCATGCCCGGTCGCACGGTGCCCTTGTCCGTGCCGAAGATCTCGTGAAACGCATCGTTTACGATCTGCAGCCGGCCATCGGTGCCGAAGACCAACAGCGCCTCGTCGAGCCGGTCGAGCGTTGCCTCCTGCAGGTCGATCGATTGGCGGTAGCGCTGCTCGAGCCGGACCCTGTCGGAGATATCGTCGAAGACGAAGGCGAGGCTGCCATGGGGGTGCGGGCGCGCGATGACCTTGATGTTCGAGCCATCGGCCAGATGCCAAACCTCGTCGAAATCCACCCGCTCAGGATTGTCGAAGAGCGAGAGCAGCCGCGCTCGCCAGGCGTGGAAGTCGATGTGTTCGGGGATGCGCCGCTTGGTCCTGAGCGCGTCGACCGCATCGCGGAGCGTCGGCCGGTTGGCGAGCCAGGCCGGGTCGAGCTGCAGCATCTGCGCGAAGGCGGGGTTGAAGAGCACGAGCTTCTGATTGCGGTCGAAGATCGCGAGGCCGGCAGTCAGATGCGCGAAGGTCTCAGTCATCGTCTGCACGAAGCGGCTAAGCGTACGTTCAGCTTGTGCGGCGACCGTTGCGTCGGTGGCGATGCCCGTCGCCGAACCGTCTGCGGCAAATACCTCGATGACCTGTAGCGGCAACGGTTCGATCGCGCCTGCGGGTAGGATCTCGACCCGGCTTCTGACCACGCCCTGCTCGTCACCGGCGACCTCCCCCGGTCGTGCTCGGACGAGGGCGACGGCCTGCTGCGCGGTCACGTTGCCGTCGGACGTGTTCACGCAGCCCGAGGACCAGATCATCTCGCCCGTGCGGCCGCGATGCCAGGCGATGGCACTGCCGGTATTGAGGAGATTGAGGATCGTTCGGCGCTCGTACCAGCCGGCCTCGAGCGCGCGTTCGCGAACGGCGATGCGCGCCTCGGACTTCCGAAGCTCCGTCACGGCGAGCGAGGCATCGCGAAGCGTGATCAGCAGCTCGCCCCCACGGGGCCTGCCCGCAAGCTCCCACGGATTGCCGTCGGCGTCGGTGGCCAACAAGCGCATCGGCCGGCCGGTGCGCACAAGATCGTCGAGGGCGGACAACGCCTCCTCCCGCCCATCGTCCAGGAGGCCCGACAAAAGCTCATCGATGCGCCCGCCATGGACGGCGCCGGGCAACCTCGACGCCTCGAAGCTGAGATCGATGATGCGGTATTCTTCCGTCCGGATCAGGACACCTTCGGAAAGCGCCTCGGCCCGCGCCACCTCATCCTCCGCCAGGCGCAGCCGCCGAAACAGCACCCAGCCGCCGGCGAAAGCGGCGAGGACGAGAGCAACCAATAAGACCCAGTAAAGCGCTGCCACGGCACCTTCCACGCTTGTCCACCCGGATGAGGGTAACATGCCCGGGTGCCTTGCAGGCAAGAATTCTGTCGAGGTCCCAGCGCCTTACCTCAGTTTGGTGTACCAGAGATTAACAACCTCTGGTCCGAAACAGACGGGGGCACCCATTCTTGTCATTCCCGGGCTCGACCCGGGGATCCAGAAGACCAAACGAACTTAAACACATTCATGAAAATGGATTGCCGGATCAAGTCCGGCAATGACGGTATCAAGTGTCTCGGCCAAACCACTAGGGTCAAGCCGGGCGCCGGCTCTCGGCCTTGCTGCGCTGGATCGTCCCTGGCGGCCAGCGAAGCTCGACGATCGCACCCGTCGGGCGCGGCGAAGACTGCCACTCCCGCACAACTTGATCGGGCACATTACCGAAGCGCAGGCGCGCCCCGGTCCGTTCAAGGAGGGTGCGCGCAATGAAGACGCCGAGGCCCATGCCTTCGTACCCGTCCTCGCCCAAATCGCGCCGGGTGTCGCGGCTGCGCGAGGAGACATAGGGCTCACCCAATCGGGGCAGGATCTCACCCGAGAAGCCGGGCCCGTCATCCAGCACCCTCATCACAAGCTCTTGTTCTGAAACGGAGATATCGACCCAGACGGTGCTCTCGGCGAAATCGACGGCGTTTTGCACGATGTTGCGGAGCCCGTGGATAAGCTCCGGCCGGCGCTGCACAATCGGGGGTTCTTCGCTGCCGGGGACGCGCTCTTCAACCGCCTCCCCGTCGACGCGGATCACGATGCGCTTGCCGCGGGTTGTATGGGGCGCGGCGGCCTCCTCCACCAGCGAGGTTACCGGCGCCGTTCTGATATGCGCGTCCTGGCGGCCCGACCGTGCGAGATCGGCCATGATGCGCCCGCAGCGCTCCGCCTCTTGGTGGATGAGCCGGGCATCTTCGGCGAGTTCTGGGCGGTCTTCGAGCTCCCGCGCCAGCTCCTTCGCGACGAGTTTCACGGTCGCGAGCGGCGTGCCGAGTTCATGTGCCGCAGCCGCGGCGATGCCGCCGATGGCCGCGAGACGCTGTTCCCGCGAGAGAGCGACCTGCGTCGCGGAGAGCGCCTGGCTCATCGCGTAGCTCTCGACCGTGACACGCCGAGCGTAGAGCGAGAGAAAGGCCACAGCGATTGCCAGCGCCACGGCAACCCCGCCGCGATAGTCGAGCGGCAGCACGATGGGCTCGCCATCGGGACCGAGCAGCGGGAGATGCAGGTTCGACATCAGCGAGACGAGCACGATCGCCGCGATCCCGAGCCAGAGCGTCGGCTGCAGCCGCAGCGCCGAGGCCGAGATCGTGACAGGCGCGAGAACTAGGAGAGCGAAGGGGTTGTTGAGCCCCCCCGTCGCCATCAGCAGTGCGACGATCTGAACCAGGTCGAACATCAGCGAGGCGAGCGTCGCGTTCTCCGACAACCGGGCCTCGGCCGGATAGACCGCCGTCGCGACCAGATTGGCGAGCACCGCGGCCGAGATCAGCCCTGCGCAAAGCGGCAGCGGCAGCGTGTATCCCATGGCCAGTTCGGCCGTCAGAACCGCCCCCGACTGGCCGATCACCGCGATCCAGCGCAACAGCAAGAGCGTGCGCAGGCGAACCCAATCGCCCCGCGCGCGCATGTCGAAGAGATAGCTCGAACCGCTGCCGTCCATGGGGCAGAGATCGCCCCCTTGCTCACAATGGCAAGATCGCCTCTTGCAATGACCCTCAGACGTCCCCTTGTTGCTGCAGACTGGGACGTCGATAGGACTGAGAGCGGAAAGCGACGGGGCACAGCATGCAGAAGACGATGATTGCAGCCGCCGCAGCCCTGGTCGTGGGCGCGGTCGGCGTCGGCCTCTGGACCGCGCTGTCGCCCGCGGATCCGCCTGAGCTTGGGCCATCGGCCATCGATGCCACCGGCAGCGATCTCGGCGGGCCGTTCACGCTGGAGACGCATGAGGGCGAAGTTGTCACCGCCGAGGGGCTGATCGACGGGCCCACGCTGCTCTATTTCGGCTACACCTACTGCCCCGATGTCTGCCCCTTGGACGTGCAGCATATGGCCGATGCGGTGGACATGCTGGCCGAAGAGGGGATCGATGTGACGCCCGTCTTCGTCACGGTCGACCCGGCGCGGGACACCGCTGAG
>JBCCDG010000103.1:0-14583 GCA_039030915.1 Pseudomonadota bacterium | reverse complement strand
GGGGCCTTCGGCGCCGTCAGCGCCTCGATCAGGCCGATCTCCCGAGCGATCAGGTATTTCGAGGCTTCGGGCGCCGCCTCGATGGGCGCGACCCGGCGCGCCGCGCTCGCCCGCTCCTCCGCCGCGCGGCTGGCGCGAAAGCGGCTCGAGTTCGCGTCGATCACGGTGGTCTTGTAGCGCGAGAGCATCACGCACATGCGCGCCATCTGGACCGTGAAGTGATCGTCCGCCTGGTTGAACGCCTGGCTGCGGAAGAAAGTGCAGTCGATCCCGCGGGGCGGCGCGCTGGTGATATGGGCGAAGCGCTTCGGCGTATCGGCCCGCGCGTCCTCCACCCCCGCGCCCACCGGCGGCAAGATGGAGAGGACGGCCGCACAAAGGATCGCGCGCTGAACGGTCCGGCTGGAAGTAACGGCACTCATAATCAGGATCGACCCTCTGCCCGGCTCGGCCCGGGAGCAGACCGCGCCCTCCCCACGACGGCGCGCGATTATGGTTACCCAAATGTCATTAAGCTGTCGTGAATGAAGTCACGTTACGTGCGCGGATTGCGTGGAATTCGCAACATTATTGCGATGTTCCGTGCACCTCGGACGCCCCCCGGTCCCCCGACCCTCAAAGCACGGCCAGAAAACGGTCCACATCCTCCTCGCGCGTCGCGAAGCTCGCCACCAGCCGCGCGTCCACGTCGCCCCCGGGCAAGGGGTGGGGGTAATACCGCGCCCCTGCGGCCGTCAGCGCCGCATGCTGCTCCGCGCTGAACCGTGGAAAGAGGATGTTGGCGTCGACCGTGTTGGCGACCGGAACGCCCTTCGCGCGCAGCCCCTCGGCCATCCGCGTCGCCATCGCATTGGCATGCCCCGCCAGTCGGAGCCAGAGCCCGTCCTCGAGCCAGGCCTCCATCTGCGCTGCCACGAAGCGCATCTTGGAGAAGAGATGCCCGCCGCGCTTGCGCCTCAGCTCGAATTCGCGGGCGAGCGCGGGGTCGAAGAGGATCACAGCCTCCGCCGCCAGCGCGCCCGTCTTCGTGGCACCGAGGCACAGGATGTCGACGCCCGCCTCATGGCTCATCGCCGCGGGCGCGGCATTGGTGGCGACCAGCGCATTGGCAAAGCGCGTCCCGTCCATATGCACCGCGAGCCCGTGGCGCTTGGCGATGGCGGCAAGTGCCGCAGCCTCCCCCACGCCGTAGATCGCCCCTCGCTCGGTCGCCTGACTGATCGAGAGCGCGGCGGGCTGCACGTTGTGCACGCTCGCCTCGGCGCACAGCGCCGCCTCCAGCGCCGCGGGCGCGATCTTCGCGTCCTCACCCTCCAGAAGCGTCAGCTTCGCACCGCCGCTGTAGAACTCCGGCGCCCCGCATTCGTCCACCTCGATATGCGCAAGCCTGTGGCACATCACACTGCCCCAGGGCGGCGCCAGGGTCGCGAGCGCCAGCGCATTCGCCGCCGTGCCGGTGGCCACAAGGAAGACCCGCGCTTCGGGGGCCGCGAAGATCTCCCGCACCATCGCCTCGACGCGCCCCGTGCCGTCGTCGTTGCCATAGGGCATCGTGTAGCCGTCATTCGCTGCCGCCACCGCGGCCATCACCTCGGGTGCGGCGCCTGAGGCGTTGTCGGAGGTGAAGATCATGCCTCGGTCTCCCTCGGATGCGGCGCGGGGGTCATCGATCGAGTACGCCTTCGATCACATGGTCCTCGAGATCTTCCTCGTCGACCTCCCATTCCGGCACCGTGTCGCGCATCGCATGCCCCGCCTCGGCCACGCTCTCGGCCCGCCCGGTCAGGAGCGGATGCCAGGGCGGCAGCGGCTGGGCGTAGTGGCGCAGGCGATAGGCGCACGTTCCCGGCAGCCACGGCGCGTTCTCCGCCATCGTCTCCCGGCTCAGCACCACGCAGCCCTGCACCAGCGTCTGGCGGAGCGCGTAGTTGCCGCATCTGCACGTCTCCGGATCGAAGAGCCGGCAGGCGACGTCTGTGTAATGCACCTCGCCCGTGTCCTCGTCCTCGAGCTTCAGCACACAGCACTTCCCGCACCCGTCGCAGAGCGCCTCCCACTCCGCCCTGTCGAGCGCGGCCAGCGGCAACTCCCAGAACTTCTCTCTCAACGGGTCAGCGCCCATCGCAACGCCTCCTCGATCTCGTCCCTCAGCTTGTCGGCAACGGCGGACATCACGGCATGCCCGGCGGGAAGTCGGGGCCGGGCAGGCGGCGGGGCCAGACCTTGAGCGAGGCGCGGCCGATCTTGGTGTCCGGTGCGAAGCGCGCGACCACCACGGCCATCACCAGGCCGGAGGCGGTCAGCAGCGTCAGCACGCCGTCGGCCCGCAGGCCGAGCGCGATCAGCACGCCGACGACCGCGGCCGAGGCCACGATGAAGCTCGCGTCCACCACGTTGGAGGCGGCGATGTACTGCGCCCGGGCCTCCTCCTCCGCCGTCTGCTGCAGGATCGCATTGAGCGGCGTCACATAGGCGCCGGCGCAGGCCGAGATCAGCACGAAATCGAAGAGGATGCGCCAGCCCGCGAGGTCCGAAAAGAACTCGGCACGCGACAGAAGCTCGGGCGGCGGCATTGCGGGTGTCGCGAGCCAGAGCTCGATCGCCATGAGCCCCATGCCGAGCGCGCCGTAGGGCGGCAGGGAGATCGGCGCGCGCCCCTGGATGAGCCGTTCCGAGAGAAGCGCGCCGATGGCCACGCCCACGCTGAAGCCGGCGAGCAGCACGGTCAGCACACCCTCGTCCGCCCCCAGCACCTCCTTGGCATAGGCCGGCAGCAGCGACAGGAAGGTCGCGCCCAGAAACCAGAACCAGGAGATGAAGAAGAGCGTCCGGAACGCCGGCCGGTTGTGCGAGATCCGCGCCAGAAGCCGCCAGATCGCGCGCGGAAAGAACCAGTCCACCGGCTTCTTCTCCCCCGGCGCCGGCGGCGCGGGCGGCGCGTTCAGGGCCGCCACGAAGCCCGCGACCGCGATCAGCACCACGATCACCGAGACCAGCGTCACCCCGTAATCCGTCAGGATCAGCTCGTTGCCGAGGATGGTGCCGAAGATGATGGCGAGGAAGGTCGAGCCCTGTACCAGCCCGTTCCCCCCGATCAGCTCCTTCGGCGAGAGATATTGCGGCAGCACGGAATACTTGATCGGCGCGAAGACGGCCGACTGCGCACCCATCAGGAAGAGCACGAAGTAAAGGAAGTAGATGTTCTGGGTATGATAGCCGATCACGGCCAGCCCCATGACCACGATCTCCCACCCTTTCACGAAGCGCATCATCACCGCCTTGTCCACCCGGTCGGCGATCTGGCCGGCGGTGGGCGTGACGATGGCGAAGGGCAGGATGAAGAGCGCCGAGGCGATGACGCCGAGGAGCGAGATCGGCGTCTCGAGCTCGGCGGCCAGCCGGTAGGTGACGAGCGCGACGAAGGCTTTCTGATAGACCTGATCGTTGAAGGCACCGAGGAACTGCACGAGGAAGACGGGCAGGAATCGCCGCGTGCGGAGCAGCGCGAACTGGTTCGGTCTCTCGCTCATCCGGCGCCTCCAAAGCTTGCCACCCCTGCCTGACGGGCCGCCGCGCCGGGGTCAACAGCCGCACTGCCGTGCCTCCGCTTCCACTCTGCGGAAACGCTTCCACGGAATTCCACGCCTCGGAACAGTTCGGAGCCCGGTTCCATCCAGTGGAACGCGGCGGGCGGCGTGATCGACTATTTTCGCGAGCAGAAAGAAACGCGGTCAGCGCCGCTTCACGGAGGTTTCGCCATGACGACCGACAAGAAGAGCATCCTTATCCTGGGCGCCAGTTACGGCTCCCTTCTCGGCATGAAGCTCGTGCTGGCCGGCCACGACGTGACGCTCGTCTGCCTGCCGGAGGAGGCGACGCTCATCAACGGCGAGGGCGCGCGCGTGCGCACGCCGATCCGCGGGCGCGAGGGGCTGGTGACGCTCGACAGCCGCACGGCCCCCGGCATTCTCGCCGCCGCCGGGCCGGAGGATGTCGATCCCGCCTCCTTCGACCTCATCGGTCTCGCGATGCAGGAGCCGCAATACGCCCACCCCGCCATCCGCGCGGTGATGGCCGTGGTGGCGGAGAGCGGGCGGCCGGTCATGTCTATCATGAACATGCCGCCGCTCCCCTTCCTCGCCCGCCTGGCGGGCGTCGACGCGGGCACCCTTCGCGGCGCCTATCGCGACGCCACGGTCTGGGATCCGTTCGATCCCGCCCTCATGACGCTCGCTAGCCCCGACCCGCAGGCCTTTCGCCCGCCCGAGGAGCCGATCAACGTCCTGCAGGTCAGCTTGCCCACCAACTTCAAGGTCGCGGCCTTCGTGAATGCGGAGCACACGGCGATCCTGCGCCGGCTCGAGGCGGATATCGACGCCGTGCGCCACGAGGAGGCGGGCGAAAGCCTCGAGTTGCCGGTCAAGCTCCGCGTCTTCGACAGCATCTACGTGCCGCTGGCGAAATGGGCGATGCTGCTGACCGGCAATTACCGCTGCGTGACGCCGGACGGCCCCCGCGCCATCCGCGATGCCGTCCACAGCGACAAGGCGGCGTCGCGCGCCGTCTATGACTGGGTCAGGCAGGTCTGCCTGACGCTCGGTGCCGCGCCCGACGATCTGGTCCCGTTCGAGAAATATGCCAACGCTGCCAGGGGACTGGCCAAGCCGAGCTCGGCCGCCCGCGCGCTCTTTTCCGGCGCGCCGGCCATCGAGCGGGTCGACCGTCTCGTCCACGCGCTGGCGACGGCCCATGGTCTCTCGAACCCCGTCCTCGACGAGACCGTGCGCCTGGTCGATGCCCAGCTCGCGCTCAACGCCAAGGATCACGCTGCCTGAGCGTAAGCCGCAGGTGCCGGAAGGCGCCTGCCTGCGCGACACGGGGCGGGCGGTGTCCCTCAGGCGCCGCCCGCCGCCTCCACCCTCCGCTCGGTGGGGGGGTGGCCGTGATTGTTCACGCCCCGCGCCTTGCGCTCCTCGGCCGCTTTCAGCGTCGCGGGCGGAGCATGCTCGCGGATCAGGCGCATCGTGCCCTCCTCGACACGCCGCTCCACCTCCGCATGGAACGCCTCGAAGTCCAGCCCCTCGGGCATCGGCTCCAGAAACTCGATCGCCCCCGTCAACCCGGGGTTTTTCCGCCATTCGCGCCGCGGCCAGATCACGCCCACACTCGTCGCTACCGGGATCACCACAGGGTTGAGCCGCGTGTAGATATGCGCCGCCCCCCGACGATACCGCTCCTGCGCGCCCAGCTGCATGAGCTCGCCTTCCGGATAGATCATCATCGGCCGGGCCTGCGAGAAGGTGTGCGCCGTCCCCTCGATCGTCTGCTCCGTGCGGTTCTGCGGCCCGCTGTCGACCGCTACCATCACGATGTCGAGCTTCTTCAGGATCGTGCCGAAGAACGGATAGCGCTCGAGCTCCGCCATCGCCACTGCGCCCGTATCCGGCATCAGCTTGGCCAGGAGCACGATATCGAGCTCGGACTGATGCTTGGAGACGAAGAGGACGGGCCGCTCCGCCGTGAAGGGCGGCACATTCTCCCACCCCCGGATCTCCACCTTCGCGCCGAGGATCACGTCCAGTGCCCGAACCGTCGTGTCCCCCCACGTCCTCAGCGAAGGGTAGAGGCGATGACGGTCGAAGAACTGCGCGAGGAGCGCGACCTTCGCGGCGATGTAGAGTGTGTGGGCGTAGAAGAAGAGGTTGAAGAGCGTGACGCGCATAGGGCCGGTCCTGACGGCTGGCGATGGGGGCCGTCGCGGGCCCCGACGCATGGCGAATGGCGGATATCAGCCCGCCTTGGCGCGAAGGATAGCGCGCGCCTCCGCGCTGTCGCGGTCCATCTGGCGAATGAGCGCTTCCGGCCCCTCATAGGCGACTTCGGGTCGCAGGAAGGCCACAAGCTCCGCCACGATGGGTGTGCCGTAGAGATCGCCGGTGAAATCGAAGAGATGCACCTCGAAATTGGGCGCGTTGACGCCGAAGGTCGGCCGCTCCCCGATGGAGGCCACGCCGTCATGCCGTCCCTTGTGCGGCCCCTCCAGCACCTGAACCCGCGCGGCATAGACACCGTAGGCCGGCACCAGCTGCTCCCCGAAGGCCAGGTTGGCGGTCGGATAGCCCAGCGTGCGCCCCCGCTGGTCTCCCAGCACGACCTGTCCCGTAACGGCGTGGGGCCGTCCCAGGATCGCCGCCGCCTCGTCCATCGCGCCCTTGCGGATCGCGCCGCGCGCGGCGGTGGAGGAATAGTCCCCCGTCTCGTCGCCGACCAGCGGCAGGACGCTCACCGCAAAGCCGAGCGTTTGGCCGAGCTGCTTCAGCATCGCCGCGTCGCCCGCCCGCCCCCGGCCGAAGCGGAAATCCGCGCCGATGGTGAGATGCGCAACGCCGAGCCCCTCGGCCAGCACCTCCCGCGCGAAACGGCCCGGGCTCATCCCCGCCAGCGCCCGGTCGAAGGGCAGGACTGCCAGCCGCTCCACCCCCGCCAGCGCCAGCAGCCGCTCCCGCTCCGCATCGTCGGTCAGGCGGAAGGGCGGCGCATCGGGCTGGAAGAGGCGTCTGGGATGGGGCTCGAAGGTGATGGCCGCCAGCGGCGCACCGGGCCGTGCCGCCCGTGCCGCCGCGATCAGCGCCTGATGCCCGCGATGAACGCCGTCCAGATTGCCGAGCGCCGCTGTCGCGCCCTTCAGGGGCGGCGGGGCGGCGGATGGATCGCCGGCCGGGCCGAGCTGGTAGCCGTCGATGCGCTGCATGGAGCCTTTCCGGGGGCGCGCCGCAGGCGGAGCCCCCGGCGCAGGCGCACGGACAACGCTCCGGATGCGTCAGTCGAACTTCTTGGAGGGCGCGAGCACCAGCGCCTCGCCCTTGAGCACGACCTTCTCGCCGACGCTGCAGCGGCAATCAAGGGTCACCCGGCGCTTGGCATGGTCGATGTCCCGCACCGTGACGCTCGCCACCACACGGTCGCCCGGCCGTACGGGGCCGAGGAATTTGAGCGTCTGGCCCATATAGACCGTGCCGTGTCCCGGAAGCTGCTCTCCGATCACGGCCGAGATCAGGCCGGCCGTCAGCATGCCATGCGCGATGCGGCCGCCAAAGATCGTCTCCTGCGCGTATTCCTCGTCCAGATGCACCGGGTTGCGGTCGGTCGAGAGCTCGGCGAAGAGCGCAATCTCCCGGTCCGATACGGTGCGCGCCAGGCTCCGCTCCATGCCGGTCTCGAGATCCTCGATGCAGATCGTGCCGCGCCGGATCGGCTTGCCCGCCGCGTCCAGAATGCCGTCCAGCGCCGATTCCTCCACCGGGCTCGCCGCCGTCGTGCCACTGTCGAACATGGGTCGCCTCCGCACTTGCCGGATCGGTCCGGCCTGATTGCTGCACTGCACGCAAACTAGCGCGGCGCAGCTGAGAGGGCAACAATATTGCGCAAGAAAATTTCAGAAATATGTCGTGATCTAACCGATTACTGCGTACGACTTTCGTCTGCCCCGTCGCAAGCGCAACGCGCGCTCAGCGTAGGAACGGCATGGCAAAGCGCGGCCGCTCCCCCTCGCGCGCGAAAAACGCCTCCAGCCGCGCGGGGTCCGGCCGCTCGGGATGATCCCCCACCTCCGCCGCCGCGATGCCCCCACTGATGAAGAGCGCGTCGCAGCCCTGCGCATGCGCGCCCTTCACATCCGTCGCGATCCCATCACCGATGCCGAGGATCCGCTCCCGCGCCACGGCTCGCCCCGCCAGCGCATCGACCATTTCAAAGCTCGCCTCGTAGGACGGCGGATACGGCTTGCCGTACCAGACAACCTCCGCCCCGTCGTCGCCATGCCGCGCTGCGTAGCGTTGCGCCAGGGCGCCGGCGCACCACAGCCGCTCCTCGCCCCGGTCGACGATGATGTCCGGGTTGGCGCAGAGCACGGGCAGCCGCCGGGCCGCCCAGTCCTCGAACTCGGCATCGTAGTCCTCGGGGTCCTCCGTCTGGTCGTCGCGCAGCCCCACCAGCAGGATCGTCTCGGCCTCGTCCAGCGGCACCGGCCTGCCCCCGAAATCCGACAGCATGTCGAGGTCACGATCCGGGCCTACATAGTGGAACCGTCGGCCATAGCGTCCCCCCGCCATCGCCCGCTTGCAGGCTTCGCCCGAGGACATCACGTCGTCATGCGTGTCGCCCGGGGCTGCCGGTGCGCCGATCCGCTCCAGGAAACGCAGCACCCCCGTCGCGGGCCGCGGCGCGTTGGTCAGCAGCACCACGATCCCGCCGCGCGCCCGATACCGTCTCAGCGCGTCCAGCGCTTCCGGATAGGGCCGCAAGCCGTTGTGGTAGCACCCCCAGAGATCGACCAGCAGCGCGTCGTAGCCCGAAGCGATGTCGTCCAGCGTCCGGATGATCTCGACCATGCTGCCCTCCCGCATTGCGCCGTCCGCCTAACCGCGGGGGCGGGCATGCGCAAGGACCGGGATGGGACCCGCCGCTTGCCTTCAGGCCCGGCGCCAGAGCGGGCGAAGCAGCAGGAATAGCCGGTAGGCTCCCTCCGCGATGTCCGTGAAGGGCCTGCGGTCGAGCAGCCGCGCAATGCGCGCCGTCGGTCCGAGGCGGCGCCAGAGGGAGAAGAAACCCGCCGCCCCGTCCACAGTCGCCCCGTCCGCCCGCCGGACGGTGAAGCGGGAGAGGAGCGCCTGCCGCGTCGCGCCCTCGGGCAACGCCGCCTCCGGCGCGGTCGCGACGTCCACCCACTCGACCGTCTCCGCGCCCGCCATCCGCCGATAGCCCGCGACCTCGCGGGCGCAGATCGGACAGCCGCCGTCGTAGAACACGGTCTCCGCGGCGCGCGGGTCCGAGGTTTCGGCCTGCGGCGTGTTTTCGGTAGCGGCGGTCATGGGCATGTCCTCCGATCGAGTTACCTAGCGATCGGCACATGGCGCCGGAGAGCGCCTTGTCGAGCGGGGAGGCGGAGATGCCGCAGACGCAGGAAGGCGAGCAAGCGACGCGTGATGAGGCTGGCGGGGCCGGCGGGGGCGGGGCCGTCCCCCTCATGCCCGGCGTGCCCGCCGAAGCGGGCTGGCTCGGTCTCGCAGGCCTCCTCCCCTTCGCTGCCGGCCTCCTCGCGGTCGCGGTGCTGTCGGGTCCTGCGGGCGCGCTCGCGAAACAGCTCCTCGCGGGTTACGGCGCGGTCATCCTGTCGTTCATGGGCGGCTGCCGCTGGGGCTTCGCAGCCGCGGGGCTCGGCCCGGCCGGTGAGCGTGACGGGTCCGGCGGCATGGGCGCATGGTTCGCCTACATCGCCTCCGTCGTGCCCTCGCTCTACGCCTGGGTCGTCCTGGTCCTGCCCGATCCGTGGCGCCTGGCGCTCCTCGCGCTCGGCTTTGTCGGGCTCCTCGGCGCGGACTATGCGCTCACCGCCCGCGGCGGCGCGCCCGCCTGGTGGCCCGCCCTCCGCCTGCCGCTCAGCCTCGGCGCCGCGGGCAGCCTGTTCCTCGCCGCCCTCCTCGTCTGATCCCGCCGCCGACAGGCTATTCCGGCACCGCCGTGACGGTGTGGCCTGCAGCACGGAGGAGCGCGATCAGCCCCTCCTCGCCCGGCAGGTGCAGCGCGCCCACGGCCACGAAAGCCCCGGGCTCGGCAAGCGCGGTCTCGAGCCGCGGCATCCAGGAGCGGTTGCGGTCCTCGAGGATCGCCTCGGTGAAGGCCTCGCTCGCCGCGACGGCACCAGCCTCCCGGTCGCCGTCTCCGGCACCGGCCGTCTCGGCCAGATGCTCGGAGAAGGCCGCGATCATGCCCGTGCGCCCCTCGGCATAAAGGCCCAGCAGCGTGCGCCGCAGATCCTCCTCCAGCGGCGCCAGCGACAGCATGTCCCGCGCCAGGGCCAGCGCCTCCGCCTCGCCGATCCGGCCGAAGGCGGCGAGCGCGGTCTCGTAGTCCTCGAGTCCGCTGACGCTCAGCCCCCGCGCCTCCGCCCGCTCGATCAGCACGCGGTCGAGCACCGGCGCGCCCCCGGCCATCTCCTCGATCTGGCAGGCCGGCGTGCCGAGGAGGGAGAAGAGGAGCCATGGCTTGAGCCCGGTCGCGATGCCCAGCGTCAGTCCCCGCTCCGCCAGGGCCGCCTCCGCCACCTCACGCTCCTCCGCGCTCAGGCTGTTCGCCAACCGTGCGCCCAGCCCATCGGGTCCCGCGGTGAAGCTGAAGGCCGGATCCGCAGCCAGCCGCGCTTCCATCGCAGCAAACTCGGCTTCAGTCAGCTCGACGATCAGCGCTTTGGACGCCGCGAAGGCATCCTCGACCGCGGCCGTCAGCGTCGCGACCGCGCCCGTGTCGTGATAGGTGCCGAAAAGATGCCCGACCGCCCCGTCCGGCGCCTCGACCCGCCAGAGCCGGCCTTCGCCATTCGGCGTCTCGGCCGCCGCCGCCTCCAGCGCCGCGCGCTCATCCGCCCCCATCGCCGCGATCAGGTCCTGCCCCCCGCAGGCAGCCTGCGCCGCCGGCGCCAGTGACAGCAGGCCGACGAAGGCAAAGGCGCCCACCATCCGCCGCCAGATCCTTCGCGGTAGGCCGCTCGCCCCCGGGGCCGAAACGCAATCCTTCGCATGACCTTGCGCCCGGCCCCGCAGGCGGCCTCCGGCGCCCTGGCTGCGATCCATCGACATCTCCTGTGGCTGGTTCTCCCGCCCGCAGCACTGCGCCGTGGTACGGTCGCGCCTAGCATCCCCGATCCCGATGGCGATGCCAATGCCATTGCTCGGCCGGACGCTCTGCGGCGCCCGGTACCGGCCGACATGGCCAAATGGTCCTCCGGCGCCCGTTAACGATCGCTCCCGTTGGTTCTTTCAATGGGGCCACGGTGGCCATAAGTCCCCCGTGATGCCGTTCGGCCAACCCTTCGCAATCGCTCCCCTGCGGCAATTTTGCATGCCGGGGTGTTGACAGGACGCCGCGACTTCCCTAGCTCCGCGATGCCTTAGCACTCTCCCCGCGGGAGTGCTAACAGCGGCCGGCGGTGCGGTTTCGAATGTCCCGTCGGTCATTTGGTGCAACGATATCAACGGGGCTCAATACAATGGGTTTCACTCCCCTGCACGACCGTGTGCTCGTCCGCCGCATCGAGAGCGAAGAGAAGACCAAGGGCGGCCTCATCATTCCCGACAGCGCTAAGGAAAAGCCGCAGGAAGGCGAGATCGTCGCCGTCGGCGCCGGCGCGAAGGACGATGACGGCGACCGGATCGCCCTCGACGTCAAGGCCGGCGACCGCGTGCTCTTCGGCAAGTGGTCCGGGACCGAGGTGAAGATCGACGGCGAGGATCTCCTGATCATGAAGGAGAGCGACATCCTCGGCATCGTCACCGAGGGCGCCAGCGCGAGCCAGGCCGCCTGATCGCGGCAAGGTGGGCGCCCCGCGCCCGCCGCGCCTGAAGAATCCCTGCCGCGCGACGGTTGGCGGGACCGCCCAGCCGACCGGCGCAGACGGCCTAAGTACTTGAAAACAGGAGCTACCTAGCAATGGCTGCCAAGGACGTGAAGTTCCACACCGATGCCCGCGATCGCATGCTCAAGGGTGTCAACATCCTCGCCGACGCGGTGAAGGTGACCCTCGGCCCCAAGGGCCGCAACGTCGTGCTCGACAAGAGCTTCGGCGCGCCGCGCATCACCAAGGACGGCGTGAGCGTCGCCAAGGAGATCGAGCTCTCGGACAAGTTCGAGAACATGGGCGCCCAGATGGTGCGCGAGGTCGCGTCGCGGACCAATGACGAGGCCGGCGACGGCACGACGACCGCCACGGTGCTCGCCCAGGCCATCGTCAAGGAAGGCATGAAGTCGGTTGCCGCCGGCATGAACCCGATGGACGTTAAGCGCGGCATCGACAAGGCGGTCATCGAGGTTGTCGCGAAGATCAAGGAGATGTCCCGCCCGGTGAACGACTCGAACGAGGTCGCTCAGGTCGGTTCGATTTCCGCCAATGGTGAGACGGCCATCGGCCAGCAGATCGCGGATGCGATGCAGAAGGTCGGCAACGAGGGCGTCATCACCGTTGAGGAGAACAAGGGCCTCGAGACCGAGACCGAGGTGGTCGAGGGCATGCAGTTCGACCGCGGTTATCTTTCGCCGTACTTCATCACCAACGCTGACAAGATGAAGGCCGAGCTCGAGGACTGCTATGTTCTCCTCCATGAGAAGAAGCTTTCTTCGCTCCAGCCGATGGTGCCGCTGCTCGAGAGCGTGATCCAGACCGGCAAGCCGCTTCTCATCATCGCCGAGGATGTCGAGGGCGAGGCGCTCGCCACGCTCGTCGTCAACAAGCTCCGCGGCGGCCTCAAGATCGCTGCGGTCAAGGCGCCCGGCTTCGGCGACCGCCGCAAGGCCATGCTGCAGGACATCGCGATCCTCACCGGCGGCCAGGTGATCTCCGAGGATCTCGGCATGAAGCTCGAGAATGTCACGATCGACATGCTCGGCACCGCGAAGAAGATCTCGATCACCAAGGACGACACGACGGTGGTCGACGGTGCGGGCGACAAGGGTGAGATCGAGGCGCGCGTCGCTCAGATCCGCCAGCAGGTCGAGGAGACGACTTCGGACTACGATCGCGAGAAGCTCCAGGAGCGTCTGGCCAAGCTCGCGGGCGGCGTTGCCGTGATCCGCGTCGGCGGTGCGACCGAGGTCGAGGTGAAGGAGCGCAAGGACCGTGTCGACGATGCGCTCAACGCGACCCGCGCGGCTGTCCAGGAGGGCATCGTGCCCGGCGGTGGCGTGGCCCTTGTCCACGCCGTGAAGTCCCTGCAGGGCCTCACCGGCGAGAACGGCGACCAGGACGCCGGCATCGCCATCGTCCGCCGCGCGCTCGAGGCCCCGCTGCGCCAGATCGCCGAGAATGCGGGCGTCGATGGCTCGGTCGTGGCCGGCAAGGTGCGCGAGAGCTCGGACAACAAGTTCGGCTACGATGCGCAGAAGGACGAGTACGGCGATCTCGTCTCCAAGGGCATCATCGATCCGGCCAAGGTGGTTCGCTGCGCGCTCGAGGACGCGTCCTCGATCGCCGGTCTACTGATCACCACGGAGGCGATGGTGGCCGAGAAGCCTGAGCCCAAGGGTGCGGGCGCCGGCGGCGGTATGCCCGACATGGGCGGCATGATGTAATCGCGCCGTCTCTCTGACGACATCGGGGCCGTGCCTTCGGGTGCGGCTCTTTTTCTTTGCTTCCTGCGACTTAGCGCCGTGACGCTCCCCTCCTGAGCCCTTGGGAATTCGCCTTTGCGTGTCCTGCGAGGGGGACCGGTGCATGCCACACGATGTCGGTCCACCCCTCGGGGTCGTTCACGTAGCGGGCGGGATGTCTGACATCATCCGGGCCAGCCGCCATGCGAATGACGTCGCACGACTGCGTGAGCCGCGCTGGCAGGCGGCGAAAGCTGCGGTAGGCTGGGCGAACCAGCCGGAGGATCTGCCCATGCGTCGTCTCATAGCCCTCGCCGCCATGCTCGCCCTCGCCTTCGCGACGCCGCCGGCCCTGGCGGAGGACCCCGCCCCCGGAGCCCGGCCCGCGCCTGCGGGGGAGGGCGCGCCTGACGAAGCGGGGGAAGCCACACCGGATACCGGCACCGCCCCCGGCACCGCCCTGGGCATCGACCCCGGCGTCAGCGCCGAAACGAGGCCCGGCGGTGAAGAGGCGGAGGCCATGACGCTCGACACCATCGGCACGGTCGTGCGCCGGCTCGATGCCGAGGCGCAGGGCTCGCCCGATGGCCGCATGCTCCAGTTCACCATCCGCGAGACCGTGCTGCTCTTCGTCTCCGATCCCGGCCACAACCGCATGCGCCTCATGACGCCGATCCGCGCGGCCGAGGGGCTGACCCAGGAGGAGTTGCTGCGCATCGCGCAGGCCAATTTCGACAGCGCGCTCGATGCCCGCTACGCCGTGGCGCAGGGCACGCTCTGGTCGGTCTTCATCCACCCGCTGAAGGAGCTCGGCGAGACGCAGTTCATCGCTGCCATCGGGCAGGTGGTGAACGCGGCGACCAGCTACGGCACCAGCTACTCCTCGGGCCTGCTGAGCTTCGGCGGCGGCGACAGTAACGCGCTTCGCCAACGCGAGCTGATCGACGAGCTCCTGAAGCAGGGCCAGCCGATTTAGGCGCCGATCCCCTTGCGGCGCGCCGCCGTCTCTGAGAGAGCGGCGCCATGACCGCCGGAGAGACCATCACCATCCGCCCGGCCGAGCCCCGTGATGCAGCGGCTATCGCCGATCTCGCCAACATGCTGGCCGTGACGGTTGGGGATCGTGCCCCGGGCGACGGCGCCATGACGGCCGAGATCGTCGCCCGCGACCTCGTGGATGCGCCGGGCCTCACGCTCCTAGTTGCCGAGCGTCAGGGTCGCACGGTCGGCTATGCGCTGCTCACCGCAGCTTACGAGACGGCGCATGCGGTGCGTGGCGTCTACCTCACCGATCTCGCAGTCGCCGAGGAGGCGCGTCGCAGCGGGGTCGCCCGCGCGCTTCTCCGCGCAGCAGCCCGGCATGCCATCGAGACGGGCGGGCGCTATGTCTGGTGGGTCGTGGCGCATGACAACGCAGGCGCGAAGGCGTTCTACGATAGGTTCGGC
>JBCCDG010000102.1:0-14882 GCA_039030915.1 Pseudomonadota bacterium | reverse complement strand
CGAGAAGGTCCATCGCTATGACATCGAAGCCTGGGCGAAGGAGCAGCAGCGCCTCTTCGACGCCCTCGCCCGCAAGCGCAAGGACAAGAGCGCTGCCTGAGCGGCCTGATGCGGCGCCCTTGCCGCCCTCCGCTGTGCAGTGCGCCGTGTGACTGCGTCCGCGCCCACCCACGTCAGCGTAGGATGGAAGACGTGACGATCAGGTGAACTGCGTCAGCGACAGAGCGTCTGCTGCTCGCCAGTGTCGCGGATCGGGAGTTCGCCAGCGACAGGGCCTATTGCGACCGGTTGGATGGCCGGGGGGCTGGATACGTCCGGATGAGATACGCCTGACGACGCGCTGGCTCTTCTGCCGCAAGGGGTGACCAGGTCTCCTGCGCGTGGGCTTGCGCGATGTTCATTGTATCTTCGTGCATCCGTTCGACGCTGACGTGGGTGGGCGCGGGCGCAGTCACACGGAGCACTGCACAGCGGAGGGCGGCAAGGGCGCCGCATCAGGCCGCTTAGGCAGCGCTCTTGTCCTTGCGCTTGCGGGCGAGGGCGTCGAAGAGGCGCTGCTGCTCCTTCGCCCAGGCTTCGATGTCATAGCGATGGACCTTCTCGCGGAGGGCGGTCATGCGGCCGCGCCTGTCATCCTCCGCCATGTCGAGCGCCTGGTCGATGGCTGCGTCCATGGAGCGGTTGGAAAAGGGGTTCGTCAACACCGCCTCCGCCATCTCCACGGCCACGCCCGCAAACTCGGATAGCACCAGCACGCCGTCGCCATCCGTCCGCGCCGCCACGAATTCCTCGGCCACGAGATTGAGCCCGTCCGCCAACGGCGTGATCCAAGCCACATCCGCCGCGCGGTAATAGGCGACGAGATCGCGGAAAGGGATCGGCGTCGAGATCAGCGAGACGGGCTGCCACTCGAAGCTGCCATAGGCGCCGTTGATCCGGCCTGCATGGGTCTCGATTGCCTCCTGCACCTCCGCATAGGCTTCCATGTTTCGATTCGCGCTGACGCTCACCAGCATGAGCCGCACCTCGCCGCGCAGCTCGGGCCGCCGCTCGAGCAGCCGTTCATAGGCCTGCAGGAGTTCGATCCCGCCCTTTGTGTAGTCGGTCCGCCCAACGGAGATGATCAGCTTCTTGCCGCCCAGCTCCTGACGGATCGCGGCCTTCAGCTCTGCCGTTTCCTCGGACCGCGCCAGCTCCTCGATGTAGTCGACATCGACGCCAACGGGGAATGCGGAGAGGAGTATGCGCCGCCCCTCGTACTCCACCTCTGTAAAGGTCGTCCGCTCCGACAACGCCTGGCCCGAGGGGGAAAAATCCTCCGGCGTCATGATCTCGCCCACCACGCGCACGTCGAACCGGCTGTGCGCACAGCTGACGAAATTCGCGACATAACGCGGGATGTGGAAGCCGACGATATCGCAAGCGAGCAGGCTCTCGATGATCTCGCGCCGCCAGGGCAGCACATTGAACATGTCCGCCGCCGGAAAGGGCGTGTGGTGGAAGAAGGCGATCTTGGCGTTGGGCTTCAGCTGCCGGAGGTACATCGGCACGAGCCAGAGATTGTAGTCATGCACCCAGATGACGCTGTCGTCATCCGCCTCGCGAGCGGCAGCCTCGGCAAAGGCCCAGTTCACTTCCCGAAACGTCGGCCAGTCCACAGGGTCGTAGTTGTAGCGGTCCTTGAAGCTGTGAAGGATCGGCCAGATCGCCTCCTTCGAGGTGACGTGGTAGAAGCTCGAGACCTGATCCTTCGTCAGCGGAAGCCGGCTCACGGAATACTTGCCGTAGCTGTCCTCGATCTCGATCACGCGCTCGAAGTCCGGCTCGTTCGGATCGTCGGCGTATTTCCACGCAACCCAGGCGCCCTCGTGCCGGCCGAAGAAGCTCTTGAGCGTCGGCACGATGCCGTTCGGGCTCTTGTTCTCCTTTCGGACGAGCTTGCCGTCCTCGATCACCTCCTCATAGGGCTGGCGGTGATAGACGATGACGAGCTTCGAGGTCATGGGTCCCCCTTCCGGGTTCGGGCGCCGGGGGCGATGGGGCCCCGGGGCCGTGCTTCTGCGTGCGATGCGCTGCGCTCAGCGCGGCTTGGGATCGTAGAGGTCGAAATGGGCGATGGCATCCATGATGCCGGCCGCGCCCACACCCTCCGCCTTCAGCACGTGCTCCTTGTCGGCCACGCGCTCGAGGAGGGGCCTTTCCGAGCCGCCCACGGCCACGCCGAGAAACTCGGTCTCGAACATGGAGTAGTCGTTCAGCGTGTCGCCTGCCACCAGAATCCGCGTGGCCGGCAAGCCGAGGCGTTCGGCGAGGCGGGTGAGCGAGGGGCCCTTGCTGACGCCCTTCGGTAGCACGTCGAAATAGGTGTCGGCCGAGATGAGATGATCGAGCCCCATCGCCGCGACGATTTCCTCCGCCTTCGGATCGTAAGCCTCCGGGTCGTAGTCGTAGCTCACGCGGAAGCGGAACTCGGTCGGCTGGAGACGCAGGCCCGGATGTCCGTCGAGCGCATCGCGCACCTTGGGCCCCACATCACCCCAGATGGCGGCGATCTCCTCCTCAAGCTCCTGTATGGGGCTTACCTTTCCACCCGGCCCGGCAGGCGCCATTCGCGCGATTGTGGTGCCCACATCGCCGACCACGAAATCGGGCCAGGGCACAGGCGTATCGGCGCAAAGCCCCTCTATGAAGCGCGGATCGCGACCCGTGACGAAGATCAGGCCGAGCCCCTCACGATGCGCCTCGATCCAGCGGTAGAGGGCGAGGCGATCCTCCTCGGTCCCGCCCAGAAACGTGCCGTCGAGATCGGTCGCCAGCACGAAGCGCCAGCTCTCGACAAGCGGGCGCATCTCGTCAAGCACGCCGGCGCCGGCACCCCCGAAGCGGGCGGTGTGGTCGACCATATGACCCATGTCGCGTCCTGGCATCGTCATCATTCCTCCCAGGCGTCGGCAAAGCGGCGGATTGCGGCGTCGTCAGACGGGTGGCCGAGGGTGAGGTCGAGCGCGCGCGGTTCGGCCTCCAGCGGCCGGGACCAGAGGGCGGCGAAGGCTTCGCCGAGCGGCAGGCCGTCATGCACGATCGCGCGCACAGTCTCGCAGATCGGCATCTCCACGCCCTTGCGCCGAGCTAGATCCGTGGCCGCGATGCTGTTGCGCACGCCCTCGACCACCTTCTTCTGTCCCCCGAAGATCTCCTCGCCGCGCCGGCCCTCCCCCATCTCGACGCCATAGCTGAAGTTGCGGCTCGAGGTGTTCGAACAGGTGAGTGTGAGGTCCCCGATGCCGGAGAGACCGGTCACCGTCTCGCGCTTGCCACCCAACGCCTCGGCCAGCGCCTTCATCTCGTCGAGCCCGCGGGTGATGAGCGCGGCGCGCGTATTGGCAGCGAAGCCTGCGCCCGTGGCCATACCGCAGGCGATGGCGAGCACATTCTTGACCGCGCCGCCCACCTCGACGCCGGTGAGGTCGTCGGAGAAGTAGGGGCGGAAGCTCTCGGTCGTGAGCGAGACAGCCATGCGCGCGGCAAGCTGCTCGGCGCGGAGGGCATGGGCCGTGCCGCTGTCGGCATATCGGTCGAGCGAGAAGTCGCTAGCGATGGTCACGGCCGTCGGGTCGCCGCGCGCCGTTTCGTCCGCGAAGCTGGGGCCCGAAAGCGCGCCGACGGGGCGGCCGGGCGCCGCATCGGCCACGACATCAGCCATGAGAAATCCGGTCCCATCCTCGATCCCCTTCGCACAGACGACGACGGGCACCTTGGGAGCGAGCACCGCGTTCAACCGCTCCGCCATCTCACGCACCGTGCCCGATGGCGTAACCAGCAACACTGCCTCCGCGCCGGCGCAGGCCGCGTCGAAGTCATCGGTCGCCGTCAGCCCATCCGGCATAGCAATGTCGCCGAGATAACGACTGTTGCGCCGGTTGGCGTTTACGTCCTCCACCACGTCCCGGCGGCGCGCCCAGAGGCTGGTGCGCCGGCCGGCACGCGCGGCGACGACAGCAAGCGCCGTGCCCCAGGCGCCGCCGCCGAGGACGGCGATCGAGCGATAGGGGCGCGCCACGAGGGGCGCTCCGGGCACCGGCACGGGAGCGGGCGGGCTCCCCGATATGTCGAAGGCGCTCATGTTCGGACCCAAAAACGGCGATGGCGGAAGGGAACTCATCGACGCATGAAATAGGGCGCCGACCGCCGCGCGGCAAATGCCCCTGCGCGCTAGCGTGGTGCTATCGCATGCGCTTGCGCCTAGTCCCGCTCGGCGCTCCGCCGTGCCTCCGCCGCCCCTTCGCGGAAGGTCTCGCAGTTCTCGTCGAGCCCTGTCCCCTGCCAAAAGGGCGTACCGCTCCGAAATGCTGCGCGACCGATCAGATGCGAGCCGACGGGGGCCGTGATGATCATGAACACGGAGACCAGCACCGCCTTTACCACCACCTCGATGGAGGGTGCCGCGAGGCAGAGCGCGAGTGCGATGAACATGAGCCCAAGCGTCCCAGCCTTGGTGGCAGCATGCATGCGCAGATAGACGTCCTGAAAGCGGACGATGCCAAGCCCCGCAGCGAAGCAGAGAAGACCGCCCGCGATGAGCGCGAGTGCGGAGAGGACGTCGAGCACGGTCTCAAGCATCGGAGGTCTCCCCGCTGGTTGCACCCGTGCCAGCATCCTGGTCGAGCTCTGGCTCCGGATCAGGCTTGGGTGGCGCGTCCGCCCGCATCCGCCGCTCCACATAGCGCGCGAAGGCGACGGTGGACAGGAAGGAGACGAGCGCAAGCGCCAGTGCGGCATCGAGATAGGCCGCGTTGCGCACCGCCGTTGCGAAGACGACGAAGAGCGCGGTGAGCTGCATCGACAGGAGATCAAGCGCCACCACCCGGTCCGGCAGCGTCTCCCCCTGCACCAGCCGCCAGACGGTGCAGACGATGCCCGCGGCGATCAGGAGCCCGCAGATCGCTGCCCCCCAGGCGAGCGGTCCTTCGATGACGGCGCCGAGGACGCTCATTGCGTGGCCCTCATCACGACCTTCTCGAGCCCCGCCTTGATGCTGGCATTGACCGCCTCGGTGCCGTCGTCGGTGTACATCGAGTGTATGAGGAGCTGCTTGCGGTCGGGGCTGACATCGACCGTCAGCGTGCCCGGCGTCAGCGTGATCATGTTGGCCGTCATCGTGATCTGCAGATCAGTCAGCGCATCGAGCGGCATGGCGTGGAACTGCGGGCTCACGTTCAGCCCCGGCGTCATCACCTCGGCAAAGACGCGCCAGGCGGAATTGAAGAGCTCCCAGAGAAAATAGATCACCAGCCAGACGATGTGCACGGGCTTCATGATGAGGCGCATGGGTCACGGACCTCCCAGCACGGTGCGCAGATAGGCCAGCGGGTCGAGGAGCCGACCCGCGGCATCGGTCGCCAACTCGAAGAAATTGCCCGGCCAGAGGCTGATAGCAAGCGTCACGCCCGCCAGCAGCAGCACCGGTACCACCAGCAGCCTGTGCGGGTAGCAGGCCGGAATGGCGTCTGCATCGACGCCGGGACGGGGCTGCCAGAAGGCCGCGACGAAGACCCGCCCGAGATAGAAGAACGTCAGCACCGAGGCGAGCAGGATCAGCCCGCCCAGGAAGTGGTAGCCCGCCTCGAAGCTTGCCCGGATCATGAAGAACTTGGCCCAGAAGCCCGAGAGTGGCGGCACGCCGATGAGGCTCAGCATCGGGATCAGGAAGAGCACGCCGAGCCAGGGCCCAGCGGTCCAGAGCCCGCCGAGCCGGTCGAGCCGCTCCGAGCCGCATTCCCGCCCGATGAGCCCGCCGAGCAGGATCAGCCCCATCATCGCCGGGATATGGTGGAAGAAATAGAAGACCGCCCCCGCGAGCGCGAGTTCGCTTCCGATGGCGAGGCCCAGGGTCATCACGCCGATCTGGCTGACGATATGAAAGGAGAAGATCCGCCGCATCTCCCCCTCCGCCGCCGCTCCCATGGCGCCGAGCGCGATGGTGAAGCCGGCCGCGATCAGCAAGACGGTCGTGATCACCTCGTGCCCAGGCTCGAAGATCAGCGTGAAAACGCGGAGGAGCGAGTACACGCCCACCTTGGTGAGAAGCGCGGAGAAGAGCGCCGAGGTCGCGGCGGCGGGTGTATGATAGGAAGCCGGCAGCCAGAAGAAGACAGGGAAGAGCGCGGCCTTGGCGGCGAAGGCAAAGAGCAGCATGCCCGCAGCCCCCATCACCGCCGTCTCGTCCATCCGTCCCTGAAGCTTCACGCCCAGATCGGCCATGTTGAGCGTGCCGGCCGTGCCGTACAGGAGACCGACGCCCGTGAGGAACGCGATGGTGCCCACGAGATTGAGCGCCACGTATTTCATCGCGCCGTCCATCTGCCGCCTGCCCCCGCCGACGACGAGGAGGCCGAAGGACGAGATGAGCATCACCTCGAACCAGACGTAGAGGTTGAAGAGGTCGCCCGTCAGGAAGGCGCCGCAGACGCCGCCGATCATGGCATGGCAGAGCGCGTGGAAGCCCAGCTGCTCCGTCGGCCGGTCGACCTCGACCGTCGCAAACATCAGCGCCGTGAAGGCCGCGATGCCGGCAATCAGCACCATCGCACCGGAGAGCGTGTCCGCCACCAGCGTGATCCCATACGGCGCAGCCCAGCCGCCCATCTGCGCGGAGATCGGCCCGTTGGCAACCGTCTCGGCCAGGATCGTCCCGCCAAGCGCCACGAGGATGGCGGCCGAGAGGACGGAGACAACCTTGTGCGCCGGGCTTCGGCGCATGAGGAACAGGATGATCGCCGTGCCGAGCGGCAGCAGGATGGGGGCCGCAAGCAGCATCAACGAAGCTCCGGGTCGAGCGTTGCGGGCGGTTCGCGATCCTCGGGCTCGGCCACGCGCATGCCCCCGCTGTCTGCCGTACCGAACTCGGCATAGGCGCGGAGGACGAGGCTGAGCGAGAAGACGAAGAGGCCGAAGCCGATCACGATCGCCGTCAGGATTAGCGCCTGAGGCAGCGAATTGGCGACATCGCCCTGCACCGTCTCAGCGCCTTCGGGCACGATGGCGGGCAGGCCGAAGGTCATGCGCCCGGCCGCGAAGATCGCGAGGTTGGCGGCGTTGGAGATGATGGTAAGCCCGAAGAGGAACCGGATGAGGTTCGACGACATCATCAGGTAGGCTCCGGAGGCCACGAGAAAGCCGGTGAGGACGGCGAGGGCGGGTTCCATCAGCGCTTCCTCTTCGGGGCGGGCCCGCCGAGGGCCGAGAGCACCGCCGCCTCGAGTGTGAAGAGCATGCCGCAGACCCCGCCGACGACGACGAGATAGACGCCCGTGTCGAAGAGCAGGATCGAGCCGAAGGGCTTGAGCGAGATGCCCTGCAGGTAGACATCCTTGAGCGGCCAGACCCCGGCGAGCACATGACCCTCGGCGAGATAGCCCCAGACCGCAGCGGTGACGGCGCAGGCCAGACCCACGACCGCTATGGCCAGAGGCTCGAGCCGGAGGAAGCGGCGCGCCCATTGCAGGCTCGATGCCTTCTCCATCAGCGCGAGCGCCGTTGCCGCCACCAGCCCCCCGATGAAGCCGCCGCCCGGCGCGTTGTGGCCGCGCCACAGGATGTAGATCGAGAAGAGAAAGAGCAGCGGCGCGATCACGCGCGTCGCAGTCGAGAGGATGATGGAGTTCATGCGCGGTCCTCCGACGGTCTGCCCACAGGTGCGGCGTCCCCTCCGCCGTCGTCGAGCCCGTCGGAGCTGCGCGTCGGCGCGCCGCGACCCGCCGAGAGGGCGGCGACCGCGCCGATGGCGGCGATGACGATGACGGCGATCTCGCCGAGCGTGTCGAGCGCCCGGAAATCGACGAGGATGACGTTGACGATGTTGTTTCCGAAAGCCTCCGGCGCGGACTTAGCCTCGAAGAACTCGGTCAGCTGCAGATCGAGCGGCGTGCCGAGCACGGAGATGAGCACGATGGTCACGCCCAGGCCGACGGCCGCTGCGATGCCAGCATCCCCGACGCGGAAGCCCTTGCGCTCGGGTGTGCGCGGCAGGCGCAGAAGCGCAATGGCCAGGAAGACGACGATCAGGATCTCGACCATGAGCTGCGTCATCGCGACATCGACCGCGCCGTAGAGCACGAAGATGATCGAGATACCGGTCCCGACGACGCCGAGCGCCGTGATCGAGAGGAGGCGCGAGCGGGTGATCACCACGACGACCGTGCCCACGATGATGATGGCAAGCGTCACGTAGTTGATGATCGGCATGTCGAAGCTCGGCGCCGGCCGGTGCCCGCCCGAGGCCGCGACCGCACCCCAGAGCACGACGGCGAGCGCGACGAAGGTTGTCCGCATATAGCCCTCGAGCGCGCCGTTCTGCACCCTGCCCATGATGCCGGAGCAGATGCGTTGCAGCGTCGCGAGCACCACGTCATAGGTCCGGTCGGCGCTCTTGAGCCCGTCCTGCTCCGCACCCGCCAGGCCGAGGCGAATGGCGCGCGCGTAATAGTAGAAGAGCCCGCCTAGCGCGAAGGTGCAAAGACTGAGCATCAGGGCGGCGTTGAAGCCGTGCCAGAGCGCCAGATGCGGATCCCCGATATCCCGTCCCAGAATGCTGCTGGCGACGGGGCCGACCACATAGGCACCGAGCGGGCCCGCCGCGAGCCCCGCGAGCAGGCCGAGGACCGCAAGGATCATCGGGCCGACCCACATTTCCCACGGCGGATCGGCCGCGGGCTTGGGGCTGAGCTGCGGGCCGCGGTGGAAGGGATTGACCGCGACGAGACAGCCGACCGCCACCATCATCGCATTCGCCGCGAGCGCAGCACCGGTGACCAGCACCGGCTCGGTCGTTACCTTCAGCGCGCCTTCGTACATCACTTCCTTCCCGAGGAAGCCGACGAAGGGCATCATTCCTGCCATGGAAAGCGCGGCGAGCGCCGCCATCCACATGGTGATGGGCATCGCCTTCGCGAGCCCGCCGAGCGCGTCCACCTCCCGCGTGCCCGCCTTCTTGTCGAGGCAGCCGACCATGAGGAAGAGCGAGGCCTTGTAGAAGGCGTGGACGACGAGGAAGAGCGCGGCACCGATCACCGCCTTTTCCGTGCCGCCGCCTAGGAACATCACCAGCGTGCCGAGACCCATCACCGTGGTGTGGGCGAGCATCAGCTTGAGGTCCGTCTGGCGAAGCGCCCAGATCGAGCCGATCAGCATCGTGGTGGCGCCGAAGATCGTGAGCAGCCAGAACCAGATCTCGGTCCCGCCGAGCGCGGGCGTGAAGCGCATCAGAAGATAGACGCCCGCCTTCACCATGGTCGCCGAGTGCAGATAGGCGGAGACGGGCGTGGGTGCCGCCATAGCGCCCGGAAGCCAGAAATGGAACGGGAACTGCGCGGACTTGGTGAAGGCTGCGAGCAGCACGAGGAGGAGCGCGGGCACGTAGAGCGCGCTTGCCCGCAACGCATCGCCCTGCCCGTTGATGTCGGAGATCAGGTAGCTGCCCGCGAAGTCCCCCAGCAGGATCAGCGCACCGAGAAGGGCGAGCCCGCCCATGCCCGTCACCAGCAGCGCCTGAAGCGCCGAGCGGCGGGAATTGGGTTTCTGATAGTCGAACCCGACCAGCAGAAACGACGTGACGGTGGTGCCTTCCCAGAAGAGGAAGAGCGTCACGATGTCGTCGGCCAGCACCAGCCCCACCATCGAGACGCCGAAGAGGAAGAGCAGCGTCAAAAGGCGCGCGACCCGCGGATCCGTGCGGAAATAGCCGGCCGTATAGAGAAAGACGAGGGCGCCGATCCCCGTGATGAGAAGCGAGAAGACAAGCCCCAGCCCGTCGATCCGGAAGGCGAGCGACACGTCGAGCGCCGAGATCCAGGGGCGCGACCAGGTGAAAGCCTCGCCCCCGGCGACGCCCGGCAGAAAGGTCAGGAAGAATAGAAAGGCAAGGAGCGCGAGGGCGCTCGGCAGGTAGAGGAGCCAGGTCGAGAGCGCGGGCACCTCGCGGAAGAGATAGCGCAGCGGCTGTACCGGCCAGGCCTCGGGCCCAACCGGCCAGGGCATCGCGGCCACGGGCCCGCGCCCCAGCGGATCGGGCGCGTCGAGCGGCGTCGTGCCCGCGGGCAACGTCTCGTCCGCGGCGAGGCTCGCAGCGCTCCTTCCGGGGGCGGTCTGAGGCTCGCTCTCCTGCATCGTCGCTCCGAGATTCTTGTCTGGGGGCCGCTGCCCGGCATGGGTTTGCGGCGCGGGAAGGCTCCGTCCCGAACCATAATCGAAATGTCGGAGTTGGCTAGGGTAGCGCCTCAAGGAACCACTGAGCGGCGGGGCGGGTGTTGCACCCGGCAGCGAGGCCGGCCCGACGGGGGCATCGAGCCCCCGCCGGCCCGCTCGGGCTGCGCCCTCGGAGCACCTTGCGGCAAGGCGTGCGCGTCAGACGAGGCTGCGGTCGCCCATGGCGAGGAACTTCTGCCGCCGGTCGGCTCTCACCGCAGCGGGATCCATACCGTCGAGCTCCGCAAGGAGACCCGCAATGGCCTCCCCCGTGGCCGCGATGGCCTGCGCCGGCGCGCGCTGCGCCCCGCCGACCGGCTCGCGCACCACGCTGTCCACCACACCGAGCTGGGCGAGATCCGCCGCCGTCAGCCGCAGCGCCTGTGCCGCCTCGCGCATCTTGTCGGCGTTTTTCCAGAGGATCGAGGCACAGCCTTCCGGAGAGATCACCGAGTAGACCGCGTGCTCGAGCATCGCCACGCGGTTGGCCGTCGCAAGCGCGACTGCCCCGCCTGAGCCACCCTCCCCGATGATGACCGCCACGAAGGGGGCGCCCAGGCCGAGACATTTCTCGGTCGCCCGCGCGATGGCCTCCGCCTGGCCGCGCTCCTCCGCACCCTTGCCGGGATAGGCGCCGGGAGTGTCGACGAGCGTGACGAGCGGCAGGGCGAAGCGATGGGCGAGATCCATGAGCCGCACGGCCTTGCGATACCCCTCGGGCCGCGCCATGCCGAAATTCCGCTCGAGCCTGCTCCGCGTGTCAGACCCCTTCTCATGGCCGAGCACCACGATCGGGCGGTCGCGAAACCGCGCGAGGCCGCCGACGATCGCGTGGTCCTCGGCGAAGTTCCTGTCGCCCGCCAACGGCGTGTAATCGGTGAAGAGCGCGCGGATGTAGTCGAGCGCATGGGGCCGCCCGGGATGCCGCGCCACCTGGCATTTCTGCCAGGGCGTGAGACCCTTGTAGAGCCCCTCCAGCATCGCATCCGCGCGCGCCTCCAGCCGGTCCGCCTCCTCGGCAACCCCGAGCTCCGGGCTCTGATCCGCAAGCGCGCGCAGCTCCTGCACCTTGCCCGCGAGCTCGGCAACGCCCTTCTCGAAATCGAGGAAATTCTGCTTCTGCATGCGCGCTCAGATGCCCTCTGGGGCGGGCGGATGCAAGCCGGACAGCGCCCTGACCTGCAGCGCTTCGTGGATCCGGCTCAGGCGCCCTCGCCCCGAAGCTTCACCGAACGTTCGAACTCGTGGCCGTCGGTGTCGCGAAACCTGAGGTCCAGCCGGTCGCCCGCCCCCCCACGCACGAGAAAGCGCAGATCCGGATTGGTGCTGAGCGAGATGGAGCCCTCAAGGCGCATGACCGGCACGCCCGCAAGGCTGATCTCCAGCTCCTCCACGATGTTGACCGGGATCCAGGTCCGGTCGATGGGGTGCAGCATGAAGCCCGAGTCGTTGGGATGGCGAAGCGCCAGGCTAACCTCGCCGAAGCGTTCGCCGCGCCGCGCCAGGCCAAGGGGATCGGCCGGTTCGCCGACCGCGACGGTGCGCACCGGGTCGACCAGAACGTCGCCGACGGCGCGTTCGGCCATCACTGCAGACGGATAGCCGCCGTCCGCGCAACCGCCCGCGCCCTTCACGAAGGTCTTGGCCATGAAGAGCCGCCCGTCCGCCGTCTCGGCTACCACGCGCACATCGCTGTTCTCGTTGATGCGGAGATGCAGCCCCAGCGTGCCCCGCGCCGCGCCCTCGCCAAGCTCGACGACGGCGGCCACCGGCGCCGGGTTCTCGTCGATCAGCACCGTCATCCTGGTGATGCGCCCGAAGACCGTCTGCGGCAGGTGCGTGGTGATCTCCACCGGCAGGCGCCCGGCCTGCTGCGCCCGCGCCGGCGCCGAAATCTCGACCACGCCGTCGCCGTCGAGGATCGCCCTGCCTTCGAAAAGCGCGTCGCGCAGATACCCCCAGGTCTCGGAAGCCGATGCGGCGGGTGCGGCGAGAAGGCAGGCCATGAGGGCGGCGGCGAGCAGGCGCATGATCGATCCTCCGTCTGGGACGTTGTTCACGCTACCCGCGCTGTGTGCGGCCGGCAATGCGCCGAAGGTATCGCTCGGGCGCAGGCCGCACCGGCGATGCCACGCCCCACCAGCATGAGCGGGAAACCCGCCGTGCCTTCAGACGCGTCATGAACGACGGCCTTGGCAGTGCCGTTCCCCGCCGGGAAAACAGTGCCTCTGCCCTGACCTGCACGTCCTGGCGTCGGCGGCCGCGGCTGGCCGGCGGTGCCCTGACGGCGCTTAGCGGCCGAAGCGGGAGCGCCCGGACAGCCCGCGCCTGTCAGGCACCGATGAGCTCGGCCTGCTTCACGATCACCTCCGCCTGGCGGATCGAGGCGAGGTCGATGAGCTTGCCATCCAGCGTCACCGCGCCCGCGCCCGCGCGCTTGGCCTCCTCCATGGCGTCGATGATCCGCTTGGCCTTGGTCACCGCGGCTTCGGTCGGCGTGAAGACCTCGTTGGCCAGCGCCACCTGGCTCGGATGGATCGCCCATTTGCCAACCATGCCCAGCGTCGCCGACCGCCAGGCCTGGGCACGAAAGCCCTCCGCATCGGAGAAGTCGCCGAAGGGGCCGTCGACCGGCAGCACGCCGTGGGTCCGGCACGCGGCGACGATGGCAACGCTCGGATAATGCCAGGGATCGGCCCAGTGCCGCGCCCGCTCGCCGCCCTCCTCGCGCGGGTCCTCGATCATGGCGTAGTTCGCCTGCGTCCCACCGATCGCGGTGGTCGCCATACCCATGAAGGCCGCATAGTCCGCCGGGCCGAGGCTCATGGATTCCAGCCTCGGGGAGGCCGCCGCGATCTCCTCCACATGGGCAAGCCCCGCCGCCGTCTCGATGATCACCTCCAGGCCGATACGCTTCCTCTTCCCCGTCGCCGCCTCCAACGCCGAGACCATCGCGTCGACCGTGTAGACGTCCTTCGCATTGCCCGCCTTCGGGATCATGATGAGATCGAGACGGCCGTTCGTCTGCTCCACCAGATCGACCACGTCCCGCACCCAATAGGGCGTGTCGAGCCCATTGATGCGCACGCTCACCGTCTTGGTGCCCCAGTCGATGTCGTTGAGCGCCTGCACCACGTTCTTGCGTGCCTCGATCTTGTCGTCCGGTGCGACCGCGTCCTCGAGATCGAGATTGACCACATCCGCCGCCGAAGCGGCCATCTTCTCGAAGAGCGCAGGCTTCGATCCCGGCCCGAAGAGCTGGCAGCGATTGGGGCGGGCAGGCGGCGCGGGCTGGACCAGGAAGCTCATGGGCTCACTCCTCGTGAAAGATGGGGGCGCGGCAGGAGCGCTCGGCGCAATTTTGTTGCGCAGCCGTCCTAGTGTGCGCCGCAGCATCGGTCAATGCTGCCAACGTCCAACGCCGCCCGTGGCCTGCTGCAGCGTGACGGCGGAATACCGCTCGCCAACACCCCTGCCCTATCCTGAGCAGCCGCCCAGGCAATCGTACCCATGAGAGATCGGCCTTCCGGAGATCGCCCTTCGACCTTTGCCTCAGAGGCCTTGGTCTGTCCGACCGCGGGCCTCGGCCTCCATGAGCGCCAACCGGTCCGGCGTTGCCGCCGGATCGTGAGGCGCATGCTCCTGCGGCGGCCGTACTCGAAGCTTCGTATCCCAGAGCCAGTAGCCGCCGATCGCGAGCAGGACGGCAGGGACCAGGAGCGCGGTGAAGGTGTTCATATCCACGCAGCCAGCCCAACACTACGCAAGGCCCGCGGGCAAGGCCTCCGGCTTGACCCCTGCCCCTCGATCCCATAGCTCCCAGCCATGATCAGGCCTATCGTCATCCACCCGGATCCCCGGCTCAAAAAGGTCTGCGACCCGGTCGCGGAGGTCACGGACGATATCCGTCGCCTCATGGATGACATGCTCGACACGATGTACGACGCGCCCGGCATCGGCCTCGCGGCGCCTCAGGTCGGTGTCAACGCCCGCGTCGTCGTCATGGACTGTGCCTCGCGCGAGGAGGACGGCAGCGACGAGCTCAAGCCGATGAAGCTCGCGAACCCCAAGATCGTCTGGTCCTCCGAGGAGATGATCACGCAGGAGGAGGGCTGCCTCTCGGTGCCGGACATCTATGCCGACATCGCACGCCCAGCCGCCGTCCGTGTCCGCTGGCTCGACGAGACCGGGGCGGAGCATGAGGATGACTTCACCGGCATCTGGGCGGTGTGCGTGCAGCATGAGATCGACCATCTCGACGGCAAGCTCTTCATCGACATGCTGGGCCCGATGCGGCGCCGGCTCATCACCGAGAAGATGAAGAAGCTGAAACGCGACCGCGCGCGCCGGACGGACGAGTTCGCGCGCGAGGGCTGAGCCGGCCGGCACCCGCACCCTGGCTCAGGAGCCTGCAATGCGCGTCGTCTTTATGGGCACGCCCGATTTCGCCGTCCCGGTGCTCGAGGCGCTGGTCGAGGCGGGTCACGAGATTGCCGCCATCTATACGCAGCCACCCCGCCCTGCGGGCCGCGGCAAGGCGCTCCGGCCCTCGCCCGTGCACCGCGCGGCCGAAGCGCGGGCCATCCCCGTCGAGACACCGGAGCGCTTTCGCGACGCGGCGGTCATCGAGGGCTTCCGGG
>JBCCDG010000101.1:0-14999 GCA_039030915.1 Pseudomonadota bacterium | reverse complement strand
CGTATCGTCAGGCCGCAGGGTATCGAGGGCGGCCTGCATGAAGACTTTCGAGGCATCCATCGGCACCCCATGCATCGACCCCGAGGTGTCGAGCACGAAGACGAGCTCACGCGCCTCGATCTCGGCGGCATTGGGCCGCTCGGGCGGCGTGATCAGAAGGCTGAAATGGCCACCCTGCTCGTCCCCATGGGCGAGCATGCCTATCGCCGTTTCGGTACCACCGAGGGTGTACGCGAGCAGGAAGTCGCGGTTGTCGATCGCCTTGCCCGCGGCGAGCGCGATGGTGGCCCCCTCCCCGTCCGCGCGCTCCACGTCGATGCTGTGGCTGTCGGACCAGATGCGGCCGAGCGGCACGCCGGCGGTGAGGCTGACGGCGATGCTCACCCGTTCCCGAGCAATCTCCTTCGGCAGGTCGATCCCGGCGACTGGCGGATAGTCAGGCAGCTCGTTGATCTCCCAGCGCCCCGTGGGCCCGGTCGCGGGCTGCGGGGCCAAGCGGTCGTCCGTGCTGGCGACGGGCGCGGGGTCGGCCGCAGGCTGATAGCGCGGGCCGACCACCAGGGGGAGCGCCAGGCGATAGGCGCCGTCGATCTTCGGCAGCGCCTGCACGAATTCGAGCGTCACCGTCACCGGGAGGCCGGGCATCAGGTTGGCGACCTTCTGCGTGAACATGTTGGGCCGATGCTGCTGGAGAAGCGCCGCGGCCTTCCCCTCACTCTGCGCCTGCTGGAAGACGCGCTTGGCCTCCTCCTTCTCGCGAATGACGGCGCGGACGACCTCGTCGCCGACCTCCATGGTCATGGCGTTGACCGCCGCATCCTCCGGCAGCGGGAAGAGATAGGTCGCATTCAGCGGCACCTTCCCGGGATTCTCGAAGGTCTGGATGACGCGGATATGGGCGAGCTCGCCCTGCACGTCCGCCTCGATCGCGGTCTCGAGCGCCGGCAAAGCCACGGGCCGACCGTCGATGATGGCCTCGAGCCGGCCGCCTTCCTCGCGCGGTAGGTCCGGCGGGGCGGCGGCGAGGGCCGGGAGCGTGAGCGCCCCGGCGAGGAGGAGCGCTGGAGCGCGCAGGTGACGGATCATCGGATGTCTCCCTGATGGTGCTGCTGAGGGGTGAGGGTGGCGAGCCGGACAGGCCCGTAGGTGGGAAGGGGTGCGAGATCGAGGGCCGCACGGGCAGCGGCCTCAAGGCCCGCGCGCTCGCCCGCGGAGAGGCCCCAGGGCGTGATGCGGCGGATCATGCGCCACCGCTGCGGCGTGCCCGTGAGCCAGGCCCATGCCGCCTCGCCGATACCCGGCACGCTGGTCCCGTCCTCGGCCACGAAGCTCGCGGCGACATGCCAGACCTGCCCGTCCGGGCTCGTCGCGCGATAGTGCGCGGTGGCGAGGCCCTCACGCTCGGTCGAGAGGAGGCGCACCTCGAAGCCGAGGCCGGCGAGGCACTCCTCGGGCGCGTGGAGGTGGCGAAGGGGCGCCGAGGACTCGACCACCGTCAGCGCCATCGGTCCGTATTGCGCTGAGGCCGCCCCGCCGCCGAAGCGCTCGTAATAGGCAGCCTCCCGCGCGCTCAGGCCCCAATCCGCCGCGACATGGCCAGCAAGGCGGGATGGCAGCGCGATATTGCTCGAGGCGCCGGCATCGAGCGGCCGGGACGGCAGAAAGGAAAGCCCGCCCGCGACGAGGCAGAGGAGCGCCGCCGCAGCAAGCCCCCGGCGCCCGGGCTGCCTGCGGGCAAGGTCATGCCCATGCGGGCGCCCCGGGACGGCGAGGCCTTTCGCGGTCCCACGGCGCAGCACTTGCTGGTGACCGAGCGCCGACGCCCAGACAAAGACCGGAAGGGCTGCGAGCAGGATGGCGCCAAGACCTGTCAGCCCGTGCAAGGGTTCGTCGAGAAGCGGCAGCCCGCTCGCCTCGCCGACCGCGATGACGGCGATGCGCAGGCTGTTGGCGAGGAGGGCCGCGACGAGGGCCAGCGCACCGCCAACCGCTACCGAACGAACCCCCGGCCGGTGATGGGCACAGAGGAGTGCGAACAGGAGGCCCTGGAGAAGCACTCCCCGCGCGCCCGAGCATGGCAGGTCCACCAGAACCCGGGCGCTCCCGAGCGTTATGGCCAGCCCCTCGCAAGCGAGCGGGCCGGCAAAGCTCTCGGGCAGGAGCGCGAGAAGCCCGCAGGCGCCTTCGGCGGAGACCGACTGCATCGGATAGCCGAGGATGCGCTGCAGGATGCGCTCGAGTGGCAGGGCGAAAAGGAACGCCGTCGAGAGCCAGAAGGGCGAGACCGCCCGCTCCCGCTCGTGCAGCCCCGCCGCGAGCCCCAGCGCCAGGACGTCGAGCGCGAGCGCCAGCCCCCCGAGCACGCCGATGGCCATGACTTCGCCCGCGATGCGGAGCGCCAGCGTCGCGGCGACCAGCGCCAATGCCCGGCCGTGCCGGGGCGCGAGACCCGCGCGCCGTGGCGATAGCGCGCTCCGCCCCGCGAGGACGGCGACCGCAAGCGCGACCGCCCAGCCGTCGGAGCCGTAGGAGGGGTCGGTCCACGTCGTGACGAGCCACACTAGCGGCTCGGCGGCGGCAACGGAAGCTGCAATGACGAGCAGGATTGCGGCCGCGCGACCGGCAGAAAGGGCGCGCGGGCCGAGGGGCGGGGAATCGGTTCGTGTCTCGCTCATGCCCCCTTGCTAGGGCGCGGGCGTGCAGAGGAAGCCCGGCCCCTCCCCGGCTCCTGCCGCAGGGCTCGTGCAGATTTCGCGGAGGCGGGCTAGAGGTCGGTAACCGGCAGGCCCAGTCGCTCGGTCAGGATGCGGCGATGACAGGTGTCGGGCGCGGCCTCGTAGCAGAGCAGCGCCACGCGCTCGGCAGCGGCGAGCGCCTGAAGCTCGGCAAAGGCATCGACCGCTTCCGGCGCCTTCAGCGCGTCGTCATAGATTGCGCGCATCTCATCGACGCGGCCGGCGCGCACCGCGTCCCGCCCGGCCTTAGGCGTGCCGAGCGCGCGCAGATGGGTGTAGGCGATCCCGGCTTCGGCCAGTCCCGCCGCGAGCAGCGACTTGGAGAAGCCTGCGCGGCGCGAGGAGGCAACGGCCCGCACATCGACAAGCCGCTTGACCCCTGCCGCCTGCAGCCGGGCACAGACCTCGTCGAGCGTCGCCTTCTCGTAGCCGATGGTCACAATCCCCGGTTCCATGTCAGCCTCCCTGCCTGTGCCCGCCAAGCGAAGCAGGCGCGGCGAAGGAAGGCAACGGGAGGAAAGGCGATGGACAGCACCGCAAGAGGGCGCCTCGCAGGCAAGACGGCGATGATCACCGGCGCAGCCTCGGGCTTCGGGCGCGAGATGGCGGAGCGCTTTGCGGCCGAGGGGGCGCGCGTGGCGCTCCTCGACCTCAACCGGGAGGGCGCGGAGGCGGTGGCGGCGGGTATCGGAGACAGCGCCATGGCCCTCGGCTGCGACGTCGCCGACGGTGCGGCGGTGCGCCAGTCCCTCGCTGCGGTGACGGATGCATTCGGCCGGCTGGACATCGCAGTCAACAATGCCGGCTGGTCGCATCGGAACCGGCCGCTGATGGAGGTCACGGAAGAGGACTTCGACAGGGTCTTCGCGATCAACGTGAAGTCGATCTTTCACGTGACACATGCGCTCGTGCCGCACTGGCGGGCCGAGGGCGGGGGCGTGATGCTCAACATCGGCTCGACGGCCGGCATCCGCCCGCGGCCAGGGCTGACCTGGTACAACGCCTCGAAGGCCGCCGTGAACCTCGCCTCCCGCAGCCTCGCCGTGGAGCTTGCGCCCGACAACGTGCGCGTGAACTGCATCGCGCCCGTCATGGGCGCCACCGCGCTCCTCGAGACCTTCATGGGCATGGAGGACACGCCCGAGAACCGCGCGCGCTTCATCTCCACGATCCCGCTCGGCCGCCTGTCCGAGCCCGGGGACCTCGCGAAGGCCGCGCTCTATCTCTGCTCGGACGAGGCGGATTTCGTGACCGGCGTGGTGCTCGAGGTGGATGGCGGGCGGACGATCTGAGGGCGCAGCGGATGTCGGCATGCATCGCCCCGGCATGATCTGCTCAGGTGGGACGACTCGTTCGAAGGCGGCGGCGGATGTCTTCGTGGCGAGGGCGTGGCAGGGTCGGCGGCGGTTGTGGGTCTGGGCCCGGCGACCATCTCGGCGTTCGCTCAGGCGGGCTCTCGAGACACTGGCGATGGGCGCAGGCGGCCTTCGGCGACCGGATCCACCGGTCCGTCACGCCGTGCCCCGGCGGGAGGGGCCTTGGCGCCCTTCGTTCGAGCGATGATGGCGAAGGAGTGGTAGTGAACGCCTCGTCGCTCCGGGCCGTATTCGTGCAGTTCCTGCGCGCGAAGACCGGCCCAGCGGACCAGCACAGCATTCGAGCGAGGGAGGCAGGGCCGGTCAGCCCGACCGCGCTCGCCGAAGCGAGCGACGAGCGCCTGGTCTAGGCCGCGCCACGCCGAGAGGTGGCAGCCGGGCAGTTCGCGCGTGAGGCGGCCCATGACGAGCGCCTGCATCGCCCTGCCATCCGGGCCCGCCCAAACCGGGCAGAGACCGGTCCGCCGGCGGTTGTTCGGCGCCTTGGCCACCGATGGCATCCCTGCGATCCGCGGACGCGCGCCGAGCGGGCGTACGCGGATCTGCCGGCCTTCGAGCCGGACGGTCCGCTGCACCCTGTTCGTGTCGACGCCGAAGGACCAGGCGACGCTCCGGTCGCCGAGGCTGGCTCGTCCTCGATAGGCACGCAGAGGCGCGATCCAGCTCCGGCAGCGCCTTCTTCGTCGTGTCGCAGACCATGCGCCGCGGCACGCCGAAGAAGGGCCACGGCCGCGCGGTCGACACCAGGACGCCCCCAGCGAGAGGGCCCTGATGGAGCGTCCGGACCGATTGCCGCCGACCATCGCCCCCGGACCGATGGCGCCTTCAAGGGCGCATCCCGCGCCACGAGGGGCTAGCACTTCTCCGCCCTTCGGCCCCCCGCATGGCCTCACCGCAGGCCGCATGGAGATCCTTTGGCGGCTTCTCGTCGTCCTGACGCATATCGATCGGGGTGGTCGTGAGCGTGTTCTCCATACGCCTCCTCGCAACACCGACGCCGCGCCCGATCTCCAAGGGTGCGACATCGCAGGCCCGGCTCGCCGCAGTCCCCAATGTCTCAGCCTGAACGATCTCGACCGCGACCGCGCTCTCGCCCTTCGCCATCTATCGCTCATGTCCACTGCCTCTGCCACTGCCCCGCTCATCGCAATCTTCTCTCGCTCGGGCATGAGCGGATCGTCGGCAGAGCGATACGGCACCCTGCCGCGCCCATCACAAAGTTCCTTATTTGTTCACGCCTGCCTGCCTACGCTGACGTGGGTGGGCGCGGGCGCGGGTTTCGGCGAAGAAAGGGCCTCGCCGACCGCGAGCGCTCCGGGGAGAGGCCGGAACGGACGCCGTTGCGGCGAGGCCGCCTGCACCGCAGCCCAACCCACCCCGATCCGGCAATCCGGGAACGGCGCAAGCCATGGCAGTGGCGCCCACATCCCCCGCTCGAGCCGAACGACCACACGTCCCCCTCGGATCGGCACAGCTAGCGCGGGGCGGGTTCGCAGCTCGGATCGGCACCTGCCGTGATGCGCTGATAGCTGCCGACGATGGCCTCGAGCTCGGTCCGCGAGGCGATGGCGTCGAAGTCGTCGAAACCATCCGGCGCACGGCTTTCTACGAGATCGATCACCCGTTCGGGCCCGCCCTTGCGGTTCGCGCGCACGATCTCGGCGGTGGCAGAGCGCCGCTCCGCCTCGTAGGTGGCAAGGCCGGCGGAACCTTCCGCGGCGAGGGCCGCGGCCAGCGACACCGCATCGAGCACCGCCTGGCTCGCGCCGTTGGAGCCTACGGGGTACATCGGATGCGCCGCGTCCCCGAGGAGTGTCACCCGACCTCCCGGCGCGGCCCAACGCTCAAGCGGCTCCCGGTCGCACATCGGGTAGACGTGGATCGCGTCGCTTGCGCGCACCAGCGCCTCGAGATCGATCTCCGACACATGGAGGCCCCTGGCCTCCGCAAGGGCCTCCTCGGCCGTCGCTGGGGCCTGCCAGTCTTGGTCGAGCGGCAACGGGTCGCCCGCCGCACCCCTGGCCGCACAGATCACCCAGTTGGTCAGCACCTCGCCCCGTCGCGCCGGATCGGCGTGGATGGGATAGAGGACGAGCTTCGCGGCCATGCCGCCGGCGATGATCATCGAGGCGCCGGTCAGGAACGGCGGCGCCCAGGCGGCCCCGCGCCACATGAGCACACCGTTCCAGCGCGGCGGCTCCTCGCGCCCGACGAGAGCCGTGCACACCGTGGAATGGATGCCGTCGGCCCCGACCAGCACGTCACCCGCGATGCGCACCGTGCCCACAGCGGTCTCGAAGACGGCGACGACACCCTCGCCCGTCTCCTCGAAACCCGTGAGGCGATGGCCTGTCCGTATCGCCTCCGCGCCGAGGCGGCGGCGGGCGCCTTCGGCGATCACGCCGAGCAACATGCCGCGATGGATCGAGAACTGGGGATGCTCAAGGCCGGCGGCGCAACCGCGGGGCTGGCGCAGAATCTCCTGGCCGCGCGCGGTCTTGTAGAGGAGTTCGACCGTGCGTATGCCGGCCGCGTCGAGCCCGTCGAGAAGGCCCCAGGCGGCGAGATGACCGACGGCATGGGGCAGGACATTGATGCCGACGCCGAGCTCGCGGATCGCCTCCGAGCGCTCGAAGACCAGCGCTTCGATGCCCTGCTCCGCCAGCGCCGTTGCCAGCGAGAGGCCACCGATGCCGCCGCCCGCAATGATGACTCGCATTGCCCCCTCCCTCGCCAAGCGCGATCAGCATAGGGCACCGCGGCCAGCGAAGGAAAGCTGCCGGCCGTCGCCCCGGCGCTCTCGCGCCGCAGAGGCGCGGCAACTTGGGTACGGCCGTGGTGGCGAGGGAGAGACTCGAACTCTCGACCTCACGATTATGAGTCGTGCGCTCTAACCGGCTGAGCTACCTCGCCATGGCCCGCGCGACTTACGGTCTCGGGCCCGACGCGTCAAGCGGGAGCGGTGGGTTACTCCGCCGTGACATCTATGGTGATGGGCTCTGCCAGAGGCGCGTCCGCCAGGCTCTCACCCGCGGCGCCGAGCGGCATGCCGTCGAGCGTCATGATGACCGCGCCGTCGGTCGCGCCCTCCCCCGCCACGATGCCGGAGGCCAGCCTGTCGGCAAGGCCCTCGATGTCGACCTCGTCCGCCTTCGTCCAGACCGTGAGGACGAGATGCGGGCCGCCGAGATCGAGATAGACTTGGCGCGTCCGCTCGTTACCGGCCACGATCTCGACCTGGCCGTCGGCGTTCATCCGCGCCACGGGCCCCGGCTTTGCGTAGTCGATGGTGGTGGAGGGGCGTCCCGCGATAGTGCCGCTATCGACGCGGCTGACCGTGACGCCGGCCCGCGCCGTCGAGGGGTCCTCATGCGTCTCGCGGAACTCGGCGATGGCCTGCGCCGCAAGCACCGCCTCGAAGACGATGACGGTCACATCCGCGCCCTCGACCTCCGCATAAACCGAGTTGTCCGAGAGATAGGGCTCGGCGCCTTCGGGGATGGTCACGCTCAGAAGCGTGGCAAGCAGCAATGCGATCATCGGTCGGCTCCTTCCAGTACCGCTTGGTTCGTCACGGGCTCGGCCGGCAAGACCCGCTCCAGCATGTCGAGCCAGTTCTCCCGGGCGATGCGCGCGATGAGCGCCTCGCCGTAGCCGGCCTGGCGCATTGCGGCGACAAGGCGCTGCAGCCCCGTGACATCGCCGATCTCGCGCGGGAGGAGGCAGCCGTCGAAATCGGACCCCAGCGCGACCCCCCCTTCCCCCAGCCGCGCGAGCAGGTGGTCGAGATGGCGGAGCATCACGTCGAGCCCCGTGTTCGGGTCGTGCCGGCAGTCCGGGCGCAGGAAGGCCACGTGGAAGTTGAGGCCGACGAGCCCGCCCCGCTCCGCCACCGCGTCGAGCTGCTTGTCCGTGAGGTTGCGCGCCGAGGGGCAGATCGCATGGGCGTTGGAGTGGCTGACCACCAGCGGCTGGTCCGTGATGGCCGCGACGTCCCAGAACCCCTTCTCAGTGAGATGGGCACAGTCGATCAGGATGCCCGTCGCCTCGCAGGCGGCGACGAGGGCGCGGCCTGCGTCGGTCAGCCCCTCACCGGGCTCTAGCTCGGGCTGCGGCGCCATCGGCGCACCGTGGCCGAAGGCGTTGCTGCGCGACCAGACGGGGCCGAGGGAGCGAAGCCCGGCGGCATGGAGCACCTCGAGCGCCGCAAGATCCGGGTCGATGCATTCGGCCCCCTCCACATGCGGGAGAATGGCGATACGCCCCTCGGCCATGGCGCGCCGCAGCCCCGCGGCATCGCCCGCAATGGAAAGGTCCGATGAATGGGCCCGGGCGAGACGGCGGAGCCGGGCGAAGAGTGCCATGGTGAAGGCAAGCGCCGCCGTCTGCGGTACGGGATCGGCCCGACCGGTCAGGCCCGCAGCACTTTCCCCATCGTCCTTCGGCTTCTGCCCCGCCGGCGCGCTTGCCGCGGCGATGGCGCGCTCCGAGGGGGTGAACATCGCAAAGATGCCGCCGGCGAAGGCGCCCTGCCGCGCGCGCGGCAGATCGATCGCAAGCTTCGGGCCGCCCGACCCCGGCGGCGTGGCGAAGTTCCGCTCCCGCCCGCTCCGTTCCGCAAATTCGAGACGCAGCACCGTGTCGTTGTGCCCGTCAAAGACCGGAACCGCTGTGAGGCCGCCCGCCGCATCCGCCATGCCGTTCCTCCGCAGATACGCCGCTCCGGCGCTGAACACGATCGGCGTCAATGAAGCGTTCCATGGCCCGGTGTCGAGACCTCTCCTGCGCATTTAAGCCGGCGTTAAGCATGATTGCCGAAAGTTTGCGGCGCGTTCTGCGTTGTGTGGAGGGGTGAATGCTTCGTGTTCCAGGGCCTGGTCGGCGGTATCTTTCCGCTTTCGTTGCAATGGCGGTACTCACGGCGGCCTTCCTGCCGTCGCCTGTCGGTGCAGGGGCCTGGACCCAGCGCAAGGGCGAAGGGGTGATCATCATCTCCGTCGGCCGACAGGGATCGCCCGTTTCCATGCTGACGCTCGCAGCGGAGGAGGAGGAGAAGGCCAACGCGCAGGGCTATATCGAGTACGGCATCTCCGACAGTCTGACCATCGGGGGTGGCGTCTTCTCCGATCTAGCACCCTCCAGCGGCGAGGGCAGCGCCAATGTCTCGGGTTTCGTCCGCAAGCGGGTCTGGCAGGGGGAGGGCAGCGTCGCCTCGGTGCAGATCGGCGGCGCCCTTCCGATCGAGACCCTGATCGGTACCGATTTCGCGGAGAGCAAGCCCGACTCGACGCCCGAGCTGCGCTTCTCGATCCTCGGCGGCACGAGCTGGTGGGGCGACTGGGGCAGCGTCTTCACATCCGGCACTGCCGGCTTCGCCTGGCGGAGCGAGGGCGCGGCGGACGAGATCCGCGGCGAGCTGACGACGGGCTACGCACCCTGGCGCTGCTGTCTCGCCATCGTCAGCCTCTACGGCGTCGCACCGGTCGATGGAAAGGACAACAGCTTCCGCATCGCGCCGTCCTTCGCCTACCACTTCTATCCTTCCGCAGACGCAAACGGGTTGAAGGAGGAGGACCGTCCCAAGCCCTACACGCTGCAGGCGGGCTTCAGCTACGATCTGCTGGACGATGAAGGCTTCGGCGTCACCGTCTCGCTGTGGAAGAAGTTCTGATTGCTCAGCTCGCCACGCCCGGCAGCCGGCGGAGCTGCACGCCGTTGATGCGCCAGATGCCGTCCACGTCCTGCATCAGGTAGTCCGCCTCCCACAGACGCCCCACCTCGTCCTCGAAGACAACGGTCTGCGTGAGCCCGCGCGGCCCTGCCTCGATGCCGGCCATCTCGTAGCGTCGGGGGCGCCAGATCATCGGATAGCCCTTCGCGACCATCCGGCCGAAATTGCCGGGGTTGCGAAACATACCCTGGATATTGGGCGAGGCGTGCTCGAAGGCGGACGCCAGATCGTCACGCTGGAACGCCTCGATCTGGTCGGCGATCACGGCCCGGATGCGCTCCTCATCCCCGGCCCGGGCGGGCATGCCGGCAAGGACAATGAGGGAAAGGGCAGTAAGGCAGGCGGCTAGGATCAGTCGCATGGCATGTCTCCTTCTTTGTCAAAGGAGCATGCGACGACTTCGGCCCGGGTCAACGACACGGTGTCGCAGGTCTAGCGCTCCGTGAACTTGAACTCGATGCGCCGGTTACGGGCGAATTCCGCCGGATCGTCGCTGAGAACCAGCGGCTGATGCTCGCCGAAGCCAGTTGCGGCGAGGCGTTCGGGCGGCACGCCCTCCTCCTCGACGAGGAACCGCACGACCGAAAGCGCCCGCGCCTGAGAAAGCTCCCAGTTATCGGCGAAGCGCGCGGAGCCGCGGATCGGCGTCGGGTCGGTGTGCCCGTCGACGCGAAGGATCCAGTTGAGATCGCCGGAGGTCTCGCTCCCCACCTCGCGCAGCACTTCGCCCAGCGTTCGCAACTCCGCCTGCCCCGCCGCGCCGAGATTGGCGGAGCCCGGCGCGAACAGCACCTCGGACTGGAAGACGAAGCGGTCACCGACGATCGAGATGTCGTCCCGCCCACCGAGGACCTCGGACATGCGCTGGAAGAACTCCGAGCGGAAGCGCGCGAGTTCCGAAACCTTGCGCGCCAGGGCAGCGTTCAGCCGCTCGCCGAGTTCGCTGATCTGCACCTGCTGGGCCACGTCGCGCGCTTCGTAGTCGTCGAGCAACGCCTGCAGCGCCCTTAGCTGATCGTTGAGCTCGCTGACGTTCTGGTTGAGAAGCGCGGTCTCGCGCGCTGCCTCCGCGGCCCGCGCGTCCGCAGCGGCGAGTTCGGCGACGAGCCGAGCCCGCTCTTCCTCGTCCGAGCCTGCGGCTTCGAGCGCTTCTTCCCGCGCCGCTGCCGCGGCGGCGGCCTCCTCGGCCAGACGGCGGCGCGCGGCCTCGGCGGCGGCGAGGCGGTCGAGCGTCTCGTTGGCCTCGCGGCGCGCCTCCTCCAGCTCAAGCGTCATGGCGTTGAGCGCGGCGCGGTCCTCCACCAGGCGGCGGCGGACGGCCTCGGCGGCGGCGAGCTCGAGCGCGCGGGCCTCTTCCTCGGCGGTGAGCGCGCTGGCCGTCTCATTAAGCTCGCGGAGCGCACGGGCGCGCTCGGCCTCGGCCGCCGCCAGCGCCTGCTCGCTGCTTTCGGCACGGGCCTCCAGCGCAGCCATCTCGTCCACGCGGCCGGCGCTGCCCTCCTCCAGCGTCGCGATGCGCTGGGCCTGGGCGTCGCGCGTGGCCTCCAGCGTTGCGATGGCCTCCGCCCGCTCCTCCGCCGTGTCGGTCAGCGCTTCGATACGGGCCTCAAGCGCCGCGATGCGCCGGGCCTGCTCGTCGCGCGTCGCATCGAGCGCTGCGATCTGCTCCCCGGCCTCCGCGCCGGCGGCGGTGAGCGCGGCGATCTCGGCGGCCAGCGCCTCGTTTTCTTCCGAGAGCGTCGCAGCGCGGCCTTCGGCGCTGTTGAGCGAGGCAGTCAGCGTGCCGATCCGCGCCTTCAGCGTCTCGATCTCGGCGGCACGGCTCTCTCCCTGATCCCGGAGACCCGCGGCTTCGGTCTCGAGCGCGGCGAGGAGGGCGAGCGCGCGCGCGCGTTCGGCATCGATCCCGGCGAGGCGCTCTTCGGTCGCTGCCTGCGCACTGCGGATGTCGTCGACCAGCGCCTGTAGCGCGTCGCGGGCCGCCGCGGCCTGGCGCGCGGCCTCGGCCTCCGCATCCCGCTCGTCCCGCGTCGCCGCCAGCCGCTCTGCCAGCGCTGCGCGCGCGGCCTCCGCCTCGTCGAGCGTGCCGGCGAGCGCGCTCGCCCGCTCTTCGGCCGCCGCCCGCTCGGCCCGGCTCGCTTCGAGCGCCGCCGCGATGCGGGCAAGCTCGCTCTGCTCCTCGGCCAGCGTCGCCCGCACGGCGCTGAGCTCGGTCTCCGCCTCGGATCGCGCATCCCGCTCGAGGCTCAGGGCGTCCGAAAGCTGGCTGATCTGTCCCGCGAGCCGGCCCAGCTCGCTCTCCTGCGCGCCGATGCGCTCATCGCGCTCGGCGATCGCCTCGTTCTGACGCTCGATCTCCCGGTTCTGGCCCGACACGGTCTCGGAGAGCGTGAACTGCACGATCATGAAGACCGAGAGCACGAACATGAGAATCAGGAGGAGCGCCGTCATGGCATCGACGAAGCCCGGCCAGATGCTGGCTTCGAAGCGTGCCCCGCTGCGTCTCACGAGCGCCATCGGCGCCTCCCGTCAGCTACCCCTCGCGGCCGCCGCCCTCAGCGCTGCTCGCCGCCCGTCCGCTCGTCGATCAGCGAGATGAGCTGACGGAGCTCGGCCCTCAGCACCTGCACCGCATCGTGCCGACCCTGCGCCAGCTCGTCCGCCATGCCGCGGAGCTGAGCGTCGATCGAGCGCAGATGCCCCTTCATCTCGCCCTCCTGCCCCCGGCCCCGCGTATCCAGCACCCGGTCCAGCAGCTGCACCATGGCCTGCTGGCCGGAGGCGACATTGGCCTGTGTCGCATCGATGCGTTTCAGAACATTGAGCGAGGCGTTGTCGCGGCCCCGCTGATTCTCCCGCGTCTCGCGCAGCTCCGAGACCATCTGCGCGACAGCGGAGCGCTCGTGCTCGATCTGCGTCGCCATCTCCGCCACCACATCCGCCGCACGGGCGAGCCGGTTCTCCGCCTCGATACGGGCGACCTCGGCCTTGGTGGCGAACTCGGTCGTCTTCTCCAGCCCCTCGTCGACCCGCTCGAGGAGCGCGACCAGCGCACTGTCCGGTCCCTCGCCCTCGTTGACGAGACCGAGGCGCGTGAAACTCGCGAGCCATTCCTCGAGCTCGCGGAAAAAGCGGTTCTGCCCGTGCCCCGCGAAAAGCTCGAGGAGCCCGACGACGAGGCTGCCGGCGAGGCCCAGCAGCGAGGACGCAAAGGCCGTGCCCATACCGCCAAGCTGCTTTTCCAGCCCGGTCATCAGTGCTGCGAAGTTGAACGGCTCCCCGTCCTGCGGCGCCAGCGTCCCGATGGTCTCGACCACCGCCGGCACGGTCTGGGACAGCCCCCAGAACGTACCGAGCAGGCCGATGAAGATGAGGAGCGTCGTGATGTAGCGCGTAATGTCCCGCGCTTCGTCGAGCCGCGTGGAGACGCTGTCGAGGATCGTGCGGGTGGAGCTTGCGGCCAGCCGCTTCTTCATCCGCTTCTCGCGCATCATCGGCGCCATGGCGGCGAGGAGGCGCGGCGGCTTGTGACCCTCCGCGAGATTGTTGTCGACCTCCTTCAGCCAGCGCACGGCCGAGGAGAGCTGCCCGATCTGCCAGAAGGTCGCGATCACGCCCACGACGAAGACGCCGCCGATCACCGCGTTGAGGTACGGGTTCGCGGAGAAGACCGTCGCGATCTGCTGCGCCAGCAGCCCACCCGCCGTCCCGACGAGCACGAGGACGATCACCATGGCCGGCACCTGCCGCACCGGAGGCGAGAATTCCGGACGGACTTCCCGCCGCTCAACCGCGTCGATCAGGCTCATCGTCCCGTCACGTCCCCTCAGATCGCTTGGGCTAACCTTAACGCGCCTGCGGACTTATGCCAGCGGCATGGGCGGGGCAGCCTTCATCCCGCGCGGGCGGGGTGCCTCTGTGACCATACTGCATGGAAGACTGCAGGATGGTTAACCGCTGATGAGCCCGTGAAACGCCTCGTAGAGCTCCGCGTTGGCGGCGACGACCCGTCCGGCCTCGAGCACCCCGCTCTCGCCCGCCGCCTCCGCGCCGAGCCGGCCCACCAGCCCGCCCGCCTCCTTGACCAGCGCCACGCCCGCCGCAATGTCCCAGGGCTGGATCTCGCGCTCCCAGTATCCGTCATAGCGGCCCGCCGCCACGTAGGCGAGGTCAAGCGCCGCGCTCCCCATCCGGCGCACGCCCGCCGTGCGCGGCAGAAGCACGGTGAGGTCCTTGAACATCTCCGGAAGCGTCGTCTTCGTGCCGAAGGGCAGCCCTGTCGCGAATACCGCGCCGACCAGTTCCCGCCTGGCAGAAACGCGGATGCGGCGGTCGTTGAGCCAGGCGCCCGCGCCCTCCTCCGCCACGAACATCTCGTCCTTCACCGGGTCGTAGACCACACCCGCCGCCATCTTGCCGCGATGCTCGAGCCCGATGGAGATGGCCCAGTGCGGGATGCCGTGAAGGAAGTTCGTGGTGCCGTCCAGCGGGTCGACGATCCAGCGCCGGGTGGGGTCCTTGCCCGCGACGGGCTCGCTCTCCTCGCCGAGCCAGCCGTAGTTGGGCCTGGCCTCCATCAACATCCGGCGAACCGTCTCCTCCGCCTTGCGGTCGGCGTTCGAGACGAAGTCGCCCGCGCCCTTCATCGAGACCTGCAGGTTCTCGACCTCGCCGAAGTCGCGCACCAGCTGCCGCCCGGCCTTGCGCGCCGCACGGATCATGACGTTCAGGTTGGGCGACATCTGCGCCACTCGGGCCTCCCCCGCCCGCGGCGGCGCTAAGGATGGCGTCGGGCAGGCGCCTAGTTCGCGCGCTCGACGTATTCGAAGGTCTCGGTGTTGACCACGATCTTCTCGTCCTGGCCGACGAAGGGGGGCACCATCACGCGCACGCCGTTCTCCAGAACCGCGGGCTTGTAGCTGTTAGCCGCCGTCTGGCCCTTCACCACGGGTTCCGTCTCCGCGATCTGGCAGACCACCTTCTCCGGCAGCGAGGCCGAGAGCGCTTCGGCCTCGTAATACTCGATGGTCACGGTCATGCCGTCCTGCAGGAAGGGCCGCCGGTCGCCCAGGATATCCGCTGGCAGCTCGATCTGCTCGAAGGTCTCGTTGTCCATGAAAACCAGCATGTCGTCCTGCTGGTAGAGGAACTGCTGGT
>JBCCDG010000100.1:0-15037 GCA_039030915.1 Pseudomonadota bacterium | reverse complement strand
GGCGTCCTGGCGGGGCGCAGCCGGGGCGCGCACTGGCAGGTGATCAGGCGCACGCCGATGCATACGGCGCATGAGGCGATGGGCGCGCCCTTCACCGACGCGGGTGCCTGGAAGCGTGCCTGGTACTACCCGCGCGAGGGCGAGGGGACCGAGGCCGCCTATCTCCGCGAGGCGCGTACGGTGCGGGCGACCTGCGGGATCGTCGATGTCTCGACCCTTGGCAAGATCGACATCCAGGGACCGGACGCCGCCGAGTTCCTGAACCGTGTCTACGTCAACGGCTTCGCAAAGCTGCCGGTCATGAAGTGCCGCTACGGCGTGATGTTGCGCGATGACGGCATCGTGCTCGATGACGGGGTGAGCTGGCGTCTGGCGGAGGACCGGTTCCTCATGACATGCACCACGGCGCAGGCGGGGCATGTGATGGTCTGGCTCGAGGAACTGCTCGCCTGGCGCTGGCCCGAGCTACGGGTCCATGTGGCGAGCGTCACCGATCAGTGGGCTGGCACCGCTGTGGCCGGCCCCCGCGCGCGGGCGGTTCTGGAGCGCGTGCTGGCTCCGGGCGACGGCAGTGGCGACGTCTCGGCGGGGGCGCTGCCCTTCATGGGGATCACGCGCGCGGTCCTGCGCGTCGAGGGCGGCGAGGTGCCTGCGCTTCTCGCGCGCATCAGCTTCTCCGGTGAGCTTGCGTTCGAGGTCTATGTGCCCGCAGGCTGGGGGCACGCGACATGGGATGCTCTCGTGGGGGCCTGCGCGGCGGAAGGCGGTGCGCCCTACGGGCTCGAGGCACTCGGTACGCTCCGGATAGAGAAGGGGCACGTCACCGGCGCGGAGCTCGACGGGCGCATGACGCTCGAGGATGCGGGGCTCGGCCGCATGGCCTCGACCAAGAAACCCTTCATCGGTGCGGTGATGAGGAAGCGCCCCCGGCTTGCCGGGGAAGGCCGGCCGCAGCTCGTCCACGTGGTGCCGATCGAGGCGGGGACCCGTTTCTCCGGCGGCGCGGTGCTGGCGGACCCCGATGCGCCGATGGGCGGCAACGAAGGCCACGGTGTCGGCTGGATCACGGGTGTGACCGAGAGCCCGGCGCTCGGCGGCTGGCTCGGTATCGGTTTCGTCGAGGGCGGCGCGGCTGCGTGGGAGGGTCGCGAGATCGACGTTGCCGAGCCCGTGCGAGGCCGTCGCTGTCGCGCGCGCGTGCTCTCGCCCCATCGCTTCGACCCTGAAGGGGCGCGGATGCATGTCTGAACGCAGCGAAATCGATCCGTTGGCCGCGCCGCCTGCCGGCGTGCCCGGCGCGCCTGTTGCCGCCAGCGCGCTCGATGGGCGCGCGTCGCCTCGACGCGCTGTGCCGGACGGGATCGACGGCCCTGGCGTGACCCTTCGGGATGTGCCGATCGGGGCGCTCTGGCAGCTGACAGCGTGGACCGATCGGTTGCCCACGATGGCAGAAGCGGTCGCTACCGCGACCGGCGCTGCTGCGCCCGGTCCCGGGCGTGCGGCCGGCAAGGGCGGCATCGTCGCACTCCGCACCGAGCCCTTGCGCTGGCTCGTTCTTGCCGAGCCCGATGGTCCGTTCGCCGCGCCGAGCGTCGACGGGCACGATGGTACGCTCCTCGATCTCGGCCACGCACGCACGCGGATCGAGATCGCCGGGCCGTCGCGCGCGCCGTTGATGTCCCGTCTCTCCGCGCTCGACTGGCGCGCCGGGGCCTTCCCGGCGGGCAGCGTCGCCACGGTCGTCCTCGGCCGGGTGGCGGTCGTGGCGCTGGCGCGGGAGGAAACGATCGAGCTTCTCCTGCCTCGGAGCTATGCTGCGAGCCTCTTCGACCTCGTGACCGAAACGGCGATTTCCGGGGGGCTCGAGATCGCCTGAACCGCGCTTTGAGCGGGAGAAGCGATCCCTCGGATCAGCGCCAGCGCACGAGGCCGAGACGCGCGAGACCGTCCTGACCGGCGGCCACGGCTTTGCGCACCAGGCCGCCCCGACCCGGTGGTGTGCCGGCGGCGAGGCGGGCGAGGACGATCTCGGGCGGTGCCGGCAGCCCGCTCAGCGGATCGACATAGCGCGGGTAGGCGATGAGTGCCGCCCAGGCGAGCGCTTCGAGCGTGGGGCGTGCCTGTCGTCGTGTCGGCACGGGCCCGCGATCCGTCGTCAGGCCCCATCCCGCGTAGAAGGGTGCGCCCAGGCAGGTGACAGGGATGCCCCGCAGAAGCGCCTCGAACCCCATCAGCGAGGTCATGGTCCAGACCGCATCCGCCCGTTCTAGCAGCCATGCTGCAGGCGTTTGCCTCGCGACGAGATCGGCGAGCTTGCCGGCCTCTGCGGAGGGGATCGCACCGAAGCGAAGGCCAGCCTCGACGTCGGGGTGCGGCTTGTAGACGATGAACGCGTCCGGACAGGCGGCCCGTGCCGCGCGCAGGAGGGCGAGGTTGGTGGTCACTTCCGCGCCGGCCGTGCCGAGGCGAACGGATGCGTCGTCCGCAACCTGGCCCGGCACCAGAACCAACTGTCGTCGTTCTCCGGCTCCGGCGGGAACCCGTAGCGTCGGCGCCGCCGGTGCGAGCCGGTCGAGGTTGTACTTGGTGACGCCCGCGGCCCGGATACAGGCCACCAGCGCGGCCGCACGGGCGAGTCGGGGATCGGCGATGTCGAAGGCCGCTGCCTCCTCGATCAGCTTTTCGAGCCGGGAGGACCGTGCCGGATCGTAGTGGATGCCGAGATCATCGAAGACCAGCGATGCCGCATCCGTCAGCCGGGCGCCGAGGCCGACGGAGCGTAGAAAGCCGTCCTCGACCATGCCTGCAGGAACGCCGGCGGCATGTCCGCGGGCAAGCTGATCGGGCGCCGTGCGGCTGGCCCAGAGCCAGACCCGCGGTGGCGACGTACCGCCTTCGGAAGACGACGCCAGCGCGCCTCGCATCGCTCTGCGGCCGGCAGTGATTGCGCGGGCAGGGTCGCCGTGGTGGCGCGCTCCGTCCGCGTAGTGTGGGCCGAAGCGCGCGAGATGCCGCCGCTTCCAAGGGGAAAACCCGCCATACTGCGCCGATGTGAGGGCTCGCCCGGAAGCGTGATCCCCCTGCCCGGCCGCAGCCAGCGCCTCCAGGCAGTCGAGCGTTTCCTCGAAGCTGGCGAGGCGCTGATCGTAGGGCGACCAATAAAGCGGGCCAAGAAGATGCGTGGCGGCAAAGAGCGCGAGGCGCGTCGGCCGGGCGGCGCGGGCCGTGGCGAAGCGCGGCAGAGAGAGCTGATCCGACGTCAGCCCCCAGCCCGCATAGAACGGCAGCCCGAAGAGCCGCGTCTCATGCCCGGCCAACAGCGCCTCGTAGCCGAGCTGGGAGCTGACGGCATAGACCCGGGCGGCGCCCTCCACGAGGTCCCAGGGGTTTACGGCTTCGGTCAGCAGCGTTTCCCCCGGGCGAAGGTCGGCTGCGGTGTAGTGGCCCTGGCGCCCCGCCGCCGCGGGATGGGACTTGACGACGATACGTGCGCCCTGATTCTCCACCCGCGCCGCGGCGAGCATGGCTGCGAAGCTGGCGGGGCCCGCGCCGCCGAGGGCCACCGAGGCGTCGCCCCGAAGCTGATCGATGACCAGCACATAGCCCGGGCGCGGCAGCCGGAGTGCGGCCCGCGCGAACGGCGTGTATTTCGAGAGCCCGAGGCGGCGGAGCCGGGCGAGGCCGGCGTCCGCGCGTTCCGCCAACGCTTCTGGAAGCGGGCCGGCGGAGAGGGCGGCGATGAGGGCCTCGAGCCGGGACGGTGCCGCCGCATCGAGCGCGATGCCACGGTCGTCCAGCATCATCGAAAGGGGCGGGCAGGCGGAAGGCGATCGGTGGGCTTCGCGGTGCCAGCGGAAGCCCCGGCGCGGTGGCGGACGGATTCCACGGAGATATCCGTCCTCAAGCGTCAGCACCGGTCGACCCATCAGGGCCGCCGCCCTGAGCCCGGGGATCGCCGCGCGTCGCCTGCCCCAGACTGCAAGATGAACGTGCCCCTCGGCGCGGATCGCCGCATTGCCGAGCACCCAGCCCGCGGCGGAGAGGACGCGGGCGGCTTGGCGCCCGGCGATCAGCCCTGCCTGCGCCAAGACCGCTTTCCCGCCCCCCAGCGTCGGGTCGGCAAGGGCGGTGGGAATACCCTCGGCTGCGGGCGATGCCGGGCGGGCCGGGGCGTCGCCGCAAATCGGGGTTGCCGGCCTTTCGGCCGCGCGCCGGACCGCTTGGGGTTCCGGCTCGGTTGCGCCGGCGATCGGCCCCGGCGCGTCGCTGGGAGCGACGGTGGCGCCGGTCATGCCGCGGACTGTCCGCAAAGCGTGGCGTCCCCAGCTTCGACGGGCGTGAGGATCCCGAGCGCCTCGAGCCGGCTCGAGAGACGCTGGGCATGGGCGGTCAGCCCGTATTCCCGCCGGATGAGGTCCGCCCCTGCGGCGGCGCGTGCATCGCGACCCTCCGGATCCTCCCTGACGCGCCGCAGCGTCGCGACGAGGGCGTCGTGGTCGATATCCGCCCAATGCGCGCCAGGGACGGGCAGGATTGTCTCGCCAGGGCGCACGGGAACCCTGCGGCACGGCACCGGGAAGGCGGAGCGCTCGGTGCAGAAGGCGCGGGTGCCCGACCAATCGGTCACGATCACCGGCTTGCCCCGCAGCATCGCCTCAGCGGGGCCGTAGCCGAACCCCTCGGCGCGGTGGGTGGAGACATAGACGTCCGCCAGCGCGAGAAGGCCGCGATAGCGCTCCGGTGTCATCCGGCCGGTCAGCAGGCGAATGCGGCTGTCCGCCGCAGCGGCGGCCTCGATTGCCCGCCACTGATCATGCGGGTCGCCCCAATGCCCGCGCAGCACATCCGTAGTCTTGATCGCCAGTGCCACATCCGATGCGCCGGCGCCCTTGGTCGGAAAGGCATCCTGGAAGGCGCGGACGAGCGCGAGCGGGTTCTTGCGCTCCACGGACGAATGCATGTCGAAGCTTGCGAGGAATAGGAACGGTTCCGCAGGCAGGCCGAGCGTCGCGCGGTTCAGCGCCGCCACCGGGCCGTCTAGCACCGCCTTGCCCATGACGCGAAGCGTCGTGCCCGCGCGCGCGGCGGCCTCCGCATAGGCCTCGGCCACGAAGGGGGTTGGCGCCCAGATCTCGTGCAGCATCTCCACGGCAAGGGCGTGCGCTTCCGGCAGCCGCTCAAACTCCCAGAGCAGGAAGCCGATGGCCAACAAAGGCTGCCGACCCCCGGCGAGACGGCGATGGAGGAGCACGGGCGGCACCCGGTCGGCATTGAGATGCAGGATCGCCGCAGGCTGGCCCGCGTGTCTTCGGATCGTGGTGCAATGCGGCATCGGCAGGGCTTCGAGCCCGTTATCCGCCGAGAGCGCCGTCGCTGCAACGCCGGCGGTGGCGAGCGCATCGGCGGTCATCGCGAGGTTGGCGCCCAGGCCCATGTCGCGATTGGCGTGGCCGATGAGAAAGAGCGGTGCGTCGCCCCCATCCTGCTGCCGCGCCGCGCTGCCGGGCGCCGGGGCGCCGAGTGCGCCGGCGATGTCCGGGGCGCCTCTCATCATTCGCTTGAAAAGCGAGAGCAGAGCCTCTGGCATCGTTCTGCCGGGCGCGGGCAGGCCACCGGGCAGACCCGCGGCGAAGGCAATCGCAAGACCGAGCGGCGTAAGCCGCCACTCTGCGGGAGCCGTCGTTCCGGTCCGCATCGCTTCCGATGCGGTTCGGCTGTGGAGGCCTTCGGCGGTCGCCCATCCCCGCTGCTCGCATGCAGCCTCCTGAAACGGTCGCGTCAGGGTTTCGGTATGGGTGAGCTCGGAATAGGGGCGGGCGGCCGCTTTTGCCTCTCTTTGCTCGGCCAAGGGCGCGAGAGCCGGCAGGAGGGCGGCAAAGGCCTTCACTGGCGCGGAGGCGGGTGTGCTCGGGAGAAGCGGCTGGGTGAGCGCGCCGCTCCGCGCGATGCCGGCCCAGGCGGCAAAGGTCGCCGAGGGGCGACGCCATGCGCTCCGCGGTCCCGTCGGCAAGGTCGCGCCCGTCGGGGATGCGGCAGCCCGCAGCGTCGCGGCCATCCCCGCGAGCGCGCTGTCGCCTGAAAGCTCTGTAAGCGCCCAGCGGCGCAGGACGCCCCCCGCCGCCGGCCCTGCTGTGCCGAGGCGCGGTATTGCCGCGCGCGCGGCGCGGAGCTGCGTCATCCACGCCGGCTGAGGGGTGCCGCCATACGCCCAACGCGGACAGGGCCTTAGTGCTGCGGTGAGCGCTCGGCTCCGAGGGGTTGAAGAGAGGTGCTCCGTCACCGAACGGAACGCCGCGGTGTCGCGCAGAAAGTCCGTATCGGAAAGGCATGCCAGAAGACCCGCGGCAATGGTGCGCTCATCTTCGCTGGCGGCACCCACGGATGCGAGCCGCGCTGCTTCGGCCAGCTCCCCGGCGGTGTCTGGCAGGGAGCGCAGGCGCCCGGCACCGCCGAGCCTGAGGAGCGGCGCGGCAACGGCGGCGGCCGGTGCCCAGCCCCGCGCCCTGTCGCCTGGCTCGCTCAGATCGACGCTCACCCTGCTGGCGTGTGTCGCGATCCAGAGCAGGGTGAATAGCTGCTGCAAAAGCGCGAAGGCCCGGGCGAGCCTGTCGGGCTGCCGCATCACCAGCGCGCCCGGCACGACCACAAGCCATGCGACCGGTGGGCCCGCCCTTAGCGCTGCACGAAACCGTCGGAGTGCGTAGGTCTTCTGAAAATCGAGCGCGAGATGCGCGTCCCCATGCCCCGAGGCCGACACTGTTTCGACCGCATATCCGGCTTCGAGGAGGCGCGCGACGGCAGAGACCGAGGTCGCAGCTGCCGCCCCATCGATCGGGGGAAAGGTGCCGATCACGAGAGCACGGGGCGGTGCCGATGGTTCGATGGCGGGTGGCAGAGTGGCGGGCGTTCCGGACAATTCACACAATCCTTACCATGTTGGCGCTCTCTTCCACGCGGCGGCGCAGAGGAGTGCCGCCCGGTTGAGGGAGGCTCCGATGACGACGCTCGATGGTCCGATGGCGGCGACTGCGCCTTTCGAGTTGCCGCGCCGCTCCTATGGCTGGGCGGTGCTCGGGTTCCTGCTGTTCGTGGCGGTGCCGGTGCTCGCCGTGGCCTGGTACTATTACGAAGTGGCGGCGAACCGGTATGTGAGCGGACTGCGCTACGCCATCCGCGGCGGTCAGGGCGTCGAGAGCGCCGAGGCGGGAAGCGTGCAGGGTGCGGGCTTTGCCGCGGCGCTCTCGGACGGCTTCATCCTTGAGGATTATCTGCGCTCGGAGGCGGCGCTGGCGGATCTTGAGGCGCGGCTCGATCTGCGCGCCATGCTGGGGCGCGATGGGGGCGACCCGGTGCGTGCCTACGATCCGGCCATGCCGCCCGAGGCGCTCCTCGGCTTCTGGAACGCGGCGCTTGACCTCCGTTTCGACGTGCTGACCGGCATTACCCATCTCGAGGTGCACCTGTTCCGGCCGGAGGACAGTCTGGCGGTGGCCAATGCGCTGGTCGCGATGCTCGACGATCTGGTGGACCGGCTGTCGGAGCAGCAACAGAACGAGATGCTGGCCTACGTGAACGGAGAGTTCGCGCTCGCCGAAAGCCGGTTGCGCGAGACGCTTGACGCGATCGAGGCATTCCGCCGGCGCACGCTCACCGTCTCGCCTACGCAGGAGGCGGAGCTCAACAGCGCCACGATCGCACAGCTCACCGGCGAGCTCACGGCGCTGCGCGTGCGGCTGAGAACGCTGATCGAGACCGTACCGAACTCTCCGCAGGTCAGGCGGCTCCGCGAGCAGGTCCAGTCCCTCGAGGCGCAGATCGCCAACACGCGGGCGACCGTCGGCGGGCTCGAGGCGGATAGCGCCCTTCCGGTGCAGCTCACGGATTTCGAGCGGTTGCAGAATGAGTATCAAATCGCCCTCGACAGCTATATCGCGACGCTCGGCCTGCAACAGCAGGCACAGGCGCAGGCAACGCTTGGCCGAGCGCATCTCATCGTCTTCGTGCCGCCGCGCCGCGCGCTGACCTCGACGGCGCCGGCGCGGGCGACCGAAGTGCTCAAGGTTACGGTCGCGGTGTTCCTGCTCTGGGTCATGGGCCGGGTGTTCCTCGCCGCGCTGCGGACGCCTTAGGACGGTCTGCCCCTGGGCGCGCCGGCTTCTCGCCGCGGGCATCGCTGCCGGCATTCCTTCGCAAGGCTGCCGTAGCGGGAAGCGGCTTCGGCGACGGTTGTCCGGTTCCTGCCGACCCCGCCGCGGTTTCGGATGCGCACCTCGGGCGCCTGCCACGAAAGAGCGTTCGGTATGCGGGCGCCAGATCGGGGCCGGCGGTGGGCGCCGAAAGCTGCGCCGCCGGCTCGCGGGGAACGCCATCCGGGCGTTCGGTCGCTCTCTCTTCCGGCTTCGCTGGTCCAACGTGAGCAGCGCTCTTCTCGATGCCTCGCGGGCTGATGTCGGTGGCCCTGATGCCTCGCGACACTGCCGAGTGCTCCCGAGCTGCTTCGTCGCACCGGGCCGCAGCAACGTCCCGCGGCGTCGCCGTGAACCGGTCGGCGTTTCGCTGAGCCTCGCTTGCGCTGTGGGTGACAGTTGTCGGCGTGCGGGGCTGCTGCACACGGCTCCTGGTCTTGCGTGCACCTGAAGAGCTTGCCTCGAGCCTTGAGATCGCCTTCGCGGAGAGGACGAGCAGCGCCCCGTTTTCTTCCGCATCCGCAGCCGTCGAGCAGAGACGACGCCCTGGAGTCGGCGGGTTCTGAGCGGGCGAAACCCGTCCCTGTCGCTGCGTCGCGCCCGCTGCGTTGCGCATCTCGATACGGTCGGCCGGCTTGGCGGCGGTCTTGGTTGGAGATGCAGGTTCGCTGTGCGAGGCCGACGCCGATGCCGCCGAGCTGGTCACCGCATTGCCTTCGGGAGGGTTTACTGCAGTGTTTTCCGGAGAAATTCCCGATCTGGAGCCTGCGGAAGCGTCGGAGCCAGGGGGTTGTGCTCCGGTCGCGGCACTGGCGCCCACGTCGCCGCGCCACGCGCCACGCGCTTTTGCGGGCTTCTGGTCGAAGAGCGCGATGGCGCTGTCGAGATCGGGGATGGGGTGAAGCGCGCCGTCTTCCAGCATCAGGATGCGGTCAGGGTCGATGGCGCGCATCATGCTGACGCCGGAAGTCAACCAGATAACGGCGCTGTGCTTGCGCGCCGCAGCCAAGCGCTCATTCAGCGCAGCGAAACCGGGGCCTGCGGCGGGAACGAGCGCGCCATCGGCGATGTAGATCTCCGCGGGAGCGCACCATGCAGCCGCGTGGAGGAGCGCGGCGCGCGCCTGTCCGTCGAGCCGCTCGAACGGCCGATCGAGAAGGCGCGCATCGCGGATGAGCGCCGCCACCTCGCCCGTGTAGCGCCGACCGTCGATGCCGGCGGCGGCGGCGCGCAGGCCGAGGTCGCGCCGCACGCTGCCGGTGGCGCCGAAGGCGGCGGAATGCCCGATGAGCGGTGCGACACGGCCATTTCGCCAGACCCGTCCGGCGTCCGGCAGTCTCTGTCCCGCCAGGATCGATGCCAGCGTGCTCCGTCCCGCGCCGCGCCGGCCGAGGACGGCAGTGAGCTCGCCGCGCCGGAAGACGGCGGAGGCCCCCGCGAGCACGGCGGTCCGGCCAGATCGCTTGCGAAGTCCGAGTGCTGCGATGAGCGGAGGTCGCTCCTCGGCCCGACCGATTTCCGCAGGTCGTCCCGCCTCACCCGCCTTCGCGGTGATGGCAGGCGCGGCGCCGCCGGCGCCTTGCGCCCGCATGACCGTGGAAGTGCAAGTCGTGCTTGGCGTTGGATGCTGGCCAAAGCATGTCGGCGCAGAGGGCGGAGCGGATGCCCCATAGGCAAGGCGCTCCCTCAATGCGGTGGCAGCGTCGGCGAGCGTCATCAGATCACCCCCGATGCGGCGAGTGCAGCGCGGTATCGGGCAGCACAGGCCGCCATCGAGTATTCGGCTGCCATCAAGCGCTGCCCGGCAGCGGCTCGCGAGCGCGCCTCGAGCGGGCGATCGCGCAGCCGGCGCATGGCGCGCGCCAGGGCATCGACGTCCACGTCGGCCCAGAAGGCGTCCTCTACCGCCAGGATGCTCTCACCTGGCGCGACGGCACGGGCAGTCCACGGCACCGGATAGCCCGTCGCGTCGCTCACGAAGTCGCGTGTTCCGGAGTAGTCCGTCGCGATAACCGGCCGGCCTAGGCTCAGCGCGTAGGCCGGCATATAGCCGAAACCCTCCGCGCGGTGCGGAGAGACGAGGCAGTCAGCGCTCTCGATAAGACCCAGAAGCACGCGAAACGGCAGATGCTCGCTGACGAGGACGATGCGCGGATCGGCCTCGGCTTCGGCCAGTATGCGAGGCCACATGCCGTTCGGGTCGCCCCAATGATCTGCGACCGGGGGCGTCGTCTTGATGACGAGATGCACGGCGCTATCGCCCCACGCGCCGTCGAACGCCCGTCGGAAGGCACGCACGGCCGCCAGCGGGTTCTTGCGCTCGACGGAGGAATGGAAGTCGAAACTGACGAGGAAGACGAAGGCGCGCTCGGGTAGGCCGAAACGGGCGCGGTCGATGCGTTGCGGCGTCGGCAGACTGATGCCCTTTCCGACGGTGACGACCTTTGCATCGGTGTGTGGGCGGTAGATGTCCGCAACGTAGCGGGTCGGACACCAGATCTCGTCGACGATATCAAGGCAGAGGCGATGGGCACGGGGCACCGCCTCGAGCTCCCACAGCAAGAAGGCGATGGTGTGCAGCGCGTCTTCTCGGTCGAAGAGCGGATTGCAGAGCACCTGCGGCGCCTCGTCGGCGTTGAGGTGGAGGAGGAGGGCCTTGCGCCGTGGGCGGAGGGAGGGGGGCAGATGATCTCCCCAGTCCTCGCCAACGAAACGGGCCGCGATGGGGGTGTTGTCGGTGAAAGCGTTCGCTGCCGCTTCAGACGGCGACAGCGTCCGCTGTGCTCCGCAGGGCAGCGGTGCCCCTGCGAATGGCGAGGGCGCTTCCGCAGCGATCAGGCAGGCCGGCCGCGGCGGGGTCCCGAATACATCACTGGACATCCCGGGCAGGGTCGGCGGCGGGTCGAGCGGCGTCTCAGCGACGGACGGCGGTCGATCCGGCTCCCCGGCAGGCACGGGGTTGATAATGGTTCCGCCTCCGGACGCGGCGAGCGGCGCGAGCGATGAAGGTGTGGCGGTTGCCTTGGCTGTTGAGCATTCCCTGAAGCCTTCCTCGCTGTCGCGCAGTCGTAGGGGCACGCCGGCGAGCCGCAAAGCCTCGGCGCTCATCGCAAGGTTCTGTCCGAGGCCGGTGCTCGACCGAACGAGGCCGACGAGCTCGAGCTTGCGGTCCCTCGAGCACCAGTCCCGCTCAGGCAGGCTTGCGAAGGCGCCGAACTGCGGAAACGCCCGACAGGCCTGGGCGCGATACCAGAGGGCGAGCGCTTCGGCTTCCTCTGCGTTCATTGGCATTGGGCGTCCGATAGCGGTGGCGACCAACAGCTCGAACCGGGTGAGGGATGCAGGCGCGCCTGCGGGCGGTGCGCCGAACCAGTCGACCGCCGCCGGGTTGAAGGCCAGCCGTCGGGTGGGCGTGTCGAAGACATGGAGCAGGAGATCGAAGACGAAGGCCACGCGGTCCGCAGACTTCTCCAGCCGGTAAGCCCGCCGATAGGTCTCGGAGCCACTGTGGATCGCCAGTAGCGCCGCGCCAAGGGGGAACGGCGCGCCTGCCCCGGCCACTGGCACAGCAACAAGTCGTTCGACGAGCCATGGTGGTGTCAGCACCCCCGAAACGGGGCTCGCGCCGGCATGGGCGTGGACCCACCAGTCGATGATGGCGCTGTCGCTACCCGTTACCGCTAGCGCCGGCGCCGCCGCGCGGGCCTCGCTTGCGATGAGCCGGCTCATGCGGGGGCCGCCATCCCATGGCCCGCCGGCGTCAGCGTTGAGTGCGGCCGTGAGCGCGGCGCCAATCGGTGCGGTGCCGCGCAGTGCGCCTGGACCCCGCGCCGCATAGGCGGTGGCGAAGCGGACGCTGCCCCACGGGCTTGTGAGGTCTGCGTCCGACAGCGGGCGACCGATGACAGCGGCGTGCGCCATGTATCGGCTTAAGGGGATGCCGCTACCGGGTTCCCCATCCGGTCCACCGCGCTCCGGCTGTAGCGCAAGTCGGGTTCGCGGGCCGAGGCGCTCTTCGCCCGCGGGCTCGGGATCGACGCCCGTGTCCCCAACGTCAGGCCGCTGCGCGGCGATGGCCTCAAGCTGTGCATAGCGTGTGAACGGGAAGCTGGCGGCAACCCGCCGCAAGAGCGCGATCTCGCCCGCATAGATATCTGCTTTGGAGAGACTGTCGGTGTCGCGTGCGGTGGGCGAAGGCTCGGTCGCCGCCTTCGGGGCTTGCGTCGCGGAGGAGGGCGCAGGCGCGTTCTCGCTCGTGCCGGCCGATTGCGTAACGTGCGGGCTTTTCCATCCGGACGGCGAGGAGGCCACGGCAGGGCCGTGGGACCGGTCGGCCGCCGGTGCAGCAGTGCCCGCAACGCCTCCTGATTTGTCGTCCGCCAGACGCCCTCGCGTCGGAGCACCAACGAGTCGGGCCCCTGACGCCGTGTTCGCTCCGGATATGTCCCCCGCATCCTGTTGCGCGGCGATGCGGCGAAGTGGGGTTTCCGGTGCCGAAAGGTCATCGTCGGCAGTGATGTGCCGTGCGGCTGATGGAGAGCTTGTCACAGGATCACTCCGTCGAGCTCGCATTGGGGGAGCGGCCACCGGGCGCTGTCGGGATCGACGCCGAGCGGGCCGGGAAAGGCTTCGATAAGCGGTGAGGGATCGAAACCGGACGGATGCACGGCTTCGTCGATGGCCTTGATGGCCGCGTCGAAGTCTGTGGGCTGATGCCGAGGCGTCGCGAAGACTGGCGCTTCGTGCCAATCAAACGCGCCGTAGAGGTCCCGCATGCGGTGGTCGATCCGACTCGTTGGGTCGAGCAGATCGATCATGGTCAGCCCGTGCCCGAAGAAGCTGAACCAGGCGCTGGGTATGCCGTAGGCGTCCGCGATCACCAGCCCGTGGAGCGATGTCGAGAGGATTCGTTTGCAGGCGACGATCTCGGCGATTTTGGCTTCGAAGGCGGCGAGGCTGCTGTCGGCATACATGTTGATGAGCCGCACGCTGCCCGCGAGGCTCTCTGGCACCTGATAGCGGAGATAGTCGGGTCGGGCTCGGCCTCTCGGGCTTTTCTCGTCGAGTTCGGAGAGGTGCAGCACGATGCCGAGCTCGTAGTCACGGGCAACATGGTCAAGCGGCCAGAGCCGCGGCAGGAGGTGCACGGGGTCGCCGAAGGTCTCCGGTGCAGGTATCCCGTGGCGGCGCAGCGTCGCCGCCGTTTCCGGGCCGCGGGTGGCGTGAACCGTAAAGCGCGTGTCGCGGGGCGGAGACCACGGCCCGTCGCGCTCGGGATGGAGCGTGGCGTCGAGGCCGCTGCCCCAGAGATGAACATGACCGCCCTTGAGGCTGTGGCCGATGGTCCCAACCGCGGCAAGCCGCTCGACCGGGCTTCGCGCCGCCATGTGCCGGACCGGGAGGCCCGAAAGCGCGGCGACGACGACGGCGCTGAGGGCGTCCCCCAGATTGGCAAAGCCATCGCTTCTGGCGCCGGCGGCCCAGCAAAGTGGCACGGCCACGGCGGCTGAGGGCGGCACCGCAAAATGTCTCGGAGTGGCGCGAGGCATGTCAGTTGCCCGGAGGCCCGCGCCGGCTGTCCGCACGTGACCGCAGCTTTGCTTCCGGGCTTGCGCATGGTCGGCCGCATCGGGTGACGTTGATGCACTCGTGTCGATGATGCACCGCGAGGCGGGATGCTGGCCAGTCTCGCAGCTCGGCGACCGGGCAGCCTGGTGCGCAGGAGTGCCGCCGGTATGCGGCGAGTTTTCGGCGGAGGGCGCGTGGCCGGCCGTCACTTTGCGAGGTGCAATGGCGATGTGTTCGGAGGTGCCCTGTCTCTCTGGGAATGCGACCGCTCCGGCGCTGGATCCCGCCGCTCCGGGGGCTTCTGACCCCGCGGCGCTGGCACCTGCCGAGGTGCTGACCACCTGCATGCTCGCCTCGAGGCAGCTCAACCCGCGTCCGAGGCGTCGAAGCGTCGCGAAGCCGAGTGGCGTGGCTGGATCGCACGCGCCCGGTGCGCTGTGCTCCGGTGAGGCGACGATCGCGAGCGGCGGGGCCGTCCTCTCATCGACCGGTCGGTCGGATGCTGCGCCGATTTCCTTTTCGGTCGCTGTTGCGCCGGCACAGTTGCGGCGGTTTTCGGTGCTGCCCGTATCTCCCGCTACGCTCTCTGCCGAACCCGCTCGATGCAGGCGAAGCAGGCGCAGCTTGGAACGCGAGGCCGAGGCGGAGGGAACCGTATTATCGCAGAGCAGGGCGAGAGGCAGGCGGGCAGCCGAGGCGAGGGGCGCGACCGCGTTGCTGCTTTTCGGATCAGCGGCGAAGGCCTTGCCTGACATCGCATCGCGGTTTTCCGGCGTTTGGGGGAGTGCGCTGTGGCCCTTGTTCGCATGTCGGTCGCGCGCGTCGCCTTCGACCCGCCGTTCGAGTGCATTGCGCCTGGCGGCCCAAGTCGCTGCTGCCGCCACTTCGCGCTGTCGTTCGCGCGCGCGCATGCCGGCGATGTCTTCCGCGAAGGCGATGTCAGCGAGTACCGGATGATCCCAGATCGTACCGCCGAGCGGAGGGCTCAAAGGTGCAAGACCGAGCGGAAGCGCGTGCATGAGCGCCAGGCCGGGCATCGCTGTCGTTGGCGGTTGCGTCGGTCCCCCCGCGTAGTCGATCGCGGAGATGAGCGCTTGCCACGGCGTTCCCTCCGCAGAAGGCTGACGCCAGACCGGCAGGCGCGGGTAACCGAGCCCCGCGAAGAGGTCGGCGATGCGCAGATCGATGTCACCGTCCATCTCGGGCGCTACCCAGTCGAGCCCCGGCGACCGCCCCTCCACAAGCGGCAGCGACGGGATGCCGTAGGCGGCGGCGATTGCAAG
>JBCCDG010000099.1:0-15383 GCA_039030915.1 Pseudomonadota bacterium | reverse complement strand
GCGTCAGTCGCCGAGCGCCGTGCCCTCGCGGCGGGGATCGGCGCCGCCGAGGAGCCGGCCGTCCCGGCGCTGGATGATGTGGAGGCCCGAGGTCATCTCCGCTTCCTCGACCTCGTGGCCGAGGGCGCGCAGGGCCTCGGCCGCGCCGGGCGGATGGACGTCTGCCTCGAGTGCCAAGCTTTCCCGGTTCCGGTGCGAGACATGAGGGGCCGCGGCCGCGGCGGCGGGGTCGCGCCGGTCGTCGATCAGGGCGACGAGGCTTGTGACCACGTATTCGGGAATGCGCGAGCCGCCGGGTGAGCCCGTGAGGATGACCGGCTGGCCCGGCAGGCCGATGCGGTAGACCATTGTCGGCGCCATGGAGGAGCGGGGCCGCTTCGAGGCGCCCGGCGCGTTGGCGACCGGGGCGCCGTCCGCGCCCTCGGGGCGGAAGGAGAAGTCCGTGAGCTGGTTGTTGAGGAGAAGCCCCGCGGCCATGCGCTTGGAGCCGAAGGCCGTCTCGATCGAGGCGGTGACCGAGAGCGCGAGCCCGCCCGCATCCATCACCGAGAGATGCGTGGTGCCGGGTGTGCCGGGGCTCGGGTCGGGCGCCAGCAGGCGGGCGTCCCGGTGCGGCGGCTCACCGGCAGCCGCGGCACCGGTGGCGGCGGTGGTGGGATCGATCAGGTCTGCGCGCCCGGCGAGGTAGCCGGTGTCCAGCAGGCCCTTCACGGGGACTTCGACCGCATCCGGATCGGCGAGAAAGAGCGCGCGGTCCGCATAGGCGAGGCGCGAGGCTTCGGCCAGGAGATGGGCGCGGTCGGCGCCCGTGGCGGGCGGGAAGGCGGCGTAGATGCCGAGGATCTGGCCGACGGTCGTGGCGCCCGAGGAAGGCGGGCCCATGCCGCAGATCCGCCATTCCACGCGGTAGCGCATGCAGACGGGTGCCCGTTCGATCACGCGATAGGCGCGCAGATCGGCGAGGGTGAGCCGGCCGGGCAACGGCGCATCGCGCGTCGCGCTGACGATGGCAGCACCCACCGGCCAGCCATAGAGGATTTCGGGCCCCTCCGCGGCGAGGCGGGCCAGCGTCTCGGCCAGGCGATGCTGGCGAAGCGTGCTGCCGGCGGCGAGCGGACGGCCGCCGGGCAGGAACACCGCCGCCGCATCGGTGCCGGCGAGCCGCTCGGCATAGCGCTCGGTCAATCCGGAGAGGCGGGTCGAGACGGCAAAGCCCTCCCGCGCCAGGCGCTCGGCAGGGGCGACGAGGCGGGACCAGGGGAGGCGGCCGTGTCTTTCGTGGAGGAGGCCGAGGAGGCGGCCGAGGCCGGGCGCGCCGACGGAGCGCCCGGAGGCGACCGCGTCCCAGAAGCCGAGAGGCTCGCCAGCGGCATCGAGGAAAAGCGTCTCGTCGGCCAGTGCGGGCGCCGTCTCCCGCGCATCGTAGGTGGTGAGCCCGTCGGGGCCGTGAACGAGCGCGAAGGCCCCGCCGCCGAGGCCTGAGGATTGTGGCTCGACCACGTTGAGAACGAGGAGCGCCGCGATGGCGGCGTCCGCGGCCGAGCCGCCCTGCCGCAGCACGGCGAGCCCGGCTTCGGCAGCATGCGGGTTGGCGGCGGCGATCATGTGGCGCGCGGCTTCGGCGCCGGGCTTGGCGCTGCGTCCGGTGGCGGCCTCCGGCGTTGCGCGGGCGTCCTGCGCCGTGGCGGCGCCCGCGGGCAGGAGGCCGAGCGTCGCGGCGAGGGCGATGCCGAGGAGCGCGCGGGATCTGGGGGAACGGGTTGCCATCGAAGCCTCCTTCGCCGGGGGACCGACACTCTCCGTCGATTCGCGCCTTACGCCAAACCGGGGATGCGGCTTGGGAGTTGCGATCAGCTACCGCCGGGCGCGATGCGCAGCTCGGTCAGGGAGAGACCGAGGGGCCGGTCGTCATCGCTGATGCCTGCGTCCCTGGGGCTGCGCGGGGCCTCGGGTTCGATCACGATGCGCAGTGCGGTGGCGCCGGGGAGGGCGCTTGCGAGGGTCACCTCGCGTTGCCCGTCGCCCTCGCGCCAGACGGCCACGGTCTCGTCCTGGGGCTGCCACGGAGCGTTGTCGCCCGCGCGCGCATCGAGCGCGAGACGCACGGGCACGTCGCCGACGCCCGGGAAGAGGAAGGCGCCCGCGCGCAGGGTGACGGTGCCGGGGGCCGGCGTACCCTCGGCCAGCGGGAGGATGAGGGTCGAGCGCGTGCCCGTGCTCCAGACCCCCCAGGGCTCGGGATCGGAGAACCCCTCGCCGAGCCAGCGCGCCGCCCTCTCCGCCTTCACCATGGCGAGCGTCACGGGGACCGGGAGCCGATCGATCTCGAGCGGTGGGAATTCCGCTGCGAGATCGGGGTGCGCCTGCCAGTCGGCAAGGCAGATGGTCAGGTCGAGCCGGCGGCGACATTGCGCGAGCGGGAGGCCCGCCAGCTCGAGATCGACGGCGAAGGTCGGCGTGAGGATGAAGACGGCTGTGTCGGCGGGCAGGCTGTCGGGCAGAGCGGTGGCGGCAGGCAAGCTGCAATCCACCTCCTCGCGCGCGGAGTAGAAGGAGTTTGCGAGGGTCAGCCCGTGGCGGGCGCTGAGGTATTGAAGCTCGCCGTCCGCATGGGAGCGGCCCTGGCCGCAGGGTTTCACCGGGTGGATCGCCACACGCTCCACGCTTTGGAAGATGGCGCGGAGGCCGGGATCGCTGGTGAAGGTGCCGGCGCCCTTCGGCAGCTCGTTCCGCATCGGCGCGAGCTCGACGAGGGCGAGGCCCGTTGCGGCGGCGATGCCGAGCGCGGCGGGGGCGCGGGGCAGGCGGAGGGCCGCCACCGCGATGGCGACGATGACGAGCGTGTAGCCGATCAGCCAGATGAACCGGCCGCTCGAGCGGAAGACATCGCCGAGCCAGTTGAGCGGCGGGGGGTAGCTGATGGTGAGGAGCTGTGTCTCGAACCAGTAGAAGCTGCCGCCCGCCGCGAAGATCACGAGGAAGACGGCGGCGAGGGCGAGAAGCCAGCGCCCGGGCCGTGTGCCGAGAACGGTGCCCTCGCCGAGCGTCGCTGGAAGGCGGAAGCGGATCAGCAGCGCCGCGGCGGCGGCGATGAGGAGGAGGGCGCCCACGGGCAGGTAGGCGAAGCCTTCGTATTGCCCCAGCGGCCAGACGGGATCGGCCGGGAAGAAGGCGGAGCGGCCGGCCGGCATGAAGAAGGTCGCGAGATTGGCGGAGAAGCGTCCGAAGCCGGAGGCGCCGCTGCCACCGCCGCTCAGATGCCCCGAGACGAGCATGATGCCGAGGAGGAGTGCCAGCGTTGCGCCGACACCCACGGCGAGGGCGGCGGGCGGCAGGGGCAGCCCTTCCTCCCGCGCGAGGAGGAGGAGCACGGCAATCGAGATGGCCCAGAGCCCGCCGACCATGGCGAAGAGGTAGGGGTGGACAAGGAGCGACAGTGCCAGGAGCCCCGACCAGGCGACGAGGCGGACAACCGCGCCCCGCGCTTCCGCCGGAAAGCGCAGCAGCGCCAGCGCGATCGCGATGAGGACGAGCCCGTGGGTCGCCAGCGCCAGGTGCCCGAAACGGAAGACGAAGAACGGCATGCTGGCGAGCATCAGGGCCCCGGCCAGGAGGGCGAGCCAGCCCCGAACGCCGAGGAGGCGAAGCGCAAGCGCGCCCGAGAGCCCCTGAAAGGCGAAGGATATCACCATCCAGGAGGGCAGGTAATAATGCGCCGCCGTCTCGGGCCCGAGGCCGAGGAGCTTCCAGGCGATCAGGTAGATCGGTATCGAGTCCGTAAAGAGCACGTTGACCCGCCGGTCCTCGACCCAGCCCGCGACCTCGAAGAGCGGGAAGCGCCATACATCGCCGAGGAAGGCGACCGCACCGCTCATGGCCTGTGCCTGATCGCCGGGAGGCGCCGCGGCGCGCGCAGTCTCTAGCAGATCGCCGTAACCGACGAAGTAGCCGCACGCGAGCAGGCCCGCGAGGAGGCCGAGGATCAGCACGAGCCAGAGCGGCGGCTCCGCCCCCAGCAGCCGGCCCGCGCGGCCGGTGTCGGGCGGGATCATCCGCCGGTCAGGCTCATATGCCGGCCGACCTGACCCCTTACCTTCTGTCGCGAATAGTCGAAGTCGTGGCCCTTGGGCTTGCGGCTGATGGCCTCGCGGATCGCGGCCTCGAGCACTGCAGGATCGTCGCTGGCGCGGAGCACGCGGCGCAGATCCGCATCGTCGTCCTGACCGAGGCACATGTAGAGCTGACCGGTGCAGGTAAGGCGCACACGATTGCAGCTTTCGCAGAAGTTATGACTGAGTGGCGTGATGAAGCCGAGCTTCTGGCCCGTCTCGACCACGCGGAAGTATCGCGCCGGCCCGCCCGAGCGCTCGGCGGTCTCGGTCAGCGTGAGCCGGGTCGAGAGCTGGTCGCGCAGATCCTCGAGCGACCAGTACTGGTCCAGCCGTTCGGCCCCATCCTCGCCCGAGCCGCCGAGATCGCCCATCGGCATGACCTCGATGAAGGTGAGATCGAGATCCTCCCGCGCGCACCACTCGACGAGATCGAAGAGCTCCGCCTCGTTCTCGCCCTTGAGCGCGACCACGTTGATCTTGACGCGCATGCCGACGGCCTTGGCCGCCTCGATGCCGCGGAGCACATCCTCGAGCCGGCCCCAGCGGGTGATTGCCTTGAACTTGTCCGCATCCAGCGTGTCGAGCGAGACGTTCACTCGCCGCACGCCAGCGTCCCAGAGCGGCTGGGCGAAGCGGTGAAGCTGGGAGCCGTTGGTGGTCAGCGTCAGCTCATCGAGCGCGCCTGCCTCGAGATGGCGGCCCATGCGATCGAAGAACCACATGATGTTCTTGCGTACGAGCGGCTCGCCACCGGTGATCCGCAGCTTGCGCACGCCAAGCCCGACGAAGGCGGTGCAGAGCCGGTCGAGCTCCTCGAGCGTGAGCAGGTCCCGCTTCGGCAGGAACGTCATGTGCTCCGACATGCAGTAGACGCAGCGAAAGTCGCAGCGATCCGTCACGCTCACGCGCAGATAGGTGATCGCGCGCGCAAAAGGGTCGATCAGCGGCGCGGGGGCGGCAGCGGCGGGGGGCATCGTTGGCGCGTTCATGGGGCAGGCCTCCAGCGTCTCAGCCTGCAACGTAATCGGCGCGTGCGGGGCGCACAAGCGCAGGAGATTTCGGCCTTTGCGGACAGATTGGCCCGTGCGATCACCGGGGCGCCAGGCAGAAGCATTCCAAGGGAGCTCCGCATGATCCTCTATGGCCGCTATCTCTCGCCCTTCGTCCGCCGTGTCGGTTGCTGGCTCGCGCTGCAGGGGCGTGATTTCGAGCTGCGCGCGCTGGCGGCAACGGACCCGAACGACCTGCCGAAGCTGAAGGAAGTAAACCCGGTGGCGCGGGTGCCGGCGCTGGTGCTCGATGACGGGACGGTGCTCGTCGAGTCCTTCGCGATCTGCGACTGGCTGGACGAGACGGCGGGCGACGGGCGCCTGGTTCCGCCCTCGGGCCCCGCCCGCCGCGACTGCCTGCAGCGCATCGCGGTGGCTGCGGCCACCACCGACAAGGCGGTGGCGATGGTCTACGAGAAGAACCGCCGGCCCGAAGAGCTGCACTGGGCGCCGTGGCAGGAGCGGGTCGCGGCGCAGGTGACCGGCGGGCTCGGTCAGCTCGAGGCGATGGCGCCCGAAGACGGCTTTTTCGGCGGTGCGGAGCCGGATGGCTCGGACCTCGCGATCATGGCGCTCTACGACTTTGTCGCGCTCACCAATCCCGACCTGCTGGACGCGGGCTATCCCCGCCTCGCAGCGCTGGCGGATCGCGCCAATGCCATTCCGGCCCTTGGTGCCACGAAACCCGGCTGATCCGGTCCTGCGGCGCCGACCGATCGCTGCTGGCGCGCCTGCCAAGGGCATTCTGATGCGGGGCTCTCGCGGATCGGGCGACGGAACGTCGCGCTGTGAGGGTGCGTCGTCGTTAGACCAAACCGTCGCGATGGCGACGCGACAAGTTATGGGCCGCCCTCGCCAAACGAATGCCCGTATGGCCATGCAGGAGACGTCAGGGCTCAGCCACGCCCAGGGCGCGACGGGGCCAGCACCCTGATCGCAGCCATCGCGGCGATGAGAAAGCCCAGGCTTGCGGGGAGCGGGACCTCGGCCACCAGATCGAGCGTGATTTGAACGGGTACGGTGAAGTCCGCGGCTTCGGCGAAATCGAGCGGCCCAGGGCCGAAATCGGTTCCTTCGAGTGGCGTGAGCGTTGCGTAGAGCAGCCCCGGCTCCGGGGCGAAACGCTCGAAGATGAACTCGATAAGGCCGGACGAACCGGCCGAGGCGGTATTCGGGGCGAAGTCACCGCCCTTGCCGCCGAACTCGTCCGACGTGAGCGGACGCCCGTCCTTGGCTCCCCAGAGGAAGACAGCGGTTTCGTCGGGTCGGACCAATCCGGTGATGATGACCTGACCCCCTCCTCCGAAGGCGCCGAAGTCGAATGTCTGGAAGGTGGGCGGAGAACTGTCCCGCTCCAGCGTGCCCCGAATGTCGAACAGTCGCTCGACGCTCCGGAGACCGCGCTCATCGAGAAGCGTCGCTGCCTGTGCCCTTGCCAGTGCTCCTTCGGCGAGGCTGACCGTCAGGGCGAGGAGCAGGCAGATCGTCGGACTGTGTCTCGTCGGACAGGGTCGCATTGCGCGTCATCCCAAAGTGAGCCGTCATTCAATTTCAATCTAGAGTAGCAGTTTCACGAGTTGCTCTCCACTGAGTTGTTTGCCGTGGCCTGTAATGTCCGCGTCCCGATGGCGTCCGTTCGGAGGGCGGCCCGACCCGCGGCCGATTGCGTCCGGGCGTCGGGGTGCCTACGCTCTCGGCAGTCATTGCATATTTGGAGAGCATGGATGGCCGGGATGGTGCGGGACGCCTCCGGATCGGGTGCGCGGGCCGATGGAGGGGATGCCTGGGAGGCGCGGTGCCGGGCGCATCGCTGGGACCTGCCGGCGCGGTACAACATCGCCTGGGACGTATGCGAGAAATGGGCGCGGACGGATCCCGAGCGGCTGGCGCTGATCTTCCTCAGGCCGGACGGCGCGCGGCGCGACTATACCTACATCCAGCTTTCCCGCGCCGCGGCGCGCTTTGCCAACGCGCTCGCCGGGCACGGGGTGACGCGCGGGGATCGGGTGGGGCTCCTCCTGCCGCAGATGCCCGAGACCATCATCACCCATGTCGCCGCCTATATGCTGGGCGCGGTGGTCGTGCCGGTCTTCACGCTCTTCGACGGGCAGGCGCTGAGCCACCGTCTCGGCGATGCGGGCGTCAAGGCGCTGGTGACGGACGATGCGAACCTTCACAAGATCAACGCGCTGCGCGACGAGTTGCCGACACTCGAAACCGTCTTCTCGGTCGACCGGCCGGGGGATGCGGCCTGGGGCTTCTGGCAGGAGCTCGGCAAGGCGCGGGAGCAGATCCGCGTGGCGGAGACGGGGCCGGAAGATCCGGCCTTCATCAGCTACACCTCCGGCACGACAGGCCCTGCCAAGGGCGCGCTCCACGGCCACCGCGTGCTGATCGGGCATGAACCGGGCGTGGAGCTGACGCACGGCTTCTTTCCGCGGGCGGGGGACATCGCCTGGACGCCCGCGGACTGGGCCTGGATCGGCGGGCTCTGCAACATGGCGCTGCCGGCCCTGCGCGCAGGCGTGCCGCTGGTCGCGCACCGCATGGAGAAGTTCGACCCCGAGCGCGCCTTCGACGTCATGGCGCGCCACGGCGTGCGCAACAGCTTCGTGCCGCCGACGGCCCTTCGCATGATGAAGACGGTGCCCGATCCCGCCCGCTTCGGCGCGCGGCTGCGGAGCGTGGGCTCGGGCGGCGAAAGCCTCGGCGCAGAGACGCTGGCCTGGGGGCGGGAGGCGTTCGGGCTCGATATCCACGAGTTCTACGGCCAGACGGAGTGCAACCTCGTCCTCGGCAACTGCGCCGAGCTCGCCCCCATCCGCCCCGGCGCCATGGGCCGGCCCTTCCCGGGCTCGGAGGTGGCGGTGCTGGGGGCGGACGGCGCGGTGCTGGGGCCGGGCGAAACGGGCGAGATCGCGGTGCGCCGCGGCGATGCCGCGATGTTCCTCGAATACTGGAACCAGCCGGAGAAGACGGCGGCCAAGTTCCGCGGCGACTGGATGCTGACGGGCGATGAGGGTGTGGTGGACGAGGACGGCTACTTCCACTTCGCCTCCCGCACGGACGATGTGATCACCTCGGCGGGCTACCGGATCGGGCCGACGGAGATCGAGAACTGCCTCGCCGGGCATCCCGCCGTCTCCCTCGCCGCGGTGGTGGGCGTGCCGGACGAGCTTCGCACCGAGATCGTGAAGGCCTTCGTGACGCTAAAGGGCGATGCCGTGCCCGGTGAGGCGCTGGCCGCGGAGCTGAAGGCCCTGGTGCGCACGCGGGTCAGTCCTCATGTCGCCCCGCGCGAGGTGGCCTTCGTCGATCAGATGCCGGTGACGGCCACGGGCAAGATCATGCGCCGGGTGCTGCGTGATGCGGCGAAGGGCGGCGCCTGAGCGGGGCGCCTGCAGCGCCACCTGGCAGCGCGGCGGTCGCAGCCCCATCTAAGATGGCTCGCAGCACCCGGACTGCAGCAACCTCGTGAGGCGCCCGATGCGCACCGCCCTTCTCCTTGTCGCCACGCTCTTTACCACCGGCTGCTCCGTCTTCGGCGGCAAGGCCGCGGAGGAGCCGGCCTATGCCCTCGAGCGCGTGGACGGGGATATCGAGATCCGTGCCTACGCGCCCTTCGCCGTCGCCGTCGCGACCGTGGAGGGGGAGTGGGACGACGCGCTCAGCGAAGGGTTCATGATGCTCTTCGATTACATCACGGGCGAGAATGCGGGTGCCTCCGAGATCGAGATGACCGCGCCGGTGTTGACGGAGGGCGAGGGGCAGGAGATCGCGATGACCGCGCCGGTGCTGACCGAGGAAGGCTCGGGCGACTGGCGCATCGTCTTCGTGCTGCCCGAGGGCATGACGGCGGAGACCGCGCCCCGTCCGACGGGCCCGAACGTGACGATCGAGGACCGCCCCGGCAGCCGCGTCGCCGTCAACCGCTACCCAGGCTTCAACACCGCCGCGAAGCGCGAGGCCAATCGCACAGCTCTCGACACCTGGCTCGCCGCGGAAGGGATTGCGCATCGGGGCGACTGGCGCTTCGCCGGCTACAACCCGCCCTGGACCATCCCCTGGCTCCGCCGGTACGAGGTCTGGGTGACGCTCGAGTGACGCGGCGAGCGATGAGGCTCGCTCGCGGGGATGCGCGGGCGCGATTGCGGATCGGACGGAGCCGCCGACTGCACTATCGCGCGCCCTACGATGCCGACCTCGGCACCGCAGGGGCGGTGGCGGCGATTAAGTGCGAGGCGCTCCGGTCGCCGCATCGCTCTCCCGCCGCCTGGTCGCTCCGCCGGGTGGCCTCTGCCATGACCGGACGGCCCTGCCGGGCGTTGCGCGTTTCGGACTGGCAGCGTTCGCCTGATGTTCAGAGGTTGCGCCATATTCTGACGCGGGAGGGGGCGCTTGGGGGCGTGAGAGCCGAGCGGTTCTCGCGGCGCCCCATCGATGCATCCCGCACACCGCCCCGACCTCTCGTGGCCGATGTGCGCGTGCCGTCGGCGGCGTCCCTGAGCGTCGCGCAGAGCCGTGGCGCCCTGCGGCGCTGTGCTCGGCCCATGGCGGCCGGACCACATTCCGCTCCGTAGGGTTCCTCTCCGCCGCAGCCGGGATCGATCCGCACACCGGGAAACCGGAGACCGCGCCCCTGTTGCTCGAGGATCGCCTGGTCGAGCCGCACAAAGACGCGGTTCGGCAGAGCGTCTGCGCCTCGGCCCGCAAGCGGGCTGCCCTGCGTTCAGCCCGAGCCGTCGGTCGCGGCCGCGGCGGCGACGCCCACGGGGCGGGGGCGGGGGACGGGGACGTCCCAGGGGCGCTTGAGCTGGGCAACGTATTCGCCGCCGCTGCCCGAGCGCCGCGCCTCCAGCCTGCCATCCACGATGCGGTAGCTGCGCTGCGTGGTGCCGTGCGCAAAGCGCAGCACGCCGTCATTGTCGATCCGCCCGACCCGGCGGAACGCGCTCGCCGGCTGGTTCCAGGGCTCGTAGGGGGCGTGCATGTCCATGAGCTCCACGCGACCGTCCGGCGTCACCTCGGAGACGATGAGATCATGGCACCACTTGCCGTCCCAGGCGCCGTTCGTCCATTCGCCGAGGAAGGCGGCATGGCCGATCGGCACGCCATCCGCAGCCGGTTTCACTTCGAACTCGTCGAAGAGCACCACCGTGTAGCATTCCGACACCGTCCGGTCCAAAGGCCGCGCGGGCGCCTTCACCTCATCCGTATCCTTGCCGATGCCGAGGCAGCCGGCGAGCAATGCGGTGAGGCCCATGAAAAAGCCGAGCCGTATCAAAGTCATGTGCAACTTGTCCCTCGTATGGCCGCGTTGGCCGCGGCGCCGTGCCACTTTACTCGACTGTGACCGATTTGGCGAGATTGCGCGGCTGGTCCACATCCGTTCCCTTGGCCAGCGCCGTATGGTAGGCGAGGAGCTGCACGGGAACGGCGTAGAGGATCGGCGCGAGCCAGGCCGCGACCTTGGGCAGGCGCACCGTGCGCCAGGCGCCGTCACCCGCTTCCGCGATCCCTGCCTCGTCGCTCATCAGCACCACGCGCCCGCCTCTCGCCATCACTTCCTGCATGTTGGAGACGGTCTTGTCGAAGAGCTTGTCGCGCGGAGCGATCACGATGACGGGAGCATTCTCGTCCACCAGCGCGATCGGCCCGTGCTTGAGTTCGCCAGAGGCATAGCCCTGCGCGTGGATGTAGCTGATCTCCTTGAGCTTGAGCGCTCCTTCGAGCGCCAGCGGAAAGAGGGGGCCGCGACCGAAGTAGAGGGCCTGGGCCGCCCCTGCGAGCTCCTGCGCGATGGCGGCGATCGCCTCCTCCACGCCGAGGGCCTCGGTGATGAGGCGCGGCAGCTCCGCCAGCTCGGCGATCCTCGCCGCCTCGTCCGCGCCGGAGAGATGCCCGCGCTCGCGCCCGGCGAGGATGGCCGCGGCGGCGAGGGTGGCAAGCTGCGCCGTGAAGGCCTTGGTCGAGGCGACGCCGATCTCGGGGCCCGCCATGATCGGCAGCACGTACTCCGCCTCGCGTGCGATGGAGCTCTCCAGCGCGTTCACCACGGCGCCCGTGGCGAGGAGGCGCGGCTTCGCGTGGCGAAGCGCGGCGAGTGTGTCCGCCGTCTCGCCCGACTGGCTGATGAAGAGGCCAGCCTCGCGGCCTGTGAGCGGATGGTCGCGGTAGCGGAACTCCGAGGCGACATCCGCCTCGCAGGGCAGCCCCGCCAACCCCTCGAACCAGTATTTCGCGACCAGCCCCGCATAGGCCGCCGTGCCGCAACCGATGAGCAGGAGCCGGCTCATCATGCCCCAGGGGATGTCGTCCGCGGGCGAGGCGATGCGGTCCTTGCCCGCCGAGACATGCCGCGCGAGGACGAGGCCCATGACGGAGGGCTGCTCGTGGATCTCCTTCAGCATGTAGTGGCGGAAGGGGCCCTTCTCGGTCAGGGACGGATCGAGCGCCACGCGCCGCTTGCCGCGCTCCACCGCCAGGCCGGCCGCATCGAAGATCTCCGCGCCCGCCCGACGGACGACGGCGTGGTCGCCCTCCTCGAGATAGGTGATCTCGTCCGTCATCGGGCTCAGCGCCATGGCGTCCGATCCGACGAACATCTCGCCGTCCCCCCAGCCTATGGCCAGCGGCGAGCCGCGGCGCGCGGCGATCAGGAGATCGGGTTCATTCTCGAAGAGGAAGAGGAGCGCGAAGCTGCCTTCGAGCCGTGGCAGAACGGCGCGTACCGCCTCCACCGGGCCGTCGCCCGCCGCCATGCGGGCGGCGACCAGCCGGGCGACCACTTCCGTGTCCGTCTCGGTCTCGCAGGCGATGTCGTTCGCCGCCAGCTCCTGCCTCAGCGGGCGGAAGTTCTCGATGATACCGTTATGGACGAGGTGCACCGGTCCGGCCGCATGGGGGTGCGCGTTGGTGACCGTCGGGGCACCGTGCGTGGCCCAGCGGGTATGCCCGATACCGGTCGTGCCGCGCACGGGATCCGCCTGCAGGAGATCCTTAAGCGCCTTGAGCTTGCCGACCGCACGCCGCCGTTCCGGCTTTCCGTTCGAGAGCGTGGTGACGCCAGCGCTGTCATAACCGCGATATTCGAGGCGGCGAAGCGCGTCGAGAAGGCGCGAGGCCGCGTCGAGCTGGCCGAGCACGCCGATGATGCCGCACATGGGTTTTCTCCGGTCAGTTGTTCTTGCCGCTCGATATCCTCAGGCGTTGTCCGCCTTCTTGGTCTTGCGCCCCGCCAGCATGCGGCGGAGCAGCGAGGCCCGGCCGGGCTTGGTGACCTGGCGCGCGCGGGCGATGGCGAGACCGTCCTCCGGCACGCTGTCGGTCAGCACCGCGCCGGTGGCCACATAGGCACCGTCGCCCACAGCAATCGGCGCGATGAGCGCCGTGCCGGTGCCGATGAAGACCTCCCGCCCGATCTCGGTGCGCTGCTTCTGCACGCCGTCGTAATTGCAGGTGATGGTTCCCGCGCCGATATTGGTCTTGGCGCCAACGGTCGCGTCGCCGAGATAGCTCAGATGGCCGGCCTTGGCGCCCGCGCCGAAATCGGCGTTCTTCATCTCGACGAAGTTGCCCACCTGCGCGCCCGGTCCTATCTCCGTGCCGCCGCGCAGCCGCGCGAAGGGGCCGACGCTGGCGCCGGAGCTCACCATCGTGTGCTCGAGATGGCAGAAGGGGCGCACGGTTGCGTGCTCGCAGATGCGCACGCCGGGCCCGAACACCACGCTGGCGCCGATATGGCTGTCCGCCTCGAGGATCGTGTCGTGGGAGAGGAAGACGCTGCGTGGGTCCTGCATCGTCACGCCCGCGCGCATGGCGGCGGTGCGCGCGCGCGCCTGCCAGAGCGCTTCGGCCGCGGCGAGCTGCGCCCGATCGTTGACCCCCTGCGTCTCATGCTCCTCGCAGAAGGTAGCCTCGACCGTGACGCCGTCGCCGCGGGCGAGGGCGACGATATCGGTGAGGTAGAGCTCGCCCTGCGCGTTCCCCGGCCTGAGCCGGTCGATAAGGCGCAGCATCAGGCCCGCATCGCCGGCCATCACACCGGAATTGCAGGCGGTGATGGCGCGTTCACCCTCGCTCGCATCCTTCTCCTCGACGATACGCTCGAGCCCGCCGTCCTCGCGGAGAACGAGGCGGCCGTAACCCCCGGGATCCGCCGCCTCGAAACCAAGGATGCGCAGAGGCGCATCGAGGGCCAGAAGGGTGCGGAGGGTGTCGGGCGTCAGGAGCGGCGCGTCGCCGTAGAGGACCAGCACGTCCCCCTCGAAGCCGTCGAGTGCGGGCGCGGCCTGGGCGACCGCGTGCCCAGTGCCGCGCCGCTCTGCCTGATGGCAGAGTACCGGAGCGGGGCCGCCGATCGCGTCGAGCACGGCCTCGGCCTCCGCGCCCACAGCCTCCGCCTCCACGCCGGTCACGATCGCGAGGCGCTGGGGCGAGAGCCCGGCCGCCGTGGCCAGTACATGGCCCAGCATGCTCCGCCCCGCGATCTCGTGCAGCACCTTGGGCCGTGCGGAGCGCATCCGCGTGCCGGCCCCGGCCGCCAGCACCACGATGGCCAGGGGGCGCCGCGGTGCCTCGGCAGCGGTCTTGCCCTCGGCGGAAGCGACGGACTGGAGTTCGGGCGCACGCGCATCGGTCATGGCGCGCTCCTTAGCCGCAAGCCGGGGCTGCGCGGAAGCCCCGTGGTCGGTCCTGGACGGCAGGGGCGGTAAGTTTTCGTTTCCCTCGGTTACAGTCGGCCCATATGCAAAGCGCGCCCCGGCGGGGCATGGCGGCGGCCGGCGGTGCCGCGGGCGGGCACTGGCGGGCACTGAGGGGGAGCGTATGCGCGGGGCCATCTTCGATCTCGACGGAACCATCGCGGATACGGCGGCGGATCTTCTGGCCGCGGCCAACAAGGTGCTGGCGCCCGAGGAGCTGCCGCTCCTCACGCTGGCGGAGGACCGGGCGGCGGCCGGCCGGGGCGGACGCTCGATGATCCGCGCGTCGCTCGCCCGCGCGGGGCGCGATCCTGATACGCCGGAGGCTGAGGCGCTCTTCGCCCGGCTCTATCCTGGGCTCCTCGAAGCCTACGAGACCGCCATCGCCGTTCATACCCGGCCCTTCGACGGGCTCGATGCCTGCCTCGACACGCTGGAGGGGGCCGGCTGGCGGCTCGGCGTCTGCACCAACAAGCCCGAGCGGCTGGCGCATATCCTGCTGGACGAGCTTGGGCTCATGAGCCGCTTCGCCGCCGTGCTGGGGGCGGACACGTTGCCGGTACGCAAGCCCGACCCTGAGCATTTCCGCGAGACGGCCCGGCGCATCGGGGCGGATCCCGGGCGCTCGGTGATGCTGGGCGACACGCTGACGGATCGCGAGACGGCGCGCGCCGCGGGAGTTCCTTGCGTGCTGATGAGCCACGGCTTCGCGGCCGAGCCTATGGAGCATTTGGCGCCCGAGGCGGTGGCCGTAGGCTTTCACGAGGTCGCGGCCCTCCTCGAACGCCTGAGCCCCGCCTGAGCCCGACGCCCCGGCGCGCCTTGCGATGGCCGAGCACCGAGACCGCTTGACCCCCGCTCCGCTTCCCATCATAAGCCCGATCCACGGGCGGTTAGCTCAGTTGGTAGAGCACAGTGTTCACATCGCTGGGGTCACTGGTTCGAATCCAGTACCGCCCACCATCTCCAAGTTTCTATCGGAAATACCCCCTAACATCCTGAAAGATTGGGTGATGGTTGCGGTTAGAAGACCTTTATTTCGGCAGTAGACCAAAGGCTCCGAAAAGGCCAGATGCAGGGCGTTTCGCTTGAGGTCGAAGCTACCTTTTTCCCGTACTTTATAATGGCTTGAGAGGTTCGCATGGCGTGTTCGGACGTCTTGCTGAAGGTGTCCTGTTTGACACCAAGGTTGTTGATGCGCTCCACAAGTACCATCTTATCTCGCTGCATTTTCGCAATGCGCTGTTCATAAGCCTCGATAACGCTGTCACCAGTCGCATCCACTTGGCGGTCAATCAGCTTACCGATCTGCTTCTGGAGCTGATTTGCTTCTCTGAGAAGGCTCTAGGTAGTTGCCTCTGATTGCGCGTGAAGCGATGACGTACAGGGTCTTTCGCACTTTGCCTGCGTCGGCGGCTTTTTTCAGAATAGCTGAGAGGAGCTGAGTATGACGAGAACGGAGAGACGAAGCCGATGGGCCAAGTGATCCAGATCGACGAGGCGCGGATCAAAGATCACCT
>JBCCDG010000098.1:0-15678 GCA_039030915.1 Pseudomonadota bacterium | reverse complement strand
GAGGAGGCGCGTCGCAGCGGGGTCGCCCGCGCGCTTCTCCGCGCAGCAGCCCGGCATGCCATCGAGACGGGCGGGCGCTATGTCTGGTGGGTCGTGGCGCATGACAACGCAGGCGCGAAGGCGTTCTACGATAGGTTCGGCGGCATCAAATACCCTATCGAGGCCCGTGCCGTCTTCGATGCACCCTTCGACGCCATCCTTGCCGCGGATTGATGCCGCCCCGCACTGGCGGGTGGGCGCCGCCGCGCGAGCGCAGGCGAGGCGCGGCGATGCGGGCACCCGTCTGCCCGACGCCACCACCTGCGCCATGCGCGTCATTTCGGCGACAGTATCGCGCCCGCCTAGCGGTTTCTCTTGCCACGACTCGGCGACTGAGGCCTAGTTTGTGATCACAAAGCGCGGGCCCACGGACGAGCACGCGCTGACAACACCCGATCAGGATCCGACCGATGGCCGACGACATGCTCACGAATGCGCAGACGCGCGATCTCGAGGCGCTGCTGCACCCCTACACGAACGCCGTGCATCACCGCAAAGTCGGCGCGCACCTCATCGAGGGCGGCTCGGGCGTGCATGTCTGGGACGATCGCGGTCGTCGCTATATCGAGGGGATGGCCGGGCTCTGGTGCTGCGGCCTCGGCTTCGGCGACCAGGAGCTGATCGAGGCCGCGCAGGAGCAGCTCGCGCGGCTGCCCTATTACCACCTCTTCGCCGGGCGCACGCATGAGCCGGCAATCGAGCTGGCCGAGAAGATCAAGGACCTCTTCCCTGTGCAGATGGCGCGCGTCTTCTACTGCTCGAGCGGGTCGGAAGCGAACGATACGCAGGTCAAGCTCCTCTGGTACATGAACAACGCCCTCGGACGGCCCGAGAAGAAGAAGATCATCAGCCGCAAGAAGGGCTATCACGGCGTCACGCTGGTCAGCGCCTCGATGACCGGCCTGCCGATCAACCATGCCAGCTTCGACCTGCCCTTCGACTTCATCAAGCACACCACCACGCCGCATTACTGGCGCGAGGCGGTCGATGGCGAGACGGAGGCCGAGTTTGCCAAGCGGCTCGCCGCCGATCTCGACGCCCTGATCGAGGCGGAGGGCCCGGAGACGGTGGCCGGCTTCATCGCCGAGCCCGTGATGGGCGCGGGCGGTGTGATCATCCCGCCCCAGGGCTATTTCGAGGCCGTGGGCGAGGTGCTCGCCAAGCACGACGTGATGTGGATCGACGACGAGGTGATCTGCGGCTTCGGGCGGACCGGCAACTGGTTCGGCGCCGAGACGTTCAACATGCAGCCCACCAGCGTCAGCCTCGCCAAGCAGCTCACGGGCGGTTACGTGCCGCTCTCGGCCGTCGCGATGAACGCGGAGATGGCGGAGGCCATCGAGGCGGAGAGCGGGCGCCATCCGAGCCTCGGGCACGGCTTCACCTATGGCGGCCATCCTCTCGGCTGCGCCGTCGGGGTGAAGACCATCGAGATCTACCAGAAGCGCGATATCCTGGGCCATGTGCGCCGCATCGCGCCCGGCTTCCAGGCGCATATTCAGCGCTATGCGGACCATCCGCTGGTGGGCGAGGCGCGGGGCGTCGGGCTTCTCGGTGCGCTTGAGCTTTGCCCGAACAAGGCGACGAAGGCGACCTTCGCCGCACCCGGCAAGGCCGGCAAGTACCTGGCGGACGAGCTGCTCAAGCACGGCGTGATCCTGCGCGCCATCGGCGACACGCTGGCCTTCTGCCCGCCGATGACCATCAGCGAAGACGAGATCGAGCAGCTCTTCGCGCCGATTGAGACCGCCCTCGACGCGACCCATGCCTGGGCGAAGGCCGAAGGCATGATGGGCTGAGGCCGCCAATTGCCGGCGCCTCTTCGGGGCCGGCAAGGCGAAGATTCGCCCCTGCGTTGTTACGATTCGGCAAATTGCACGCAGGGCGCGTCCCGCCGCAAGACGACCTGTATCGCATCAAGCCATTGATCTGCATCGTTAATCATGTGTGAATGCAGTATGTGCATCCGTGAAATGCGCGGTCTTGATAACGCCGGGCATGTCTCCCACAAATAGACGCGGGAGTGGGAGGTGTGCATGACGTTCGTAAGAGCGGTACTCGAAGTCTCGACAGCGGCCCTTTTCTGCGTTGGCGTGCAGATGCTTCTAGGCCATTTGTCGATGCCGGCATGGCTCTCCGTCGCCGAGGTCAAGATAGCGGTCGCGTTGTCGGCCCTCGTATCTGCGGCGTCGCTCTTCAGCCGGCTTCAAGCCATTCGGCTGCCCCAGCTCGCGCTTGCTCTGGGCCTCGTGGGCGGCGTGCTCTCGATCGATCTCTTCTTCGGTGAGGGTGAGGCGCACAACGCCGAGGACGGCCTGACGACCGAGCAGCTCATCGAACGCTGGGTGCCCGCGCCCCATCGCTGCATGGAGCAGCGCTGCATCGGTTGAGGCACCCGCAGCCGCTTCGCCACTATTCCGGTTGCCCTTGCCGTCCCGAACGGGGACGTTGCCCGCCGACGCCAGTCAGCGGAGGGATCACGATGGCCAAGCTCACATGGGGCACGCGCGCGCGCCTCTTCCCGCGGGTCCTCTACGGGACCTGTCTCGCGATGCTTGCCGTCGGCGGTGCCGTACCACCCTCACCTGCGGAGGCCGGGGCCGTGCTCGACCGGATCGTCGAGCGCAAGGCCATCCGGTTCGGCTACCGCACAGATGCGCCGCCCTTCTCGAGTGTCGTGGACGGCCGGCCTCAGGGCTACAGCGTGGATCTCTGCGGTCGGGTCGCCGCTGCCATCCTCAAAGCGTCCGACCTTCAGGAACTGACCGGCACTTTCACCCCGGTTGCCGCCGAGGGGCGGTTCGACGCGCTAGCCGAGGGCCGGATCGACGTCCTCTGCGGGCCGACCACCGCGACCCTGTCGCGGCGGGAACAGGTCTCCTTCACCATCCCCGTCTTCGCGACCGGCGTCGGCGCGATGCTTGCGGCCGATGCGCCCGCGGCACTCGCCGACCCGCTGATGGACGCGCTGCCGGGCAGCCTGCCCGATGACGCCATTCCTGATGCCCTCTCCGGGCGCCGGCTCGGCATCCGCGCGGGCACCACGGCCGAAAGCTGGCTCGCGGCCGGGGAGGGCGAGGCGCTCGGCGATGCGGAGATCGTAAGCTTCGACGACCATGCGGCCGGCGTCGCCGCCGTAGTCGCGGGCGAGATCGACGTCTATTTCGCGGACCAGGCGATCCTGCTCGGCATCCTGGCGCGCAGCGAGGACGTCGACCGTCTGCAGGTCTCGCCAGCCACCTACACCGTGGAGCCCTATGCCCTCGCCATCCCGCGCGGCGATGAGGAGTTGCGCCTCGTGCTCGACCGGGCGCTCAGCCTCCTCTTCCGCAAGCGGGCCTTCGAGCCGCTCTACGAACGCTATTTCGGCCCTCTCACGCTCCAGGCGCAGCTCTTCTACCGCGTCGCCGCCCTGCCGGAGTAGCGCCGTCCCGCCGATCAGCGCTCCGCCCGCCTGCGCAAACCCGCCCCGCCATGCGCGCCCTGTTCCTTGGGGCAGGTGGGGCCTAATCTCGCGCGTCATTCGGCGAGGGAGGCGCATATGGCCCGCGGACAGGACACCCACAGACCGCTGCACGGGGTGGCACTCAAGCTCCTCTCCGTCAGCGTCTTCATGGGCATGGCTGTCTGCGTGAAAATCGCGTCGGAGGAGGTGCCGCCGGGCGAGATCGTTTTCTTCCGCTCCTTCTTCGCTATCCCCGTCATCGTCTTCTGGCTTTGGCAGCGGCATGAGCTCGCCACCGGCCTGCGCACCGAGAATCCCATGGGCCATCTCTGGCGCGGGCTTGTGGGGGCGACCGCCATGGGTCTCTCCTTCACCGCGCTCGGTCTGCTGCCCCTGCCGGAGGTGACGGCGATCAGCTACGCCGCACCGCTCCTCGTCGTGGTCTTCGCTGCGATGTTCCTCAACGAAAAGATCCGGCTCTATCGCCTCGGCGCGGTCTTTCTCGGCCTCCTGGGTGTCATCGTCATGCTGGCGCCCAAGCTTTCGGTCGCGGGGCTGGAGGAGGCGACGAAGGACGAGACGGTGGGCGCGATGGCCATGCTCCTCGGCGCTGTCTTCATGGCGCTCGCTACCTGCTTCGTGCGCAAGATGGTGGAGACGGAGGAAAGCGCGGCCATCGTCTTCTACTTCTCGCTCACCTGCACCGTGCTCGCGCTCTTTACGCTGCCCTTCGGCTGGGCCGTGCCGTCCTGGCAGGTGCTGGCATTGCTCGTGCTCTCGGGACTCCTCGGCGGGGTGGCGCAGATCTTTCTGACCGAGAGCTTCCGGCACGCCGATGCAGGGCTGATCGCGCCCTTCGAATACGCCTCCATGCTGCTCTCCATCGCCATCGGCTGGTTCGTCTTTGCCGAGAGCCCGGCGGAGACGACGCTCATCGGTGCCGCGCTGGTCATCGCCGCGGGACTCGTCGTGATCTTCCGCGAACGCCAGCTCGGGCTCGAGCGCGCGAAGTCCCGCCGTTCGCTCACCCAGAACGGCTGACCGGTCCCACGTGGGCATGTCCGGGCTTGACGCGGGGGATCTGTCGGGCGAGGCGGGGCGCATGCTGGTCTTCAAGCTTCTCACCGCCGAGGAAGCGGCATCCCTCGCCGCCGATGGCCGCTTCGAGGGATCGCCCGCGGACTTGGCGGACGGTTTCGTGCACCTTTCGACGGCCGAGCAGGTGCCCGGCACCGCCCACAGGCACTTCGCCGGGCGCGGCCCGCTCACGCTCCTCGCCCTCGAGGCTGGCCCGCTCGGCGAGGCGCTCAGATGGGAGCGGTCGCGTGGCGGTGCCCTCTTCCCCCATCTCTACCGCCCGCTCGAGGCGGCGGACATCGCCTGGCAGGAACCCTATGCTCCGGCCGATGGGACATGGCCGGTGCCCGAGGCGCGTGAGACCGACCAGCGGGCCGGCGGCAGGTGAACGCCCGTCGCCTCCTCGAACGGGCCGGCCTCGTCGCGCTCCGCCGCCTCGATCCGGAGCGGGCGCATGGCCTCGCGCTCGCCGCGCTCCGCCACGGCTTCGGCCTCCGCGCGCCGGGTGGCGGCCCCGTCACGCGTCCCCGGCTCGCTACCCGCATCGGCTCCCTCGCCCTCGCAAACCCCGTCGGCATCGCGGCGGGGTTCGACAAGAACGGGGAGGCGATCCGCGGGATCCTCGCCTCGGGTGCAGGCTTTCTCGAAGTCGGTGCGGTCACGCCGCTGCCCCAGCCCGGCAATCCTCGCCCGCGTCTCTTCCGCCTGGTCGAGGACCGCGCGGCCATCAACCGCTTCGGCTTCAACAATGACGGCATGGAAGCGTTGGCGGCTCGTCTCGACGCCGCCCGCGCCGCTGGCCTGCCCGCCCCCGTTGGCATCAATCTCGGCGCCAACAAGCTCAGCGAGGACCGCGCCGGCGACTACGAGACGCTGATTGCCCGTCTTGGCGGTCTCGCGGATTTCCTGACCATCAACATCTCCTCGCCCAATACCGAGCGGCTGCGCGACCTCCAGGGGGCGGAGGCGCTGGATGCGCTGCTGGCGCGCGCCAACGCAGCGCTCGGCTCGCTGTCCCGGCCACCGCCGCTCTTCCTCAAGATCGCGCCCGATCTCGACGCGCCCGCCCTCGATGCCGTCGCCGATGCCGCACTTCGCCACCGCCTAGCCGGGATCATCGCAACGAACACCACGCTCGCGCGCGACGGCCTCAGGAGCGCTGCGGCCGCGGAGGCGGGCGGCCTCTCCGGGCGCCCGCTCATGGCCCGCTCGACCGCCATTCTGCGTGGGCTCGCCGAGCGCACGGAAGGACGCCTGGCGCTCGTCGGCGTCGGCGGCATCGCCTCGGCGGAGGATGCCTACGCCAAGATCCGGAACGGCGCCTCCGCCGTGCAGCTCTACACCGCGCTCGCCTATGACGGTCTCGGTCTTGCGGCGGAGCTCGCCGAGGGCCTCGACCGCCTTCTCCGCCGCGACGGTTTTGCCAGCGTCGCCGATGCGGTCGGCGCCGACCTGCGCTGAACCGCCCGCAAGGCGAGGGCCCCGCCCTGCAGGCCCGAGCCGTCGGCGCCCGCCGCCCTCGCCGGACGCGGGAGCCGCCCGGCGCGACGCTGCAATGTCGAGTGCGGTGCCGCGGAGCGATGCTGTTGTTTATATGTTCACCGGCGCCGCTGTAGCCTGACGTGGGAGGACGCGGGCGCGTGGGACTACCGGTCGGCGTCCTCCACCTTGCGTGCAAGCGCGGGATAGCGGGCGGCAAGGAGAACGGCGCGCAGGAGCAGGAAGATCCAGACCGAGGCCCACATGCCGTGATTCCCCAGCGTCTCTGTCATGATCCAGCCGAGCGGCAGGAAGACGCAGGCCACCGCGATCATCGCGTTGCGCATCGCAGGCCCCGCCGCCGCGCCCACGAAAATGCCGTCGAGCTGGAAGCAGGCGACGCCCGCAAGCGGGATGAGCGCTGCCCAGAGCACGTAGGCCGATGCGGCCTCCCGCACCGCCTCCACATTCGTGAAGAGGCGCACGATATCCATCGAGAAGACCCCGAGGAGGAGCGCAAAGCCGCAGGCCAGCGCCGCGGCCGCGACGCTCGAGACCAGCACCGCCCGGTGGAGCCGTCGCGCTGAGCGTCCCCCCACCGCCTGTCCCACCAGCGTTTCCGCGGCGATGGCGAAGCCGTCGAGCCCTGCGGCGGTGACGAAGAAGAACTCCATGAGGATGCCGTTCGCCGCCAGCATCAGGTCCCCCTGCACCGATCCGAGGCGCGTGATCCAGGCGAAGGAGAGGGTGAGGAGGGCCGTGCGAATGAAGATGTCGCGGTTGAGCCGCATGAGCGCGCCGAGCTCTCCTGCATCGAGAAGCCGCTCCCGGCTCGGCCGCCAGCCGCCGGGCAGGATCTCACCGAGCCGCCCGCGTGCCCGCCAGAGCCCGACCGAGAGTGCCGCTGCATGCGCCGTCACTGTCCCGATCGCCGTGCCCTCGATGCCGAAGCCGAGCCCGAGTACGAGTGTCGCCGTGACCGCCACATTCGTGACCGACAGCACGAGTTGCATCTCGAAGAGCCGCCGCGTCCGTTCCTGGCCGACGAACCATCCCATGAGCGCATAGTTCGCAAGCTCGAAGGGCCCGCCCCAGATACGGATGGCGATATATCGCGCCGCCGCGTTCTCAGCCTCCGCCGACGCCTCGAAGAGCGAGAGCACGGCCAAGATGATCGGCGCCTGGAGCAGGACGAGCGCCAGCGCGCAGCCGAGCCCCAGGATTAGCGCGCGTGCCAACGTATTGGCCACGCGGCCCATATTGTCCGCGCCGAGCGCCTGCGCCGTCGTGCCGGACACGCCGATCTGCAGGAAGTTGAACGAGGTGAAGATGAGCGCCATCGCACTCGCGCCGAGCGCCACCGCGGCCAGCAGCACCGTGTCGCCGAGGTTTCCGATGATCGCCGTGTCGATCGCGCCCTGCAGCGGCACGAGCGCGTTCGAGAGCACCACCGGCAGCGCGATGCCGATCACCCGGCCATAGCTCAGCCCGTCCGTGCGGTCGGCGCCCTCCGGGCTCGCGGCGTCGGCCGCCCCGCTCATACGTCCGAACGCCGCCCGCTCGAGCCCGCCTGCGGCCGGTCCTCATGCGCCTCGAGGTCTCCGCCAAGCGCCTCCGCGCTCCGCGCCGCCGCCTTTGCGACGTCCTCGGTGCTGCGATCCTCGGCGAGACGGCTTCTCATGCGGTCCTCGATCCAGTGCGTCAGCGCATAGACGATGCCGAGCGCGAGGAGTGCAAGGCCCAGCCCCGCGACCAGCACGCCGTCCGCCGTCTCGACCTCGAGCAGCACGAACTTCCGCACCACGGCGAGAAGGCCGATGATCACGACCGTGCGCACCTGAACGAGGCCGTGATGCCCGCGAACCGCCTGATGGATGGAATGCGCAAGCTCAATGGCGATGAGCGCGGCGAGCGCGCGGTCGAAGAGCCCCTGGAACGCCGCATAGTCAAGCTGCCGGTCCGGCACGCTCAGATGGGGCCAGAGCGCCATCAGGAAGGAGCCGGTGGCGAGCAGGATGACGCCCGCCATGCCTGCCAGAAGCACGGCGGATATCCCGCGTTCGAAATAGGCGTAGCGCAGCCGTTCCATCGGGTCCCCTCCTGGCGTCTCTGCAGAGAGAAAGCTGGCGCAGCGGCAATCCGGGTAAAGCGAGGGTCGCAGGGCAGTACCGAATGGCGCTGCCGCGACGGCGCTACTCCGGCATCAGGAAATTGCCGCGCAGCATCGCGAAGGGCCGTGCCCGCTCTTCCTGCCACGCTTCGACCTGCAGATGGGCGACGCGGCGGCCTGCCTTCAGCACCCGGGCGCGGGCGTAGCAATCCCGCGCCCGTCCGGAGCGGAGGTAGTCGATCGTCACGTCGATGGTCCTCGGCATGGGCGGGAAATGGCCGTCACGCACCGCCTCCATCCCGGCTCCGCCCGCGTCGATCTCTCCCAGCACCCGCTCCCACGCAAGCTCGATGAGCGCGGTGATCTCGAGAAAGGAGCCGGTCACGCCGCCATGGATCGCCGGCAGGAAGGGATTGCCGATGAGCCGCTTCTCGAAGGGCAGGCGCGCGGTCAGCTCGTCGCCCAGCCGCTCGAAGCGGACACCGAGGAGCCGGTTGTAAGGCACGTTCCCGGTGAGCGCGGCCAGCGTGGCGTCGCGCAGCGCCTCGCGCTCGGCGGCGGTCTCGGGCAGGCTCATTCCCCGCCCTCCGGCCGTGCCCGCTCCAGGATGAAAGCGCCGGCGGCCGAGGCGACTGGCTCGTCCGATCTCTCATGATAGGCGACGGCGCGGGCGAAGCCGATGGCGCGGGTCAGCCGGTAGCATTCCGCCCGTGCCACGACCGCCTGTCCGGGCGTGGCAGGGCGCATGTAGTCGATACGCAGATCGAGCGTCGCCGTCGCCCTGAGCTTGCCGGCCTTGGTGCCGTGGCCCGGCGCCGTCGCCATGACCGCCGTGCCGCATGCCGTGTCGAGGAGCGCGGTGATCACGCCGCCATGCATCACGCCCGTATCGGGATCGCCGACCAGGCGCGTATCGTAAGATACCGAGAGATACGCGACGCCCTCGCTCGCACGATGCAGCCGCATTCCGAGTTCCCCGGAAAACGGGAGACCCGACATGATCTCGCCTTCGCCGATATGATCACCATCAAGTGACGAAGCGGAACCCGCGGCGCGTGAGCGCATCAGCGGACCGATGTCTTCGTGCTCGTCTTCGGCCATTTCCGGCGCTCCAGTCCTTTGAATTTCCAACGATTTATAGGCCTTCAGGCCCTGCCGTCGCGCCGAGGGGTAGGCCGGGCGCGGCTTATTGTCGAGGGGAAGCCGCGTAAGGGTTGACGTTTACGTCAAGTGTAGGCATTTGACGCAGGCGTCACGCATAGCCATATCGCCGCCGTTCCACCCAGGGAGACATGGGAATGTCAGAAGAGACCTATACCATTGGCGAGATGTGCCGGGCGTTCGACGTCACCCCGCGGGCATTGCGCTTCTATGAGCAGAAAGAGCTCCTGAAGCCGATCCGCGAGGGCCAGCACCGCCACTACACCAACCGCGACCGGGCCCGGTTGAAGCTCATCCTGCGCGGCAAGCGCTTCGGCTTCAGCCTGGCGGAGATCCGGGAGCTGCTCGAGCTCTACTACGTGGGCGACGGGCAGAAGACCCAGCTCGCCGCCACGCTCGAGGCGGCCGAGAAGCACCATGTGGAGCTCGTGGAGAAACGCGAGGAGCTCACGGCCGCGATCGGCGAGCTCGAGGAGCACATGGAGCTCGTGCGGCGGATGCTGGCGGAAAAGGGACACCGCGCCGCGGGCTGAGACGGACAGTCCGAAACCCAAGGCGCCCGCCACAACCGACGCAGAGGACGACCATGCCGACATACACCCCCCCCCTCGCGGATCATCGCTTTGTGCTGCACGAGGTCCTGCGCGTTCATGAGCAGGCCGATATCGAGGGCTACGAGGACCTGACCGAGGACATGACCGGTCAGATCCTCGAGGAAGCCGGGAAGATCGCGCGCGACCTGCTCGCGCCGATCAACCAGGTCGGGGACCGGCAGGGTTGCCGTCTCGAAAATGGTGTCGTCCGCACGCCGGACGGCTTCAAGGAAGCCTGGGCGGCGATGGTGGAGGGCGGCTGGCCCTCTATGGAGTGCGACCCGGAATACGGCGGGCAGGGGATGCCGACGGTCCTGAACATGGCCGTCGGCTCGATGAAGTCGGGCGCCAACATGGCGTTCATGATGTATCCGGGCCTCACGCACGGCGCCTATTCCGCCATCCACAGCCACGGGACCGAGGAGCAGCGGCAGACCTATCTGCCCAAGCTCGTCAGTGGCGAGTGGACCGGCACCATGAACCTGACGGAGCCGCAATGCGGCACCGATCTCGGCCTCATCCGTACCAAGGCGACGCCGAACGGCGACGGCTCCTATGCGGTCGAGGGCCAGAAGATCTTCATCTCCTCCGGCGAGCACGACATGGCTGAGAACATCATCCACCTCGTCCTCGCCCGCACCCCCCGGCGCGCCGGAGGGGACGAAGGGCATCTCGCTCTTCGTCGTCCCGAAATTCCTGGTGAACGGGGACGGAAGCCTCGGCCAGCGCAACGCGCTTGCCTGCGGCAAGGTCGAGGAGAAGATGGGCATCCACGGCAACGCCACCTGCGTCATGAACTACGACGGTGCGACGGGCTGGATGATCGGCGAGGAGAACAAGGGCCTCCGTGCCATGTTCACCATGATGAACGAGGCGCGGCTGCTCGTGGGAATGCAGGGCCTCGCCATTGCCGGCGCGGCGTATCAGCAGGCCGCCGCCTATGCGAAGGACCGTGTGCAGGGCCGGGCCGTGACCGGTGCCGTGGCGCCGGACGCCAAGGCCGATCCGCTGATCGTGCACCCGGATGTCCGCCGCCTCCTGCTCGACCAGAAGGCCTTCGTGGAGGGCGGTACGGGTTTCCTCGCCTGGGTCTGCATGCTTCTCGATGCCGAGAAGCGCCACACCGATCCGGTGAAGAAGGAGCAGGCAGCCGACATGGTCGCGCTCCTCACCCCCATCGTGAAGGGGTTCCTTACCGAGGAAGGCTACCGACTGACCTCGAACGCCATGCAGGTCTTTGGCGGGCATGGCTATATCGAGGAATGGGGCATGTCGCAGTATGTGCGCGACGCCCGCATCACCATGATCTACGAAGGGGCGACGGGCGTGCAGGCGCTCGACCTCGTGGGCCGCAAGCTCGCCTCCAAGGGCGGCAAGCCGATCATGACGTTCTTCGAGTACATCAAGGGCTACATTCGCGACAACGAGGATGATCTGCATCTCAAGAAGGACTTCCTCGACCCGCTGAAATCGGCGTCCAAGGACCTGCAGCAGGCGGCGATGTACTTCATGAATGCCGGGATGAAGAACCCGAACGCGGCGCTCGCCGGCTCGGTCGACTTCATGCAGCTCTTCGGCCATGTGTGCATGGGCCTCGCCTGGGCGCGCATGGCCAAGGCGGCGCATCGCCAGCTCCAGGCGGGTGAGGGCGACAAGGCCTTCTACGAGGCCAAGATCATGACCGGCCGCTACTACATGAGCCGCATCCTGCCCGAGACGAAGCTCCGCCTCGCCCGTATCGAAAGCGGTGCCGAGCCGGTGATGGACCTACCCGCCGAAGCATTCTGATCGAACGGGAGGAGCAGCGCGATGGCACGCAAACCGCCGAAGCGCCTGCCCCTCCCCAAGCGCTTCAACGCAGCGCTGACGGAGGCGGCCTATGCCCGCCTCCGGGCGCTGAACGCTGAGCATGGGCTCGGCAACAACTATCTGCTCACGGTTCTGCTCGAGCGTCTGGACGACTACGCTGACCCCGCAAAGCTCGAGCGCGTCTTCGAGGACTTCATCGCCGATTACGGCGCGCCCATCCCGGAACGGCGCGGCGGCGATAACGAATAGCGGGCGCAAGGCCCGACAGGAGGAAACGATGACCGAAGCCTACATCTTCGACGCGGTGCGCACGCCGCGGGGCAAGGGCAAGAAGGACGGGAGCCTGCACGAGGTTACGTCGCTATCGCTCTCGGCCAAGGTGCTGAACGCGCTCAAGGAGCGGAACGATCTCGACACCAGCGCGGTGGAGGACGTGATCTGGGGCTGCGTGACCCCCGTGGGCGAGCAGGGCGGTGAGATCGCGCGGTCGGCCGTGCTCTACGCAGGCTGGGACGAGAGCGTGCCGGGCCTTCACATCAATCGCTTCTGCGCGAGTGGCCTCGAGGCCGCGAACCTTGCCGCCAATCAGGTGCGCGCGGGCGCAGGCGAACTCTACGTCGCGGGCGGCGTCGAGATGATGAGCCGCGTGCCCATGGGTTCGGACGGTTTCGCCATCGGCGTCGATCCTTACGTCGCCATGAAGTCTTACTTCGTGCCCCAGGGCATCTCGGCCGACATCATCGCTACCGAGTTCGGCTTCAGCCGGGACGACGTGGACGCCTACGCGGTCGAGAGCCAGAACCGCGCCGAGACGGCGTGGAAGGAGGGCCGCTTCGGGAACTCCGTCATCGCCGTCAAGGACATGAACGGTATCCCCATCCTCGACCGGGACGAGCACATGCGGCCGGGCACGGACATGCAGAGTCTCGGCTCGCTCAACCCCAGCTTCAAGCAGATCGGCGAGAGCATGCCTGGCTTCGATGCCGTGGCGCTCATGAAGTATCCGCATCTCGAGCGCATCAACCACGTGCACCATGCCGGCAATTCGTCAGGCATTGTCGATGGCGCGGCGGGCATCCTGATCGGGTCGAAGGAAGTGGGTGAGCGGCTCGGCCTCAAGCCCCGCGCGCGCATCCGCGCCACGGCCAAGATCGGTACCGACCCGACGATCATGCTCACAGGTCCCGTACCGGCGACTGAGAAGGTGCTGAAGGCCGCAGGCATGGAGATCGGCGATCTCGACCTCATCGAGGTGAACGAGGCGTTCTCCTCCATCGTTCTCCGCTTCATGCAGGCGTTCGATGCGGACCACGGTAAGGTCAACGTCAACGGCGGCGCGATCGCCATGGGACATCCGCTGGGCGCGACCGGCGCGATGATCCTCGGGACGCTGGTCGACGAGCTCGAGCGCACCGGCAAGGGGACGGGCCTCGCGACGCTCTGCGTTGCCAGCGGCATGGGCGCCGCGACTGTCATCGAGCGCGTGTGAGAGGAGGCGGGATCATGAGCGATATCTTCGGCTACGCCGTCGAGGACGGCATCGCGACCATCACCTGGGATCTGCCGGGTGCCAGCATGAACGTGCTGACCATCGAGGGTGTGAAGCAGCTCGACGCCTGCGTGGACCGCGTGCTCGGCGACGGGAGCGTCAAGGGCGCCATCGTCACCAGCAGCAAGTTGGACTTTGCCGGCGGCATGGATCTCAAGGTGCTCGGCGGCCTCAAGGCCAGCGCCGAGGCTGAGGGCGGGAACCCGGCGGAGCGGCTCTTCAGCTTCGTCATGCAGCTCCACGGCGTGCTGCGAAAGATCGAGCGTGGCGGGGCGGACCCCAAGACGCTGAAGGGCGGCAAACCCTTCCTCTGGGCCTGCCCAGGCACGGCCATGGGCATCGGGCTGGAGATCGGGCTCGCCTGCCACCGGCGCATCGCGGCGGCGGATCGCGGGCGGATCGGCCTGCCCGAGATCCTGGTCGGCCTCTTCCCTGGCGCAGGCGGGACCACGCGGCTTATCCGCATGCTGGGCCTGATGGGCGCGTCCGAGCCTCTCCTTCAGGGCAAGACCTATGCGCCGGCCAAGGCCAAGAGCGCGGGGTTGATCGATGAGGTCGTGGAGCCGGAGCAGCTCCTGCACGCCGCACGCGCCTGGGTGGCCGAGGCGACCGAGGCGGACGCGGTGAAGCCCTGGGATCGCAAGGGCTTCAAGATCCCCGGCGGTGCGCCCTACACGCCGCAGGGATTCGAGATGTTCCTAGGCGGCGTCGCGATGACCCACGGCAAGACGCAGGGCGTCTACCCTGCGGCCAAGGCGATGCTGAGCGCCGTCTACGAGGGCGCGCTGGTGGATTTCGACACGGCGATCCGGATCGAGGCGCGCTGGTTCACCTCGGTCCTGATGAATGCCTCGTCAGAGGCGATGATCCGCTCGCTCTTCCTCTCGAAGCAGGCGCTGGAGAAGGGCGCCGTGCGACCGGATGCGCCGCCGATGCAGGTTAAGCGCCTCGGTGTCATCGGGGCCGGCATGATGGGGGCGGGCATCGCACAGGTTGCCGCGCAGTCGGGCATCGACGTCGTGCTCGTCGACCGCGATCAGGAGAGCGCGAACCGCGGGCTCGCGACCATCGAGAGCATCCTGTCGGACGGCGTGAAGAAGCGCCGGATGACTGAGGAGAAGAAGGGCGAGATCCTGGACCGCGTCGTCGCGACGCCGGACTATGCCAAGCTCAAGGGCGCGGATCTGATCGTCGAGGCGGTCTTCGAGGATCCGGGCCTCAAGGCGGAAGTCACGGAGGCGGCGGAGAAGGCGGCGGGGGAGGGCGCGTTCTTTGCGACGAACACCTCGACGCTCCCGATCTCCGACCTCGCCAAGGCCAGCGCCCGGCCCGAGCAATATATAGGCATCCACTTCTTCAGCCCCGTGCACAAGATGATGCTGGTCGAGATCATCCGCGGCAAGGAGACGGGCGACGCGGCGGTTGCGAAGGCGCTCGACTTTGTGCGCCAGCTCAAGAAGACGCCGATCGTGGTAAACGACGCCCGCTTCTTCTACGCCAACCGCTGCATCCTGCCCTATGTCGACGAGGGGGTGCGGATGCTGGCCGAGGGTGTGAAGCCCGCGCTGATCGAGAATGCGGCGAAGCTCCTTGGCTTTCCCGTCGGGCCCCTTCAGCTTTCGGACGAGGTGTCCATCGAGCTCGGCCTCAAGATCGCCGAGGCGACGAAGGCCGCTATGGGCGATGCCTGGGACGAGAGCCCGGCCTATGGCGTCATGAAGACCATGGTCACCGACAAGGAGCGGCTCGGGCGGAAGAACAAGGCGGGCTTCTACACCTACACCGAGCAGGGTCGCCGCGCTGGGCTCTGGGACGGGCTCTCGGAACTATACCCCGCTGCGACCGAGCAGCCGAGCCTCGTGGATGTGCAGAACCGGCTGATGATGGCACAGACGCTGGAGGCTGTGCGTGCGCTCGAGGAAGGTGTTCTGACGGATATCCGCGAGGGCGATGTGGGCGCGATTCTGGGCTGGGGCTTTGCGCCGTGGTCCGGCGGCCCGCTTTCCTGGCTCGACATGATCGGGGCGGATGAGGCGGTCCGCGTCTGCGACGATCTGGCGAAGCGCCATGGGCCGCGCTTTGAGCCCCCGAAACTCCTGCGCGACCTCGCCGGCGAGGACGAGCGTTTCTACACGCGCTTCGCCCCGGCGGCGTGAATGCTCCCGGGCCGGCTCTGAATAGGGGCCGGCCCATGATCGCTGCCTTCACGGGTGCGCGCGCTGCCCGGCCGACGATCCGGCTCGAGAGATCCGGCGAGCGAGCCTTTCTTCGGGCTTGATCAGGCGGCGTCGGCACGGGACTTGTCCGCTTCCTCTTTCTCGATGGCCCTCGCCGCCTTGAGGTTCAGGCTGCCATCGCTCTTGCGGAACCCGCCGATCAGCTGCTGCAGATCCTCCGCGTTCTGGAGCAGCCGCTC
>JBCCDG010000097.1:0-15799 GCA_039030915.1 Pseudomonadota bacterium | reverse complement strand
TCTGGCGCGGCAGCGGCGAGAGCGAGGGCGCCTTCGAAGCCTTCCACGTGCCGCGCGAGGAAAGCCAGACGGTTCTCGACGTCGTCGCGCATGTCCAGCAGCATCTCGACCCTACCCTCGCCTACCGCTACGCCTGCCGCGTCGGGATGTGCGGCTCCTGTGCGATGACGGTCAATGGCGCGCCGCGCTGGACCTGCCGGACGCATGTCTCGAAGGTCGCCGGTGAGGACGGCGCGCTCGAGATCGCACCCCTGCGCAACCTGCCCGTCATCCGCGACCTCGCGGCCGATATGGACCCCTTCTTCGACAAATGGACCGCGGCCGAGGGCGCCTTTCATCCCAGCCGCGACCGCCATGACGAGATCGAGCGCATCGACCCCGCCACCGCACCCCGCCAGGCTGCCGATGCGGGCATCGAATGCATCAACTGCGCGGTCTGCTACGCGGCCTGCGACACGGTCGCTGCCAATGCGGAGTTCCTCGGCCCGGCGGCCCTCAACCGCGCCTGGACCCTCGTCAACGACGCCAAGGACGGCGCGCGCGACGCGGTGCTCGACGCCGTCTCCGCAAGGGGCGGCTGCCATAGCTGCCATTCGATGGGGTCCTGCACGGCCCACTGCCCCAATGGACTGAACCCGATGACCGCCATCGCCGGCCTCAAGCGGGAAACCGTTTGGCGGGCGCTCGGTCTCGGAGGCAAGCGATGATGCGGGAAACCGAATTCTACCTCGCTCAGCGTGTCTCGGCGCTTGTCATGGTGCCGCTCGTCCTCGGCCATCTCGCCCTCATGATCTACGCCATCCAGGATGGGCTGACGGCGGAGGAGATCTTGTCGCGCACCCGTGGAAGCCTCTTCTGGGGCCTCTATTACAGCCTGTTTGTCGTCGCTGTCGCGGTGCACGCCGCCATCGGCCTCGCAACGATCGCCGAGGAGTGGCTGGGGCTTCGCGGCATCGCCGTCTCGACGGTCCGCTGGGCCGTGTTTCTGGCCCTCAACAGCATGGGCGCCCGTGCCGTCCTGACCGTCACGCTGGGGAGCCCGCCATGATCCGTCCGCACCGGCGCCATCCGCTCTGGCTCGCCTTCCTGCTCCATCGCATTTCGGGCATCGGCCTCGCCCTCTTTCTGCCGGCGCATTTCTATGTGCTGTCCCTCGCGGTGAATGAGGCTGCGATGGATGCGGCCCTTACGTGGACGGCAAATCCGCTCGTGAAACTCGCCGAGGGGGTTCTGGTATTCCTCCTCGCCGTCCATCTCTTCGGCGGGCTCAGGCTCCTCGCGCTCGAGGGGCTCGGCTGGAGCCACGCACAAAAGACCGTCGCCGCGGGCGCCGTCGCCGCCTCCGCCTTCGTCTCAGGGCTCTTTCTCTTCCAGGCGGTCTGAGGGGACCCGGCATGACCGATATCGAGCGTCACGATACCGACATCCTGATCCTCGGCTCGGGCGGCGCGGGTCTCTTTGCCGCGCTGCATGCCCAGCAGACGGCGCCTGACGCGCGCATCACCCTCGCGGTAAAGGGGCTCATCGGCAAATGTGGCTGCACCCGCATGGTCCAGGGCGGCTACAATGTCTCCCTCGGCCCTGGGGACAGTGTCGAGCGGCATTTCATGGATACAATCGTCGGCGGCAAATGGCTGCCGGATCAGGACATGGCCTGGCGGCTGTGCGAGGAAGCCGTCACCCGCGTCCGTGAGCTCGAGAACGAGATCGGCTGCTTTTTCGACCGCGAACCGGACGGGCGCCTCCACCACAAGGCCTTCGCCGGCCAGACCGCTGACCGCACGGTGCACAAGGGGGACCTCACGGGCATCGAGATTATCAACCGGCTGATGGAGCAGGTCCTCCGCCGCCCCATCGAGAAGCTGCAGGAACACCGCGCCATCGGCCTCGTGCCGACGCGCGACGGTGCGCTGGCCGGTGTCCTCATGATCGACATGCGCACAGGCCGCTTCCGCCTCATCCGCGCCAAGGCGACGCTCATGGCCACGGGTGGCGGGCCCACCATGTACAAGTACCACACCCCCTCGGGCGACAAGACGATGGACGGCCTCGCCATGGCGCTCCGCGCGGGGCTCCCTCTGCGTGACATGGAGATGGTGCAGTTCCACCCCACCGGCCTCCTCGCAGGCCCCCGCTCGAAGATGACCGGCACGGTGCTGGAGGAGGGGCTCCGCGGCGCGGGCGGCCAGCTCCTCAACGGTGCGGGCAACCGCTTCATGTTCGACTACGACGCCAAGGGGGAACGCGCGACGCGGGACGTCGTCTCCCGCGGGATCTACGCCGAGATGCGGAAGCACAACGCCTCCCCCCAGGGCGGCGTGTACATTTCCATGGCTCATCTCGGCCCCGAGAACGTCGCGAAGAAGTTCAAGGGCATGGTCAAGCGCTGCGCCGATTGCGGTTTCGACCTTGCGGGCGGCCGAGTGGAGGTTGTGCCCACGGCGCATTACCAGATGGGCGGCGTCGTGGTGGACCGTGACACGCGGACGGCGATGGAGGGGCTATACGTGGCGGGCGAGGATGCGGGCGGCGCCCACGGCTCCAACCGCCTCGGCGGCAACGGCGTCGCGAACTCCACCGTCTATGGCGGCGTGGCGGGCGACGTGATGGGCAGAGATATCGCGACCATGACCCTCCGCGACCCCGACCCCGCGGTGCTGGATGCCGAGATCGCCCGCGCCCTCCATCCATTCTCCAAACCCGTCTCCCCCGTCGTGCCCCACCGCGAGGCGCTGCAGGAGGCAATGTGGGAGGGTGCGGGCGTCATGCGCACCGAAGCCGGCCTCACCCGCGCCGCCGAGCGTGTTGCACAAATCGCCGCCGATCTCCACGAAACCGGCGTCGACGGCACCCACCGCGCCTTCAACCTCACCTGGCACGACTGGCTCAACATGGCCTCCCTCACCGAGGTCTCGGCTGTCATCGCCGAAGCAGCACTGGCCCGCGAAAACTCCCGCGGCGCCCATTACCGCGAGGACTTCCCCGACCAGGGCGACCTCGCCACCAGCTACTACACCATCGGCCGCCAAACCGCGGGCCGGCTCGACATCACCCGAGCTCCCGTCGCCTTCACCATCGTCAGCCCAGGCGAAACCATCCTCCCCGAAGGCGAACCCGAGACGTTGGTAGCAGCGGCAGAATGACGGACAGTACGTTCACTTTTGTGACGGACCGGGCAGCCGGCACCTATCTTTATCAGTGTCATGCCACGTCACTACCTGAAGCGGTGAATTCATACGTAGAATACGAGAACAAGCGAAGTGGCGTTCCACTCGACATGGATGAGGACGACCTTCGCCCGATCCAGATCAAGGGGATGCGTGCGGTCTGGTGCACTAGCTGTCTTGACGATCACGACACCCTTGTTCTGGTTCACATCGTGCGCACAGCGCTCCACCCAGATGATATCTGTGGATAGAGCGAAGCTTCACCAGCGCCGCCCAGTAGGAGCGCCCCCCATGGACCAGCACATGGACCAGGACCGGATCGACGCCGTGCTCAGCGCCCTCCGCCAAAGCTGGAGCCTCGCCTCCAGCACCAAGTGGCGCCCCGAGAACCCCGCCCTCGGCCACTGCGGCGTCAGCGCCCTCGTCGCCCACGACCATCTCGGCGGCGAGATCCTCAAGACCCGCAACGGCGACCTCTGGCACTTCTACAACCGCATCGACGGGCGCCGCATCGACTTCACCGCCGAGCAGTTCGAGACCGCCGTCGCCTACGACGACATCTCCGCCGACCGCGCAGAAGCCTTCGCCGACACGAACGCTGCCCAGTACGATCATCTTCGGAAGGCCGTCGACGAGCTATTGGCCCCGCCTGCGCTGCGGACGAAAGGAGAGCCGGCATGATCCCGATCGATCTCATCCAATCCACGGCCGAGGTGCTCATGGACAAGGCGGCTATCGAGATACCGGAGGATTATCTCGAGGGGCTCAAGGCGGCGGCGGCGGTGGAGGACGGGGATCTCTCCTCGTTCGTCCTACAGGCGATGCTCGAGAACTACGAGGCCGCCAAGGAAGACCGACGCGCCATGTGCGGGGACACCGGCTGCCCTCGCTGGTTCGTCAAGCTCTCCAACACGGCACAGGTCGAGGGCGGGCCCGTCGCGCTCGAAGAAGCGCTCCGCCGCGCCACGGCCAACGCCACCAACGGCGTGCCCCTCCGCCCCAATCGGGTCCACCCACTCTGGCGCACGGACCACAACAACAATGTCGGCATCGGCGCGCCCGAGATCGAATACGGCTTCGAACCGTCTCCGCAAGGCGAATGGATCGACCTCACCACCGTCCACAAGGGCGGGCTTTTCGGGACGGACTACCGCATGCTCTTCCCCTCGGACGGGATCGAGGGGATCAAGCGCTTCTATCTCGACAGCCTGGTGGCCTTCGGCAAGCGCGGCCTCTCCTGCCAGCCCGCGATCATCGGCATCGGTCTCGGCGGCTCCAAGGACACCTGCATGGTTCTCGGCAAGCGTGCCGCGTGCCTGCGCACCGTGGGCGACCGCAACCCCGATCCGCGCATCGCGGAACTGGAGCTCGAGTTCAAGGAGCTCGGCAACTCCATCGGCATGGGCGCGATGGGCTTTGTCGGCAAATCCATGGTGGTCGACTGCCACATCGAGGTCGGCTACTGCCACACGGGCGGCATGCAGATGAGCGTCCACGCCTTCTGCCTCTCTTCCCGCCGCGCCGTCGCCCGCATCTGGGCCGACGGCCGCGTCGAGCACCGCACTGACCCCGACTGGTTCACCCCCTACCAACGCCGCGAAACCATCGACTGGCCCGCCGACGCGATGGCGGCGGAGTGATCGTGGCGGGCCCCGAGAAGAAGAGCCTGAGCACCACGCCGAGCCCGGAGGCGCTGGCGAACCTGAACCTTGGCGACATCGTCTATCTGGACGGGTTGATGTATACGGCGCGGGAGGGGGTGTACAAGCGGGCGCTCGAGGAACAGGCGAATATCCCCATGGAGTTGCCGCGAGCGAGTGCGGCCAACTTTCATTGCTCGCCCGCGGCGGCCATCGACCCGGACGGGAGCTTCCGGCTCGGCGCGGTCACCGCCACCTCCAGCTTCCGGTTCGAGAAATGGCTGGGGCCATGGTTCGAGAAATCCGGGGCCAAGCTGATCGTGGGCAAGGGGGGAATGTCGTCGGCCACGTACAAGCGGGACTTCGTGCCCCATGGCGCGATCTACCTCACCACCGTGGGCTACGGCACAGGCGCGCTCCTCGGCCGGGGTGTCGAGAACGTGGAGGCGGTGCACTGGGCGGACAAACTCGGCTTCGCTCAGGCCATGTGGGTCCTCAAATGCCGGCAGATGGGCCCCTTCATCGTCGCCTCCGATCTCGAGGGCAACTGCCTCTTCGAGCGCGAGAACGCCAAGATCGCCAAGAATCTGGACAGGGTCTACGAGGGCACACGGCCGGCCGTGATGAAGCGCTATGGCGAGACCGACGACCGCTCGGATGAAGTGATCGGCTGAGCGCGCATGCCCGCTGGGCTTGTCCTTGCGACACATTGCGTTGCGTTATGGGACAGGCTTGTCTAGACATCCCGCATGGCGACCGCAGACCAAGGCCGCAGTCAGTGCAGCCCCGCCGCCCCCGCGGCGGCGCATGACGGGCTCGACACCGGCGATGTCGCAACGCTCCTTTCCCATCTCGCCAATCCCGTCCGGTTGCGGATCCTTTGCCAATTGCGCGAAGGCGAGCACTCGGTCGGGCAGATGCAGGAGTTCCTCGAGATCAGCCAGTCGGCGCTCAGCCAGCATCTCGCGCGGCTGCGCAATGCCGGGATCGTGGAGACGCGGCGCGCGGCCAAATCGATCATCTACCGGCTTTCGTCGGAGGAGGTTCGGGCGCTGCTCGACGGGCTCTGCAGCCTCTACGGCGCCGAGACGCTGACGGGCGCGAGCCCCCTCAGACCGCGCACCACGGGCGGTCAGACGAAGCCGAGGGCGTAGATCACCTCGCCACCGGCCCAGCCGAGCGCGAGGCCAACGGCGATGAGCGGCGCCATCCGGAACTCCCGCCAGAGCGTCACCCATCCCTCGCGCAAGCCGAGCCAGATCAGCGCGGCGGAGGACGGCACCCGGTAGAGCGCGACCACGAAGAACGCGACCACCGGGCTCTCGAGCACCGCCAGCGCCAGCAGGAGGCCCGTCACCATGGTGGCCGTGTCGAGCCCGGTGACGAGCGTGCCCACCCAGAAGCGGCGCTGCGCGAGGAAGCCGGAGTTCAGGAGCACGATCCCCGCGACGGGTAGCGTCAGCGACAGGATGCGGATGATCTCCCCCGCCGCCTGGTAGCGCGGGTCGTAGAGCAGCGCCACGATGGCCGGCCCCGCCGCAATGAAGATACCGGCCAGCAGGTAGCAGACCGCGTCGATCGGCAGCCGGTAGCGGTAATAATTCCGCTTGAGCGCTGCCTTGTCGCCGTAGCTCAGGAGCTGGTTGAAGACCTGCATCCCGGTCGAGTTCGCGAAATCCAGCACGAAGCTCAGCGGCATGCTCACGATCTGGCGCGCGATGAAGTAGACGCCGAGGAACGGGGCGGGCAGGAAGAAGCCGAGGATCAGGTTGTCCGCCTCCCGTCCGAAGGCCCATAGGCCGGAAGCGCTCAGGATCCAGCGGAGATGGCTTAGGATCTCCCGCCAATGCGCCCTGTCGATCAGAAACCGCATGCGCGGCCCGATCATCAGCAGTTCCAGCGCGACGACCTTCAGCGTCATCGAGACGATGGAGGCCAGCACCATGCACCAGACCGTTGGGGTCACCAGCGCGAAGAGGATCATGAGCGTGGGCGTCGCCACCGCATAGCCGATCCGCACGGCGGCGAGGCGTACGAGCCGCAGGTCCCGCTCATGCAGGTACTGGTTCATGGTCTCGAGGCCCTGGATCACGACGGCGAGCCCGAGCACCGCAAAGGCGGCGGGCAGATCCTCGGCGGCATAGGCGCTGTCGGGCGCGACGATCCCCGCCGCCTGCGCCCCGGCGATTGCGGCCGCGATCAGCAGGAACAGGATGAAGAGGACGAGCCCGCGCAGCAGCTGGAGCGCCCAACAGGTGTGCAGGAACCTCAGATCGACCCGCTCCTCCTCCCGCATCGAGAGGATAAGCGAGCGCGGGCCGAAATCGGTCAGCATGTTCGTCATCACCTGCAGCGTGATGATGACGACGAAGACACCATAGGTCTCGGGCGCCAGCAGGCGGGTGAGGATGAGCGTCGCGCCCAGCCGCGTGATCACCAGCACGGCCTGCTCGACCGCCTTCAACCCGGCGGCGATGACCAGCTTCTCCTTCATGCTGCGCTCATCGGCAGGCCGGCGCAGGCTCTCGCGCAGCTGGGCAAACCTGTCGAGCATGCAGAGAACCCCGGTGGAGAAGCGGCCCGCCCCTTTGAGCGCGGATGGAGACGGGGCGCAAGCGGACGACATCTAACCCTGCGGCACCCCGTCCCAGGCCCGGGCACTCGTCGCATGCATTTCTTGCTTTAGCCCTGACGACTGGTCAGGGTTAACGCGCTGAAAGGCCCGCCCGCAAAACGAGAACGAGACGGGACGCGGGCCGCGCAACAGAGAGGAGTTCCCACCATGATGCATCGGTTCAAGGCTGTTGGCGCCATCGCGCTCGCAGGTGCCGTCGCGCTCGGTACCGTCGCCTCGGTCTCGGCGCAGGACATGAAGTTCTGGCGGATCGGCACCGGCGGTGCCGGCGGCACCTACTTCCCGATCGGCGGCCTTATCGCCAACGCCATCTCCAACCCGCCGGGCTCACGCCCCTGCGACGAGGGCGGCTCCTGCGGCGTGCCGGGTCTCGTGGCGATCGCGGTCTCGACCAACGCCTCGGTGGCCAATGTGAACGCCATCGATGCGGGTCAGCTCGATGCGGGCCTGGCTGGCGCGCAGTCGGTCACCCAGGGCTACGAGGGCCAGGGCAAGTTCGACGGCAACCCGAAAAAGAACATCCGCGTCATCGCGAACCTCTACCCCGAGGACATGCACCTCGTGACGCCTGAGGGTGTCGAACTCTCCTCGCTCAAGGACCTCGCGGGCATGAAGGTCGGCGTCGCCGCCGCGGGCTCGGGCACGCAGGTCTCGGTCCGCATGATCCTCGAGCATTACGGCATCGAGGCGGAGGAATACGAGCTCGGCCTCGCGCAGTCGACGCAGCGCCTTGCGGACGGTCAGCTCGACGCGTTCTTCTACGCCGGCGGCACGCCCTTCGCGGCGCTCATCCAGCTCGGCTCGACCAAGGGTTTCGAGCTTTACACCTTCTCGGAAGAGGAGCGGGCGGAGATCAACAAGATCATCCCATACTACGTCGAGAGCATGATCCCCGCGGGCACTTATGAGAACATCACCTACGATGTGCCCACGGTGGCGGTGAACGGTCAGCTCATCACGTCGGTCGAGCAGCCGGAGGATCTGGTCTACGAGATCACCAAGGCCCTTTGGAACGACAACACCCGCAAGCTCCTCGACAAGGGGCACGCCAAGGGCAAGGCCATCCGGCCGGAGACGGCGCTGAAGGGCGTCCTCATCCCGCTCCATCCGGGCGCCGAGAAGTTCTACAAGGAAGCGGGTCTCCTCGAGTGACAACGGCCGCCGCCTGACTGGGCTCCGCTGCCGTCCGACCCTCTCCCCTACCCTCCCCCTCGGCGGGGGACGGGACGGAACCTGCCAGAAGGGCACCAACACGGCGGACTGACAGCCGGCGGCTGAAACATCGCCCCCTCCCCTTCGCGGGGAGGGACAGGGGGAGGGGTCCGCGGCACCGGCCCTCCGCCGATAACGAGCGGAGTGTAGGATGAGCCAGCAGTACGACGTCGCGAAGGCCGAGGCGCTCGAGCGTCAATACGACACCACGCTCCAGACCCGCGCGATCTCCCCCTGGCTCGGCCATTTCGTCTACGCCTTCGCCATCGTCTTCGCGCTCTACCATTACTGGACCGCAGGCTGGGGCACGCCGATCGACTACTGGCATATGGGCATCCATATGTCGGGGCTCTGTATCCTGATCTTCATCGGCTATCCGGCCTTTCGCGGCCCGGCGTCCGAGGAGATCAGCCGGGCGTGGTATCGCTTCGCCAACGTGCCGCTCTGGGATTGGGCACTGATGATCCTCGGTATCGCAGCGGCGCTCTATGTGGGCGTCACCTGGTACGAGATCAGCTTCACCTTCCTCGGCGGGCAGTACACGCTCGAGGAGCAGGTGCTCCGCCAGGGCAATCCCGCGACCATCGACATCGTGATGGGCACGATCCTGATCGTCGTGCTGCTCGAGGCCGTGCGGCGGACCCTCGGCATCGTGGTCCCGATCATCATCCTGATCTTCACCGGCTACGCGGTCTTCGGGCCCTACATGCCGCTCCAGATCTTGATGCATCCCGGGATCACCTGGGCGCAGTACATCAACAACATGTACTTCCCGGCCGAGGGGATCTTCGGCGTCACCCTCTGGATCGTCTCGACCGTCGTCTTTCACTTCGTGCTCTTCGGCGTGCTGGCCCAGCGCATGGGGCTCGGCCAGTTCTTCGTCGACATCGCCGCCGTCATGGCCGGGCGCTACACGGGCGGCCTCGCCAAGGTCTCGGTGGTCTCATCGGCCTTCTTCGGCACGATTTCCGGCAGCTCCATCGCCAACACGGTAAGCACCGGCTCGCTGACGATCCCGAACATGAAGCGCATGGGCTATCCCGGCCACCTGGCCGGCGGGGTCGAGGCCGCGTCGAGCGCCGGCGGTCAGATCACGCCGCCCATCATGGGCGCCGCCGCCTTCGTGATGGCGGAGTTCCTGGAGGTCCCCTACACCACCGTCGTCCTCGCGGCCCTCGTACCCGCCGCCATGCACTATATCGGCGTCCTCTCCATCGTGCATTTCCAGGCCCGCCGCCTTGGCCTCAGGGGCATGGAGGAGAGCGAGATCCCCCGCTTTGTGGAGGTGATCAAGAAGGGCTGGCCCACCGCCGTGCCGCTCGTCGTGCTCATCTACGTGCTCTTCTCGGGCTACTCGCCCAACATGGCGGCCTTCTGGGGCATCACCTCGGCACTCGTCATCGGCTTCCTCAACCCCATGCACCGCATCGGGCTGCGGGACGTGGCGGACGCCTGCGTCATGGGCGTCAAATACGCGCTGGCCGTGGGCGCCGTCTGCGCGGCGATCGGCATCGTCGTGGGCGTCGTGAACTCCACCGGCCTCGGCTTCCGGCTCGGCTTCATGGTCACCAACAGCGCGAAGACGATGGCCGAAGGCGTGCTGCCGATCATCACCGCCATCCCGCTCATGGACTTCTCGCTCGATGCCGTGACGCTGCTGATCTCGCTCTGCCTCATCGCCGTGACCTGCATCCTGATGGGCGCGGGCCTGCCGACGACCGCCCTCTACATCATGCTCGCCACGGTCGCGCAGCCCGCGCTCGGCAATCTCGGCGTGCCGCCCATCGCATCGCATCTCTTTGTCCTCTACTACGGCGTCATCTCCGAGATCACGCCGCCGGTCTGCGCCTCCGCCTACGCCGCTGCCGGCATCGCGGGCGCCAATCCGTTCCGCACCGGGCTCAGCGCCTTCTCGCTCGGCATCGCCAAGCTGATGGTGCCCATGGTCTTCGTCTATCAGCCCGCCATGCTGATCGTGACCGACGCCTTCACCTGGCAGGCCTTCATCGCCACCACGCTCACCTGCGCGGCCGGCGTCTTCATGACCGCCACCGCCGTCGCCGGCTTCTTCCTCGCGCCGATGCCCGGCATCGTGCGCGCGGGCATGGGCGTCGCGGGCGTGCTGATGGTGGCGCCGGGCATGACCTCGGACATCTATTCCCTCGTCGTCCTCGTCCCCGTCATGGCCCAGCAGGTGCTTGCCCGCCGCCGCAACTTGGCGGCTGAGCGCCCCGCGCAGACAGCGGCCGAATGACCGTCGCCGTCATCGGCGCTGGCGCGGTCGGGATCGCCTGCGCCATCTCCCTCGTCGAGCGGGGGCAGAGCGTCGCGGTCTTCGATCCCGAGCCGCCCGCTTCGGGCGCCAGCCACGGCAATGCAGGCGTAATCAGCACCTGGACCTGCGTGCCGCAGGCGCTGCCTGGCGTGTGGCGCTCCGTCCCCCGCTGGCTTCTCGACCCGGACGGTCCTCTCCGCGTGCGCCCGGCCTATGCGCTCAGGTTCCTTCCCTGGGCACTTCGCTTCCTCCGCGCAGGCCGCGCCGACGGACTCGACCGCATCGGCGATGCGATGATGGCCCTCAGCCGCCCCAGCCTCGAGCTCTACCGCCGCAACCTCGCAGGGACAGGTCAGGAGCACCTCGTCCGCGACAGCCTCTATCTGCACGTCTTCAGGAAGCGCGCGGATATCGACCTCGAGAGCACGCCCTGGCGCCTGCGCCGCGACCGCAAGGTGCCGATGGAGATCGTCGAGGGCGCCGATCTTCGCCGCCTCGAACCGGCCCTCGCGCCGGACTATGAGGCCGCCGTCGTCCTTTCGGGCCACGGCCGCGGGCGCGACCCCGGCGCCATCGGGCGCGCCATCGCCAGGAAGGCGAAGGCGCTCGGCGTCACCTTCCACCGCAGGGCCATAGACCGCCTCACACCCGGCCCGGAGGGGTGGACGCTGCACAGCGGCGGGGAGACAGAGCATGCCGAGACGGTCGTCCTCGCCGCCGGCGCGTGGTCGACGCGGCTGCTCGAACCCCTCGGGATACGCCTGCCGCTCGAGGCGGAGCGCGGCTATCACTGCGTGCTCAAGAACCCGGGCATCGAGATCGAGAACTCGATCATGGACGTGCCTGGAAAGTTCGTCGCGAGCTCCATGGAGATGGGCGTCCGCTGCGCGGGCACCGCCGAGTTTGCAGGCATCGACGCGGCGCCCGACATGCGCCGCGCCAAGGTCCTCGAACGCCAGGCCAAGTCCCTCTTCCCAGAAATCAACACGGCTGAGCCGGAGTACTGGATGGGCCGCCGCCCCAGCCTGCCGGACAGCCTGCCAGCGATCGGGCCCGTGCCCGGCCATCCCGGCCTCATCTGCGCCTTCGGCCACGCGCATTACGGCTTCGGCATGGCGCCGGCGACGGGGGAGATCGTCGCCGGCCTCGTTACCCGCCAGCCGACCAATCTCGATCTCGGCCCCTATGCCGTGGACCGCTTCGGATGAGCGCGCATCCGATGGAACGCTCCTGGGACGTGGCGGTGGTGGGCGGCGGCCTCCTCGGCTCCGCCATCGGCTACGGGCTTGCCAAACGCGGCCTTCGCGCGGTGATCCTCGACGAGGGAGACGAGGCGTTCCGCGCCGCTCGCGGCAATTTCGGCCTCGTCTGGGTCCAGGGCAAGGGTGCCCGCGCCGCCCCCTATGCCCGCTGGACGCAGGAAAGCGCGGCGCTCTGGCCCGACCTTGCCGCCGCCCTCGAGGCCGAGACCGGCACGGCCCTCCAGCTCGAGCAAATGGGCGGCATTCATGTCTGCCTTTCGGAGGAGGAATTCGAGACGCGCGGCAAGGCGATGGCCAGCCTCGCCGCCCAGCCCGGCAGCCGCTTCGATTACGAGATGCTCGGGCGCAACGCGCTCGCCCGGCACCTGCCGGGCCTCGGGCCGGACGTCGTCGGCGGCTCCTGGAGCGCGCAGGACGGGCATGTCGATCCCCTCCGCCTCCTCAGCGCGCTCCAGCAGGGCTTCGTGCGCGCGGGCGGCACGCTCCGACCCGGCCACCGGGTGACCCGCGTCGCCCCTGAAGGCTCGGGCTTCCTGCTGGAGGCGGGCACCGAGCGGCTGCGTGCGGGCCGCATCGTTCTTGCCGCGGGCCTCGGCAACGCGGCCCTCGCGCCGATGCTGGGGCTGCGCCAGCCCGTCCGCCCCCAGAAGGGCCAGGTGCTGGTGGCCGAGCGCATGCCCCGCTTCCTCGAGCTTCCCACGACCCATATCCGCCAGACGGGCGAAGGCACCGTCCTCCTCGGCGACAGCAAGGAAGAGGCGGGCTTCGACACGACCAGCACGCCCGGCATCCTCCGCCAGATCACCGACCGTGCGCGCCGCACGTTTCCCATGCTGGCGCACGCCCAGATCGTGCGGAGCTGGGCCGCCCTCCGTGTCATGACGCCCGACGGCCTGCCGGTCTACGACCGCTCGTCCGAACATCCCGGCGCCTTCGCCGCCGCCTGCCATAGCGGCGTGACGTTGGCGGCCGCCCATGCAGGGCATCTCGCTGGAATGGTGGTCGAGGGACGGCTCGGCGGGGAGGCCGCCACGCTCGGGCCCGGGAGGTTCGATGTTCAGGCGGCTTGAGGGCATCGACGGCACGATCCTGCGTCTCAGTTTCGAGGGCCGGGAGCTTCACGCTCGTCCGGGCGATTCCGTGGCTGCCGCGCTCCTCGCCGCCGGCATCGATAGCTTTCGCACGACGCCCCGGACCGGCAGCCCCCGTGGTCCCTTCTGCCTGATGGGCGCCTGCTTCGACTGCCTCGTAATCATCGATGGCCAGCCCAACCGACAGGCCTGCCTCGTCCCCGCCGCCGACGGCATGAAGATCGCCCGGCAGGACGGCGCGGGTGCGCCGCTCCGCGCATGACAGACCTCGTCGTCATCGGCGCCGGCCCCGCGGGCCTCGCCGCCGCGGCGCGCTCCGCCGAGGGTGGGCTCGATGTGCTTCTGCTCGACGAAAACCCGGCGCCCGGCGGCCAGGTATGGCGTGCCGTCGGCGAGGTGCCGAAGGATCGCGCGGCACTCCTCGGCCCAGACTATGCGGCGGGAATGGACGCCGTTGCGCGCATTCGCCTCTCTGGCGCGCGCTACCGCCCCGGCGCCACGGTCTGGCAGCTGGCGCCTACGGGCGAGGATGGCGCGGAGATCGGCTACACGGCGGAGGGGCGCGCCCATCTTCTCAGGGTGCCGCGCGTGATCGTCGCAAGCGGCGCGCAGGAGCGTCCCTTTCCGGTGCCCGGCTGGACGCTGCCCGGCGTCATGACCGCCGGCGGTGCGCAGACGCTGCTGAAGGCATCGGGCCTCGCCGCCGAGGGTGCGGTGCTGGCGGGCACGGGGCCCCTCCTCTACCTCCTCGCGGTCCAGTACATCGCCGCAGGCAGCCCGCCGGCCGCGATCCTCGATACAGGCTCCACAACCGCGCGCCGCCGCGCCCTGCGCCACTTGCCTGCCGCACTGATGGCGCCACGACTCTTCCTCAAGGGCCTCGCCTGGCGCCGCGCCATCCACCGCGCGGGCGTGCCTCATATCGAGGGCGTGAGCACGCTCGCCATCGAGGGAAGTACCCGGGCCGAAGCCGTGCGCTGGGAGACCGAGGCGGGCGAGCGCGGACGGATCGAAACCCCGCATGTGTTGCTCCACCAGGGCGTCGTCCCGTCCGTGAACCTCACGATGGCCGCGGGCCTCGCGCATGACTGGCACGACGCCCGGCTCTGCTGGGAGCCGCGGCTCGACCGCTGGGGCCTGAGCAGCGCGCCCGCCATCCATGTCGCCGGCGATGGCGGCGGCGTCGAGGGCTGGGAGGCGGCGACGGCCCGCGGCGAGCTGGCCGCCCTCGATGCGCTCTACCGCGCAGGCCTCCTCCGCCAGAGCGCTCGCGACCGTGCCGCCGCGGCCCCGACCCGCCGCCGCGCCCTCGCCGGTCGCCTCCGCCCGTTCCTCGATGCGCTCTACCGCCCCGCCCCGCAGTTCCTGGTGCCGGCAGCGCCTGACACGGTGGTCTGCCGCTGCGAGGAGATTACCGCTGGTACGCTCCTGCCCCTGATCGACAACGGCCTTCTCGGCCCCAACCAGCTCAAGAGCTTCAGCCGTGCGGGAATGGGTCCCTGCCAGGGCCGCTTCTGCGGGCTCACCGTGCAGGCGACGATCGCGGCGCGGACGGGGCAGAGCATGGCCGAGACGGGTTACTACCGCCTCCGCCCGCCGGTGAAGCCGGTCCCCCTCGGCGCCTTTGCGGATATGGAGGTGGCCGGTGGGAACTGAGCCGCGCCTCGCTGATGTGCTGGTCATCGGCGGCGGCATCCATGGCTGCTCGGCGGCCCTCCACCTCGCCGCACGCGGCCATGCGGTCGTCCTTCTGGAGAAGGACAGCGTCGGCCGGCATGCCTCCGGCGCCAACGCGGGTGGTGTCCGCCGTCTCGGCCGCGCAACCGCCGAGGTGCCACTCTCCGTGCGCGCCGCTGCTGCCTGGCGCGAGATCGAGGCGCTGGTGCACGACGACTGCGGCTACCGCGAGAGCCGCTATCTCAAGATTGGCTTCACCGAGGAGGAGCTCGAGATCGCGCGCCGCCGGGTTGCGATCCTCCGCCAGCAGGGCTTCGGGCATGAGGAAGTGATCGATGCCGCGACCCTGCGCACGCTCCTGCCCGCCGCGGCCCCCGGCTGTCTCGGTGCGCTCCACGTGGCGGGGGACGGACATGCGCAACCCTTCCGCACGGTGCAGGCGTTCCGGCACCGGGCCGAGGCGCTGGGTGCCACGATCCGGGAGGGCAGCCCGGTGCGGGACGTCCGGCGCGAAGGGACGGTCTGGCGCGTGCGCACGCCCCTGGCGGTCTTCGAGGCGCCCGTCATCGTCAACGCTGCCGGCGCCTGGGGCGGCGAACTGGCGGCGAGGCTCGGGGACGACGTGCCGCTTGAGGCGCATGCGCCGATGCTGGCGATCACGACGCGCATGGCGCCCTTTGTCGAGGCGGTGGTCGGGCTCCTCGGCGATGCGCTCTCGCTCAAGCAGTTCGATAACGGCACGGTCCTCCTCGGCGGCGGCGTGCGCGGGCGAGCGGATCCGGCAACGAACGGCACGACACTGGCTCTCGGCGGGATCGCGCGATTTCTCCACGCCGCCCG
>JBCCDG010000096.1:0-15879 GCA_039030915.1 Pseudomonadota bacterium | reverse complement strand
GGCCGGGCATGGAAGGCGCCAGCATCGCCGCCATCGATATCGCCATCATCGTCGTCTATTTCGCCGTCGTGCTCGGCATCGGATTGTATGTCGCGCGCCGGATCGAGGGCGGTGAGGATCTGTTCCTCGCGGGGCGATCGCTGCGATGGCCGGCGATCGGGGGTTCGCTCTTCGCCTCCAACCTCTCGAGCACAACGCTCATCGGTCTCGCAGGCGCCGCCTACACCTCGGGCATTGCGGTCGCGAACTACGAATGGATGGCGGGCATCGTCCTCGTCTTCATGGCGTTTTTCTTTATCCCGGTGTACCTGAAATCAAAGATCTTCACCGTTCCCGAATATCTCGAGAAGCGCTTCAACCGCACCGCGCGGCTCTATTTCTCCGCCATCACCATCCTGCTATCGATCATCGTCGACACGGCGGGCGGCATCTATGCGGGCTCGGTCGTGCTCCAGACCTTCTTCCCCGACCTCGTTCTCTGGCAGACCTGCGTCGTCCTCGCTCTCATCGCCGGGCTTTACACGGCCGCGGGCGGGCTTGCGGCGGTGGTCTATACCGACGTTATCCAGGCGGCGGTGCTGATTGTCGGCTCGGCGATCCTGACCCTCATGGTTTTCTCGGAGTTCAGCTTCTCTTGGGCCGAAGCCAAGGCGGCGATCCCGGACGGGCATCTCTCGCTCATTCGTCCGCTCGACGACGGCTCGCTCCCCTGGCTCGGCACGCTCATCGGTCTGCCCGTGCTCGGCTTCTGGTACTGGGCGACGAACCAGTACATCACCCAGCGCATTCTTGGCGCGCGCAGCCTGCGCGACGCGCAATGGGGCGCCAATCTCGGCGCTGCGCTCAAGCTCCTGCCGCTCTTCATCATGGTGCTGCCCGGGGCGATGGCCATCGGCCTCTTTCCCGACATCGAGAACGGCGACAAGGTTTTCCCCACGCTGATCGCGGAGATCCTGCCGGTGGGGCTCACCGGGCTGGTCCTCGCGGGGCTGGTGGCGGCGATCATGTCGAGTATCGACTCGACCCTGAACTCCGCCTCCACGCTGGTGATCAAGGACTTCGTGGAACGCCCCGGCAGGCATTTCAGCGACAAGAAGCTCAGCTTTTACGGCCGCATCTCGACGCTGGTGCTGATGGCCATCGCGGCGGCATGGGCGCCGCAGATCGCCAATTTCGGCGGACTCTTCGCCTATCTCCAGCAGGCGTTCTCGATCCTCACGCCGCCCGTCGTCGCCGTCTTCCTCTTCGGGATGTTCTCCAAGATGGGCGGCGGGCGGAGCGCGGTGATCACGCTCCTCGCGGGCCACGCGCTAGGCATCGCGTTCTTCGCCGCGGGCGAGCTCGGCATATGGTCGGTACACTTCACCATCACTGCCGGCATCCTGACCGCGATGAGCGCCGTCATCTTCTACGTGATCGCGCGGCAGGAGGGCACGCCCGAGGAGGCGAAGACCGAGGGTCTGACCTACGATCCCGGGGACGCATCCGAAGAGGGGCTTGCCACGCTCGCGCGTCCATCAGTGCAGGGCGCCTTGGTGCTGGCGCTTACGGCCGTCACCATCGTCGCCTTCTGGTGACGGCCCGGGCCGGTGCGCCACTGCCCGGCATCGACAGCACCGCCGCCCCGCGCTACTCCCGCCGCGACGGGCATGGCGCAGGCCGGCGGAGCAAGCAGCGATGATCAACGAGCGCGATTTCCTGATCGTCCGCAACCGGCTCCTGAAGGCGCTCGGCCTGCGCCGTGAAAAGCGGCATGACATGGACCCATGGCTCCTGCCGCCGAGCCGCCGGCGGACGGGCGCACGCGAAGGGGTGGCGATCGCCGCCATCTTCAAGGACGAGGCGCCCTATCTGGAGGAATGGATCGAGTTCCATGCCCTCCTCGGCGTTCGCGCCTTCTTTCTTTATGACAACGGCTCGACCGATGGCTCGGCCGAGCTGCTCGACGCGGGTGGCTTCTCGGCCGCGGTCACGCGCCTGCCGTGGTGGAGTTTCGACGGAATGCATGGTGCGCAGAACCTCGCGCATGCGCACATGCTGGCGAACTTCGCCGCGGATTATCGCTGGGTCGCCTTCATCGATGTGGACGAGTTCCTGATGCCGAGCGAGGGGGAGAGCCTGCCGGACACGCTCGCCCGTCTCGGGCATCTGCCCTGCGTATCGCTGCCGTGGATCTGCTTCGGACCGAACGGGCACAAGGAGCGACCGGAGGGCCTGGTCATCGAGAACTATACCGAGCGTGCGGCCCTGCCGCACGACCCGCGGCAGTTCTCGCTCCTCCGCTTCAAGTCCATCGTCGATCCCGCACAGGTGACGCGCGCAGGGACGCATCACTTCGGTCTGGCGGGCCGCGGCAATGTCTTCGTCAACGAAGCCGGCGAGGAGGAGAGCCCCGAGAGCGCGCGGCGCGAGGGCTTCCCCCGCTCGGAGCATCTGCGCCTCCATCACTACTTCACGCGCTCGGAGGCCGAGCTCGCCGCCAAGCTCGCCAAGGGGCGCGTCAGCAAGAACGGGGAGATCGACCGCTCGACCTATCCCCGCCGGATGGAGCAGTTCGCCCTCTCCACCCATCGCGACGAGACGGCGCTGCGCTTCGCCCCGGCCCTGAAGGCGCGCATCGCCGCCCGGCGCGCGGCGCTGGAGGATGCGTCATGACCACCGACGTCGTCTGCCTCTGCACCCATCACGACCTGAAGGCGCTCTATGCGGAGGGGTTCGCGCGCCATACCGACCTGCGTCTCCTCACGCCCGATGAGGTGGCGGACCCCTCTGCCGTCGAGATCGCCATCGCCTTCAACCCGCCGCCCGACGCCTTCGAGCGCTTCCATGCGCTCAAGCTTCTGCATTCGGTGGGTGCGGGTGTCGACGGGCTCCTCAAGCATCCGGGATTGCTGCCGGAGATGGCCGTGGTGCGCATGGTCAATCCCGAGCAGGCGCGCATGATGGCGGGTTTCGCGGTCTGGCACGTCGTCTCCTGGCACCGTCGGCTTTGGGAGTATCCCGCGCTCCAGGCGCGGCGCCACTGGGAAGTGCTGGATGCAAGCCCGGCCTCGGGCTTTCCCGTCGCGGTGCTCGGCTGGGGTAATATGGGCCGGGCCTGTGGGGAGGCGCTGGCCGGCCTCGGCTATCCGGTGACCGCATGGGCGGGCACGGCGCGGGAGGAGGCGGGCATTCGCATCCTGGCCGGCGAGGACGGTCTGGCCGAAGCGCTGCGGCCTGCGCGCGCCATCGTCAACGTGCTGCCGCTGACCGAAGCGACACGGTGCATCCTCGATGACGTGACCTTCGGCTACATGCGCCCGGACGCTCTGCTCGTTCAACTCGGCCGCGGCGGACACCTGGTGGAGCCGGACCTCATTGCGGCACTCGATGCAGGGCGGCCGGGCATGGCCGCACTTGACGTGATGGAGACCGAGCCGCTACCGCCCGAAAGCCCCCTCTGGAGCCATCCCCGCATCCGCGTCACGCCCCACTGCGCGAGCGAGAGCAGCCCGGAAGCGGTCGCCGACGCCGTGGCTGCCAACATCGTCCGCTGGCAGGCCGGAGAGCCCATGACCGGGCTCGTGGACCGCGGCCGGGGCTACTGAGAGTCGTCTGCGTGCCGCTACCCGTCGCGCGCCGGTGGTCGTTTCGTCCAAGGCTGGTCGAAACCGGCCCGGCGGCAGGATCAGTTCCCGGGGACGAGCTTGCCCGGGTTGAGGATGCCGTTGGGGTCGAGCGTGCGCTTGATCTCGCCCATCACCGCCCACGCGTCGCCGTGTTCGGCCGCCATGAAGCGGCGCTTGCCGAGGCCGACGCCGTGCTCGCCCGTTACCGTGCCGCCGAGCGCCAGCGCACGTTCGCAGAGCCTGTCGGCGATGCGCGCGGCCTCGGCCGTCTCTTCCGGATGGCCGGGCTCGATCAGGATGGCGAGATGGAAGTTGCCGTCGCCCACATGCCCGACGAGGGGGGCGAGTAGGTCGCTCCCGGCGAGCTCCTTCTCGGTCTCGGTGATGGCTTCCGCCAGCCGCGAGATCGGCACGCAGATGTCCGTCACATAGCCCTTGGAGCCGGGCCGGAGCGCCTGCTGGGCGTAATAGACGTCGTGGCGCGCCTGCCAGAGGCGGCTTCGCTCCTCGGGAGCCGAGGTCCAGGCGAAGCCGAGCCCGCCATTGCCCTCCGCCAGCGCACCAACGGTCTCGGCCTGCTCGGCGACGCTCGCGGGTGAGCCGTGGAACTCGAGGAAGAGCGTCGGCTTCTCCGGCATGTCATAGCCCGCATAGGCGTTGAAGCCGCGGATCGTGAGCGGGTCGAGAAGCTCGATCCGCGCGATGGGCACGCCGCATTGGATGGTCTCGATCACGGTGCGGACGGCATCCCCGACGTTCTCGAAGGCAGAGGTCGCCGCGGTCACCGCCTCGGGAATGCCGTGGAGGCGGAGCGTGAGCTCGGTCACGATGCCGAGCGTGCCTTCGGAGCCGACCATGAGGCGGGTGAGATCGTAGCCCGCCGAGCTCTTGCGCGCGCGGCTGCCGGTGCGGATCACCCGCCCGTCCGCCAGCACGACCTCGGTGGCGAGCACCGCCTCGCGCATCGTGCCGTAGCGCACGGCGCAGGTGCCGGAGGCGCGGGTTGCGGCCATGCCGCCGATGGAGGCGTCGGCACCCGGATCGATGGGAAAGAAGAGGCCGGTGTCGCGCAGCTCCTCGTTGAGGCGCTTTCGCCGGATGCCGGGCTGCACCGTCACGTCCATGTCCTCGGCGTGGACGGCCAGCACCCGGTCCATTCGGCCGAGATCGAGACTGATGCCGCCGCGGACGGGGATCACATGACCTTCGAGCGAGGTGCCGGTGCCCCAGGGCACGATGGGGCAGCCACGCGCGTTGCAGATGCGCGCGATCTCGGACACCTCGGCCGTGCTTTCGGGCCAGATCACGGCGTCGGGCAGGCGCGGGGCGTGGTGCGCCTCGTCCCGCCCGTGCTCGGCGCGCATCGCCTCGCCGGTGGAGAGGCGCTCCCCGAAGCGTGGCGCGAGCGCCTCGATCGCCGCGGCGATCCCGCTGCCGCCCCCAGCGCCGGGCTTCGTGGCCGCGATCGTCATGCTCGCCTCCCTTGCGCGTGCCTCGGCGCTTGTGTCGGCGCCAGCCTCCAGCGATAGGGTTTCGGCCGAGGAGGAACAAGCATGCAGGACGTCGCCCCCGCCAGCGCCGATGCAGCGCCCATCCGTACCAGCCCGCAAACGGTCGAGCCCGCCTGGATCGACTATAACGGGCACATGAACGTCGCCTACTACACCCTCGCCTTCGACCGGGCGCTCGACGAGGTCTACGAGGCGCTCGACATCGGGCCTTCGGCGGTCGAGAGCCGGGGGCAGGGACCGATGGCGCTGCAGACGCAGATCCACTACCGCGCCGAGCTGATGGAGGGCGAGCGCTTCCACTGCGAGGCGATCCTGCTCGATGCCGACCACAAGCGCTGCCACGCGTTCCTGACGATGATCCGGGAGAAGAACGGGGCGGTGGCGGCGATGTACGAGACGTTGTCGGTCAACGTCGATCTCGCGGCGCGGCGCTCGGCGCCCTATCCGGCCGCGGTGGCCGAGGGGCTGGCGCGTCAGCGCGATGCCCATGCCGGCCTGCCACGGCCCGAAGCGGTGGGCGCGCGCATCGGCATCCGCCGCTGAGGGGCATCTGCGAGAGCCGGCGAGGGTCGCTTCTGAGGCTTGCTGGCCGGCGCCCCGGCTTCGGACCTGACGGTCCTCAGCGGCCCGCCCGCCAGCCGCGCCCCCGATAGTCGCGCTGGAGACGGCGTCGCCGATGCTTAGGGCGGCGGGCGCTCTGGCCGTCGACGGCTCTTCCGGCGGCCTCCGCCCCGCGCTAGGCTCGACGGAGGCGACCGCATCGTGCCGGTCGATCAGGGGCGGGACGCGTGATGGCCGAGGGGGCCGGCAAGGGCGAAGCGGAAGGCGGGGCGCGGCCGGCGTCCGCTGCCGGCCGGGCCCGCCCTGCCGTGCCCGGCAGCGATGGAGACCTCGAGCCAGGAGACGATCCGGTAGAAGGCGGTGCGGCCGAGGACGCGCTCGACCGGGGGCCGGTCCCGCCTGGACGCGACGGCACGGATGGCCGTGCGGACGAAGGCGCCGCGGCGGTCGACCGTCTCCGCGCCGGGCGGACCGGGGAATGGTCGCGCAGGCGCCGGCTCTCTGCCGCAGCGCGCAGGGTGGGCCGGCGACTTCTGCCCGAGCGGCAGGCGCGCACGGGCGCTCTCGGGCTCCGCCGCCAGGCGCCGCTCTGGATGATCGCGATCCTGCTCGGCGTGGTGACGGGCTATGCCATCACCTTCTTCCGGAGTGCCATTGCCTTTCTGCAGACGCTTCTCTACGGCGCTTCGGACGAGGTGATCCACTCCTACGCCGCGGGGCTGCCCTGGTATCTCGTGCTGCCGGTGCCCGTCCTCGGTGGGCTCGCGGTCGGGCTGCTCCTCGACCGCTTCACGCCGGACGGCAAGGCGCGCGGGGTTTCGGACGTGATCCGGGCCGCCGCTGTCAGGGGCGGGCGGGTCGAGCGGGGACCGGGCCTCGCCTCGGCGGGTGCGGCCCTCATCACCCTCTCCACGGGCGGCTCGACGGGGCGGGAGGGGCCGGCCGTCCATATCGGTGCCGTCATCGCTTCCTGGGTCTCGGACCGGTTCCAGCTGAAGGAGCTCGCGGCGCGCGACGTGCTGGGCTGCGCAGCCGCAGCGGCCGTCTCCGCCAGCTTCAACGCCCCGCTCGCCGGCGCGCTCTTCGCCCTCGAGGTCGTGCTCCGGCACTACGCGCTCCACAGCTTCGGGCCGATCGTGCTCGCCTCGGTCGTCGCGGCGGTGGTCAGCCGGCTCCATCTCGGCAACGTGACCGAGTACACCCTTCCGGCCAACACGATCGGCTTCTACACCGAGCTTCCGGCCTTCATGATCCTCGGCATCCTGTCGGGCCTCGTCGCGGTCGCGATGATGCGCACGATCTTCTTTGCCGAGACGGTGGGTGACCGGGTTCAGGCGGCGCTGGCCATCCCCAACTGGCTGCGTCCGGCCATCGCGGGCTTCGTTCTCGGCCTGATCGCGCTCGCCTTCCCGCATATCATCGGCGTCGGTTACGAGACGACGTCGAACGCGCTGATCTCGGCGATTCCGTTCTGGACGGCCGTGACCTTCGCCGCGGTGAAGGTGGTCGCCGTCTCCGCCACTTTTGCGGGCCGGATGGGGGGCGGCGTCTTCTCGCCCGCCCTGATGCTCGGCGCACTCACCGGCACGGCCTTCGGCTCGGTTGCCATCGACATCTTTCCGGCGGTGCAGGGCAGCCAGGGGCTCTATGCGCTGGCGGGCATGGGTGGCGTGGCGGCGGCGGTTCTGGGGGCGCCCATCTCCTCGACGCTCATCATCATCGAGCTTACGGGCGACTGGCAGGCGGGCATGGCCGTGATGGTCTCCATCGCGCTCGCCTCCGTGGTGGCAGACCGGCTGGTGGCGCGGTCCTTCTTCATCACCCAGCTCGAGCGGCAGGGATTGCATCTCGCGGACGGGCCCCAGGGGTATCTGCGCACCACGCTCGATGTCGGCCATCTCATGCGCCACCGCGGCGCGGACAATGGTGCGCCCGACAGCGGCTGCTGGGAGCTGCAGGAGCAGGGCGTCTGGCTCACGCGGAAGGACACGCTAGAGGAGGCGTTGCCGCTCCTGCGCCGCGCCGGGCGCCCCTATGTGCCGGTGATGGAGCGTCCGCGCGAGCGTGGCGGGCAGCCGGAGCTGATCGGCGCGCTCTTCCACACCGACGCGCTCGCCGCCTACAGCCGCCGCCTCGAGGAGGAGTTGCGCGAGGAGCATTCCTGAACGCGCGGGGTTTCCCGTTGCACGTGGCCTGGTATCCCGCGGCGTCTCTCGGGGAAGGATCGAACGGACAGGCGGGCGAAGCCGTCGGCCGATGCGTCCCCGCCTTCGCCGCACCGTCAGAGGAGCTCTACCGCCGCCTTGCTCGTGTAGAAGGCCACCATGCCCTTGATCTGCGCCACATTGTCGTGAGGCGCCTCGTAGGACCAGGCGGCGTCGCGGATGGGGCCGGACTTCGCAACGAGGTCAAAATGCGCCGCCTCGCCCTTGTGCGGGCAGGTCGTGCGCGTCTCCGAGGGCTCGAGGAACGTCATCCCGATATCGTCGCGCGGGATATAGAAGACCGGGTCGTGTCCGTCCTCCTCCACCATCAGCGCATTCGGGCTCTCCGCGATGATGGCGCCCCCGGCGCGGACGACGACGGTGCCGCTGGCGGGCGTGATCGTGATCTCGGGCATGGCCGCTCTCCCTGTTGCGCGCGTCTTGCCGCCCGCTTTCTCCGTTATTGTCGTTAGGCGTCGAGCGGCACTGTCGCCGCGTCGAGCCAGTCCCTTACGGCGCCGTCCTCCGGCCCGTCGAGAAGCGGGCCGATCTCCGCGCGGACGCGGGCATGATATGCGTCGAGCCAGGCGCGCTCCGCCCCGCCGAGCACGTCAGGAACGATGAGGCGCCGGTCGATGGGGACAAGGGTCAGCGTCTCGAAGCCCAGCATCTCCCGTTGCCCGCCTTCGGGCACGGAAGGGCGCGAGACCGCCAGCAGGTTCTCGATCCGGATGCCCCAGGCACCCTGCCGGTAGCAACCGGGCTCGTCCGAGAGCACCATGCCGGGCTCGAGCGCCACGTCGCCGCCCCGGCGCGAGAGGCTGGCGGGTCCTTCGTGGACGTTGAGATAGGCGCCGACGCCGTGGCCCGTGCCATGGTCGTAGTCGAGCCCCTGCCGCCAGAGCGCGATGCGTGCGAGCGGATCGAGATCGCGCCCTGTGAGCCCCGCGGGCCAACGCGCCGTCGCCACCGCGATCATGCCCTTGAGGACGAGCGTGAAGGCGTGGCGCGCCTCGGGCGGTGTGCCCTCCCCGGTCGACAGGGTGCGGGTGACGTCGGTGGTGCCGTCGCGATACTGCCCGCCGCTGTCGATCAGCAGAAGCTCGCCCGGCACGATCTGCCGGTTGCTCTCCTCGTTCACTCGGTAATGCACGATCGCGCCATTCGGCCCGGCACCCGCGATGGTGTCGAAGGCGATGTCGAGAAGTGCGCCGGTCGCGCGGCGGAACTCCTCGATGCGTCGGGCGACGGTGATCTCGTCCACCGTCTCGCCCGATGCCAGCGCACCGTCGAGCCAGGCGAGGAAGCGGCAGAGCGCAGCACCGTCCCGCCGATGCGCTGCGCGCATGCCGTCCAGCTCGGCGTCGTTCTTGAGCGCCTTGGGAAGCACGCAGGGGTCGCGCCCCCAGTCGATCTCGCTGCCCCCGACCTCGAGCGCGCGCAGCACCGCGAGGGGGCAGGAGCTGCGATCCGCCCGCACCCGGACGGCGCCGAGCTCGCCGAGAGCGGGCAGCATCGCCTCGACCGGCGCCACCGTCACCCCATTGCCGAGATGCTGGGAGACCGCGCCGCCGATCTTCTCGGGCGCCATGAAGAGGTCGACGCGGCCATCGGCGTGCAGAACGCCGAAGCCCTGCGCGACCGGGCTCCGCGCAAGGTCGCTACCGCGGATGTTCAGAAGCCAGCAGAGGCTGTCGGGCATGGTGATGACCGCCGCGGCCACGCCCTCCTCGGTGAGGGTCTGGCCGAGGCGCTGTCGCTTCGAGGCCGCACTCTCCCCGGCCAGCGCCTCCGCATGGATGCTGACCGAACCGGCGGGCGCCGGCGGCCGGTCCGCCCAGATCGCGTCGATCGGGTTTTCCGGCAGCGGCAGAAGCGGGCGGCCGAGCGCCTTTTCGTAGCGCGCGATCTCGGCCTCGCCATGCAGCCACGGGTCGTAGCCGAGCGGCAGGCCCGCCTCCATCGCATCGTCGTCGCGACCGGTGCCGAGCGCCGACGCCGCCCATTGCGTTGGCTCCGTCTCATGCACGGCGACGATCTCGAAGGCCGAGGTGTCCGCCTGGTCCGCCGCCTGCAGCGTGTAGCGCCCGTCGATGAAAAGTGCCGCGCGATCCGAGGTCACGATGGCGAGCCCCGCCGAGCCGGTGAAGCCCGTGAGCCAGGCCAACCGCTCGTCCGAGGGGGCAACCGTCTCGCCCTGATGGGCGTCGCCGCGGGGCACCAGCATGCCACCGGCGCCCATACCCGCCAGCTTTTCACGAAGCGACGCCAGCCGGGCGGCGCTTTCGCTGCTGTCGGCCGTGATCTCGAACGACTGGAACATCGCGCCCCCCACCTCACTCTGGCGTCACGGTCATCGCCGCCGCGAAGCACGGCAAGTGGCAAGATTGCAGCAGTCGCGTGATGCAAAGGCCACTCGGGTTGAAAGGCGGCCTGTTTTTCCCCATTGGTAACGTCTGCGCGGAACGATGCGTCCGTGATCCACGAAACCTTGCAAACCGGAAGCTTTGCCGATGCCCCGCATCGTATCTCCCATCGCTATCGCCCTTGCCGCCGCGGCTCTCTTCGGCGCAGCGCAGCCGGTGACGAGCGCGACCGACCCCGCCTTCGGCTATTGGCGGACTGCAAACGGCAACGCCATCGTCGAGATCGCCTCCTGCACGTCCGGCGCGTGCGGGGAGATGGTGTGGATCGATCGGCCGGTGGACGATGCGGGCGCGCCGCGGCGCGACAGCGAGGGACGCCCCCTCTGCGGCCTCCAGCTCGTGAGCGGGCTCAAGCGCGCGGGCGAAGGCGTGTGGGAAGAGGGCGAGATCGTCGATCCGCGCAACGGCCGCGTTTATGCAGCCGAGATCAGCGTGGTCGAGAACGACAAGCTGAACGTGCGTGGCTACGTCCTCAGCTCCGTCTTCGGCGCCTCGCAGATCTGGACCCGGGCGCAGGGTGATCGCGGCGGCTGCTGAGCGATCGAGGCGACACGCAGGTGGCATTCTAGGGTGGCCGTCGCGCGGCTGGGCACGCACGCCGGCCAGGACCTGTACGCCCTGTCATTCTCGCGTGGGCGGCAGTCGGTTCGGCGTCTATCCGTCATCGACCAGGCTGCCCGCTCCGGCGACGGGCCGTACTGCATCGTCCGGAAAAGCCAGCCAGCCTGCTGCATAGGCCTCGAGTTCAGCAGGCGCGAAGCCGATCAGGAGGCTTACCCTGCGTCCCGCCACGTCCTGCAGGTAGAGGCGCCGCGCGAGCCTGCCGCGCCTGAAGCCCACCTTGACGTCGGCGCCCTCGAACACGGTCGCCGGGGCGTCGAGAAACGCGAGGCGCGCTGTGCCCTCCGGCCCGAACGCCACGATCGCGAAGGGCCCCTGCACGCCGCTCAGCACCACGCCACCGCCCTCTGACGGGCCCGCGACGAAGAGCCCGTCGATGCCGAGCGCCGGTGCGCGGAGCCGGGCGGCGGTGCCGCGGGCATAGACCGTCTCCTCCCGCGGGAGCAGCACCACGTCGTCGAGCGCACCCAGCCTGCAGCCGCATTCTTCCGTTGCCATCGTCATCGCGGAGCCGTCCGCGCCGCCGTCCAGGGCCGCGAAGCAGGCGGTGAACGCAGTTTCCACCGCCTCGGCGCGTCCACGGGCACCCGGGCGCGAGATCCCGATAGCCGGGCACTGTGCCGGCGGATCGCCATAGGCAAGGGCCCTCGGCAGCGGACGGTCGAGGAAGGCCGTACCCTCCGCCGTCTGCGCCAGAATCGGAATCTCCGCCGCCCTGACCCGCGATGCACCCGTCCGCTGCGCGAGACGAGCACCATTGACTTTTTCGGCCAAGCCTACAGCCTTGGTAACTTCTCGTTCATCTTTAACGGCAATCCTAATACCCTGTTGTGTGACGACCACGGTCTCTAACCTGCTTTGGTTGACCCTTTGCGCGCCCTCTGGCGCTGCACAGCCGGCCATAGCAGCAGATAAAAAGACCCATAGGCACATCTTGTGCATTGTGCTGTGGTGCGTCTTGTTGATGTCACTCGGCAGACAACGTATGCGTTCCGACCATCTCCCAATTGCAGCGTGCGGTCCTGGCAGTGAAAACGTCAGAAAGACGGGGTAGCTATATGAATGCTGCAAACGGCCCAAACATGCTCGGAGGGCGCCGCTTGGCGGAAGAAAACGTATCATCGGGCTCTGTGATAACCGGTCAGGTGAAGTGGTACGACGCCGTGAAGGGTTACGGCTTCGTCGTTCCTGACGATGGTGGTAGCGACGTTATGGTCCATGCGTCCTGCGTCCGGAACTTCGGCGTGACCGCGCTCAACGAAGGTGCGCGCGTCAAGGTCGTCACCACGATGGGGGCGCGCGGCCTCCATGCGCAAGAGCTTCTCGAAATTGACAACAGCTCGGTCAGCGGTGCCGTTGCGGCGCCGGCCCAGCCGGCCGCACCGATGACCGCGGGGCCGAGGCCCACGGACTTCCTCAGCCCGGACGCCGATCTCGGCCCGCTCGTGCCCGCGCGCGTGAAGTGGTTCGACAAGCAGAAGGGCTTCGGCTTCGTCAACGTCTTCGGCAACCCGGACGACGTCTTCGTGCACATGGAGATCGTCCGGCGCTGCGGCTTCCCGGATCTCTCGAGCGGGGAAGGCATGGCGGTGCGGACCTTCCGTGGTCCCCGCGGCCTGATGGTTGCGGAGCTGCGTCTGTGGGAGACTGCGGTGCAGGGACAGGATGGCCAGGTCGTGGCGGTCGGCGGCGGCGGTCAGGAGGACGGCGGATCGTGACGGCGCCGTCGCCCCGGCGCCCGCGCGGCGCAGGGGCGGCCGCGCCGCTTACGGTCCTCGCCTTACTTGCGGCGCTCCTCGCCGCGCTACCGGGCGCGCGCGCGGACGGCGCGGACGCGAAGCCTCCCTGCCGGCCCGACAGCGTGATCCTGGAGACCGACGCCGGTGCCGTCCGCTATACCGTCGAGATCGCCGACGAGCCGGCGGAGCATGCCCAGGGGCTCATGTTCCGGGAGGAGATGGCGGAAGACGCAGGCATGCTCTTCCTCTTCGCCGCGCCGCGCCGCGCCTCCTTCTGGATGCGCAATACCTTCATCCCGCTTGACATGATCTTCATCGGACCGGACGGGCGCGTGCTGAACGTGGAGGCCGATACGGTGCCCTTCTCCGAGGCGCCGCGGAATTCCGACGGCGATGCCGCCGCGGTGCTGGAGGTGAATGCGGGGCAGGCCGCGGCGCAGGGCATCGGTGCCGGCACCCTCGTCCGCCATCCGGCGCTGACACCCGAGGCCTGCCGCTGAAAGGCGGGGGTGCTCGGCGTCGGGCCCGCTCCGAAAATGCGGTATCGTGGCGCGCCGCACGCCGGAGGGTGACAGACGGCCCACACTCCTCTATCGCATCGCGGCGGGAGAGCACCGGAGCGTAGCGCAGCTTGGTAGCGCGTCGGTTTTGGGAACCGAAGGTCGCGAGTTCGAATCTCGCCGCTCCGACCACCTCTCCCCGCTCGGCGGCGATCATCCCGCCCACCGATTGCCACGAGCGCGCCGTGAGGCCGGCCCGGCGGGCAGCGTTTGCGCGGGCGCAGATCGGTGCCTTGCGGATTGCCGGGTTTCGACCGGTCGCCCGGCGACAATCCAACGCGCCTGTGCCCGGCAGAGGTCGATGCGAATCGTCTCCGCCACGGCCCCGATGCTCAGCGAATGCGGCTCAGCTCCGCTTGTCGAGCGCCACTGGTGCGGTGTGCCCGGCGGCGGGAGCCGCAGGCGCGGCGGTTCGGCCCGGGGCACCCGGCGGGGTCGACTTGACCGTCCCCGTTCCCGGATCGGGCCGCGCCCCGGGTCCGCTCGAAGGCGCCCCGCGCTCCCGATACGGCGTGCGGCTGAAATGCGCTCGGTAGCACTTCGAGAAATGCGAGGGCGAGGTGAAGCCGCAGGCGAGGGCGACGTTGATCACGCTCATATTCGTCTGCAGAAGCAGCGACCGCGCCTTCTCCAACCGCAACTCCATATAGTATCGCTTCGGCGAGCGGTTGAGGTAGCGGCGGAAGAGCCGCTCGAGCTGCCGGGTCGACATGCCCACGCCGCGGGCGAGCTCGGCCGGGCTGATCGGCTCTTCGGTCGAGCGCTCCATGGTCTGGATGATCTCGATAAGCTTGGGATGGCGCACACCAATACGCGCCGGCACCGACAGGCGCTGCTCGTCCGCCTCGCCGCGCACGGGCATGTGGAGGAGCGTGTCCGCCACCGTCGCGGCCATATCCTCCCCGTGATGCTTGCCGATAAGGTGCAGCATCATGTCCGCCGAGGCCGTGCCACCCGCACAGCTGAAGACACCGTCGGAGATCACGTAGAGCAGGTTCTCCGCCTCCACCTCCGGAAAGTCTTCGGCGAAGGCCGCCAGGTTCTCCCAATGGATCGTGCAGCGCTTGCCGTCTAGGAGCCCGGCCTTGGCCAGGACGTATGATCCGGTGCAGAGCGCGCCGACCTTCACGCCGCGCCGCACCTCGCGCCGCAGCCAGGTGAGCACCGGGCGGGACGCTGCGCGCTCCAGCCCGAAGCCCGCGCAGACGACGATGCTGGCGCCCCGCTGCACCTCCCCCAGCCCGCCGTCCACCATAAGGCGCGTGCCGTTGGAGCATTCCACGGCCTCCCCGTCCTCGGAGACGAGACGCCAAGCATAGAGCGGCCGGCGCGCCACGCGGTTTGCGATGCGCAGCGGCTCGATCGCGGTGGCGAAGGCAATGAGGGAAAAGGCCGGGCTGAGGAGGAAGACGAACTCCCGCGTCTCCCCCTGTTCGGGCGTGAGCTTCCGCGCGCCAGTCTCAACCGCCATGGAGCCCTCCACGATCGACGCCGCTGCCCTGCCGTGCCCGCGTCGTAGACATCTGTGCCTGCGGGGCCACGACCGTGATACGGCCATCGCTGCGGGTCAAGGCGCGCGCTCGTAGCATCTTTGTGCGGTATGGCAAGGCCGGCGGTGGCGGGTTAAGACGCAATCTTCGAATCCCGGAGGAAAGACCGATGACGACGCAGTGGAGCAAGACCAGCTGGCGCAACCACGAAGCCCTGCAGATGCCCGTCTATACCGACCAGACGGCGCTCACGGGCGTGGAGACGCGGCTCTCGAGCTATCCGCCGCTCGTTTTTGCGGGTGAGGCCAGGAGGCTCACCGCCCGGCTCGCTGAGGTCGCCGAGGGTCGGGCGTTCCTGCTCCAGGGCGGGGACTGTGCCGAGAGCTTTGCCGAGTTCACCGCGGACAACATACGCGACACCTTCCGCGTGATGCTGCAGATGGCGGTGGTGCTCACTTTCGCCACGCGCCTGCCGGTGGTGAAGGTCGGGCGCGTGGCCGGGCAGTTCGCCAAGCCCCGCTCCTCGGACAACGAGACGATCGGCGATGCGACGCTGCCCTCCTCCCGCGGCGACATCATCAACGGCTTCGAGTTCACCGAGGGCGCCCGCATGCCGGACCCGGAGCGGATGATCACGGCCTACATGCAGTCCGCTGCCACGCTGAACCTGCTCCGCGCCTTCGCGACGGGCGGTTATGCCGATCTGCACCGCGTGCATCAGTGGAACCTCGAGTTCGTGTCCGATGACGCACTGGCGAAGGAATACGGCAAGCTGGCGGAGCGGATCTCGGACGCGGTGAGCTTCATGGATGCCTGCGGGGTGAACCCGGCGACGGCGGAGGCGCTGCGGTCGGTGGAGTATTACACCTCCCACGAGGCGCTGCTGTTGCCCTACGAGGAGGCGCTGGCCCGGGTCGACTCGACCACGGGCAGGACCGTTGCGGGCTCGGGCCACATGATCTGGATCGGGGACCGTACGCGTCAGCCGGAGGGCGCGCATGTGGAGTTCTGCCGCGGCGTGCTGAACCCAATCGGCCTTAAATGCGGGCCGAGCCTTGCGCCGGACGAGCTCATCCGCCTCATCGACCGGTTGAACCCGGACAACACCCCGGGCCGGCTCACGCTCATCTGCCGCACTGGCGCGGGCAAGGTGGGCGAG
>JBCCDG010000095.1:0-16022 GCA_039030915.1 Pseudomonadota bacterium | reverse complement strand
GGACCTCTACATCGCCGTCGGGATCTCGGGCGCGATCCAGCACCTCGCAGGCATGAAGGACTCGAAGGTCATCGTCGCCATCAACAAGGACGACGAGGCCCCGATCTTCCAGGTGGCTGACTATGGCCTAGTGGGCGACCTCTTCGACATCATGCCAGAACTCGAAGAAAAGCTCGGCTGACGCCATCGAGACCGCGCGCTCCCGGCGCCGGCCGCGAGGTCGGCGCCGTCCGGGCGATTGGGCTCAAGACTTGGAAGGCGCTGCACGCTTCTTCTGCGGCGCCTTCTTACCTTTGCGCATTTCCTTCAGCACGTAGTGGTTCGACGCGTTTCGCTTCATCTCGAAGGCGCCGCTTTTCTCGACGAGCGTGCTGAGCTTCGCCTCGCCATAGGTTCGCGTATCGAAGTCCGGCACGAGCGCGTGCAGCTTGTGTCCCATCGCGCCGAGCTTGACCCAGCCATCGTCATCTTCCAGCGCAGCGATCGCTCGTCGGATCAACGGGATAGCTTTGCTCGGCGCCTCCTTGTCGGACGGCTTGTCCGCAGTCGACGGTGCGCCCTGCGCCGTCAGGTTTTCCACGAAGATGAAGCGATTGCAGGCGTTTCGGAAGGCTTCGGGCGCCTTCTTCTCGCCGATGCCGATCACCGTCAGGCCCTCTTCGCGCAAACGTTGCGCGAGCCGGGTGAAATCGCTGTCGGAGCTGACGAGGCAGACACCGTCCAGCGTGCCCTTGTAGAGAAGGTCCATCGCATCGATCACCAGCGCGATGTCGGCGGCGTTCTTGCCCGTCGTGTTGTTTCGCTGCTGCTGCTGCAGAATCGCATGCGCCTGAACGGCACGGTCCCAGCCCTTCAGCGTCTCGCTGGCGAAATCGCCATAGATGCGGCGAATCATCGCCTCTCCGAATGTTGCGACCTCCTCGAAGATTGCATCGGCGTGGCGTGCGCTCGAATTGTCGGCGTCGATCAATACCGCGAAGGCCGCACTTCCGGGTTTCGTGCTCACTCAAATCTCCACACTTAAGTCGCGAGACGATGGCTCTGCGGCACCGCCGGTGCAAGGGGCGCCCTTGCCAAACGCGGCAGCGCGCCGATATTGTTATGTTGCAACGCACAATAAAGCGCTGGGCGCCGAAGCGCCCTCGGGGGAAAAGCCATGGAGATCCGCAGGATTGGCGTTATCGGCGCCGGGCAGATGGGGGCGGGCATCGCGCAGGTTTTCGCGCAGGCGGACTTCGAGGTTCTGCTGAGCGATGTGAACCCGGGCGCAATGCAGGCAGCGCTCGAGCGTATCGAGACGGGCTATGGCCGCCTGGTGGGCCGCGGCAAGATGGAAGAGGCGGCGGCCGCGGCTGCCATGAAGCGCATCGAAACCACCACGGCGATGGAGGAAATCGCGCGCACCGATGTGGTGATCGAGGCGGCGACGGAGAACGAGCAGGTCAAGCTCAAGATCTTTGAGTCGCTCCGCCCGCATCTCGCGAGCCACACAATCCTGACCTCCAACACTTCCTCAATCTCGATCACCCGCCTCGCCTCCGCCACCGACCGGCCAGAGCGGTTCATGGGCTTTCACTTCATGAACCCCGTGCCGGTGATGCAGCTTGTGGAGCTCGTCCGCGGCATCGCGACGGATGACGAGACCTTCAGCCGCATCCGAACGCTGGTCGAAGCCATCGGCAAGACGCCGGCCAATGCGGAGGATTTCCCCGCCTTCATCGTCAATCGCATCCTGCTGCCGATGATCAACGAGGCGATCTACACGCTCTACGAGGGTGTCGGCACCGTCACGTCGATCGACACGGCGATGAAGCTCGGCACGAACCACCCCATGGGGCCGCTCGAGCTTGCGGACTTCATCGGGCTCGACACCTGCCTGAGCATCATGAACGTGCTGCATGATGGGCTGGCGGACACGAAGTACCGCCCCTGCCCGCTCCTCGTGAAATATGTCGAGGCGGGATGGCTCGGCCGGAAGACGCAGCGCGGCTTCTACGACTATCGCGGCGAGACGCCGGTGCCGACGCGCTGAGCATGGCCGAGCCGGACGCCCCGAGGCTCTTCATCGACGCCGATGCCTGCCCGGTGAAGGAGGAATGCCTGCGCGTCGCGGCCCGGCACGGCGCGGAGGTCTTCATCGTCTCGAACGGCGGCATCCGCCCGGTGCCGGACCCCAAGGTGCATATCGTCGTGGTACCCGAAGGGCCGGACGTGGCGGACCAGTGGATCGCCGAGCGCACGGGGCCCGGCGATGTCTGCGTCACCGCCGATATCCAGCTTGCCGCCCGCGTCGTCGGCGCGGGCGCGCGGGCACTGCGCCATGACGGCGAGGCGTTCACCGCCGCCAATGTCGGCCAGGCGCTCGCCATGCGGGACCTGATGGCCGATCTTCGCGCCGCAAGTCCGCTCTCCGAGCCGCGCGGCGGCCCGAAGCCCTTCTCCAGGGCCGATCGCGGGCGCTTTCTCGATGCGCTCGAGCGGCAGATGCGCCTCGCGGCGTCGGATCGGGGTCACTGATCCGTCATTCTGCGCAGCACGGCAATGATCAATTCGCTCGCCCGGCGCTGGTACGCTCCCGCTCCAGCCTTACCTAACCGCTCGACCGCCGGGGATTACGCCCACACGGCGGTGCAAGAGACGAAGACAACGGGAGAGACCCATGCGCCTGTTCACCCTTCTCGCCGCGCCCGTCGCCGGCGCCATCGCCTTCGCCGCCCTGCCCGCCGCGGCCGAGCCCTATGTGCTCGACAAGAGCCACACGGTCATCAGCTTCCAGGTCGACCATCTCGGGTTCTCGACGGTGCATGGCGTCTTCCGCGAAATCGACGCCGATATCACCTTCGATCCGGAGGCGGTGGAGGATACCCAGGTCAGCTTCGTGGTGCAGGCCGAGAGCATCGACACCTTCTGGCCGAAGCGGGACGAGCATCTTCGCAATGCCGATTTCTTCGACGTCGCGAACCATCCGGAGATCACCTTCGTCTCGACCAGCGTGACGCCGACAGGCGGAGACACGGCCAAGGTGGAGGGTGAGCTGACCATGCTCGGCCAGACGCAGGCCGTGACCTTCGAGGCGAAGCTGAACAAGATCGGCCCCTCGCCCTTCAATCCCGAGCAGCAGATCGCGGGTTTCACCGTGATGGGCGAGATCGACCGTACCGCCTTCGGGATGGACTATGCCGCCCCGGCGGTGAGCGCCGTCATCCCCGTGCGCGTCGATCTCGAGATGAGCCCGGCCAGCTAAACGCGAGCGCGATGCGTCCGGCCCGCCTTCTCCCCACCGCGGCGCTCTGCGTCGCGGTATGGGCCGGCGGCATACCGGTCCGAGACGCCTCGACGGGCGCGCAGGCGGCCGAGTGGGTGGTGGATGCGGCAGCCTCGCGCGTCGCCTTCACCTACACCTTCTACGGCAGCACGCTCGAAGGCAGCTTCAGCCGCTTTGGTGGGCGTGGCAGCTTCGAGCCGGACGCTGCCGAGAAGGCGACACTAACCCTCTGGGTCGAGACCGGCAGCATCGCGCTCGGCAGCAGGATCCGTGAGCTGCTGGCCACATCGGCGGAGGGCTTCGATAGCCGGAACCACCCCCGCGCCAGCTTCACGATGCGCGCGCTCGAGCCACTCGGCGGGGAACGCTACCGCGCCCGCGGCATTGCGGAGGTAAAGGGCCGGCGCCACCCGCTCGTCGCGGAAGGCGGCCTGCGCTTCGAGGACGGCATCGCGCGGGCGGAAGGCAGCCTCAGGCTCGACCGGCTGCGCTTCGGGGTCGGCGTCGGGCCCTTCGCATCGCTGCTCGATATCGGGCGGTGGGTGACGGTCAGCTACAGCCTGGTCGCCCGACCCGCGGGCGGCGGCGTCAAGCAACACGTAGGACGGGACCCCGAACCATGACAGCGCTCAACACGCGGACGAGCTGGGGCTGGGTGCAGCGCGCGATCCACTGGGTCGCAGCCGCGGTCATCCTCTTTCAGCTCGGCATGGGCTACTACATGACTACCTTCCTCGGCGATCTGGAACGCTTTTCAGAGATCCAGACGCACAAGAGCTGGGGCTTCGTGGCGTTCGTGCTGGTCGTGCTGCGCTTCGCCTGGCGCATGGTGAACCCGACGCCCGCCGAGCCCGACATGCCCAATTGGCAGCGCATCGCCTCGCGCGGCAGCCATATCGCGCTATACGGCCTCATGGTTGTGCTGCCGGTGACGGGCTGGCTCATGTCCTCCGCCTCGCCGCTGAACGACCCGGACGCCTATCCCTTCCAGGTCAAGAACATGGTCTTCGGCCTCTTCGAGATGCCCGACCCCTATCCAACGGGCGACAAGGCGCTGTCCGAGATGCTCGGCACGATCCACGAATTTGCAGCCTGGGGGATCGCAGCGCTCCTGCTTATCCATGTGGCCGCAGCGCTGAAGCACCAGTTCGTCGATCGCGACGGCCTCCTCACGCGCATGATCTCCGGCCATGCCGCAGGCGAGTGAAAGCGTCGCCAGCGGCCGGGGATGCGGGAGAAGACCGACAGTCCCTTGCGGTAGCGGCGAACTGCGAAATGCGCCGCGCCGCCCGCATCGCTTGATAGCGGGGAGTTGCCGCCGAACCCCTGCCCACCCACGTCAGCTTTGCGTCAAAGATGCGGACAATTAGTGAACTTCCGCCAAGCAGCGAAGGAGATCGCCTCACGCTTGTTCTCGATATGTACATGGTTCTCAGCCCAAGCTGACGTGGGTGGGCGCGGGCGCGACCACCGGGAACCGAGCATGAGAGGCAGATCGACAAGCAGGCGGTGCAATGAGCCGGATGAGCCTGCCGTGTGCCCGCGCTCCGAAGTGACACGCCATAGGATAGACCGGAGCGCACTCGCGTCAGTATGCCTGACGGAAGGGCTCCGGCACACGAACGAGACATGCACGGGCATCGCGTGCCACAGGCGCGGCGACACGCGCGTCCGTGCCGAGCGCCGCGGCGCAGGCTGGCTCAGGCTTCAGAGCGCCGTGCCGGCGAGCGGCGCGAGTCCAGCTGCGGGCGGCGAGCAGGCTCGGTAACGGGCGACGCATCGGGTATCGCGGCCTCGGCGCGGTCGACGTTCCGGTCGGTCATCTCGGCGAGGCGGCGGACGAGGGCGATCACCTCGGGCGTGTCCCATTCGGCGTCGCCCGTCAGACGCGCAACCTCCCGGCCTTCGCGATCAAGGATCAGCGTCGCGGGCAGCCCGATAACCGCCGCCTCGCGCGGGAGCTTGCCGCGCCGGTCGACGAAGATGCCGAGATGCTCGACGCCGATCTCCTCGAAGAAGCGGCGCACAGGATCCGCGCCGCCGCGGTCGGTCGAGAGCGCGATCACCGCCACGTCCTCGCCCTCGACCGCCTTGGCCAGCCGGTCGATGGAGGGCATCTCCTTGCGGCAGGGCGGGCACCAGGTAGCCCAGACATTGAGCACGATCACCCGCCCGGCATAGTCCGCAAGGCTCACCGCGCGGTCCTCCCCGTCCTTGAAGCCTTTGCTCAGCGGCGCGCGCGGCTCCTTGTGCACCACCATCTTGGGCAACGCCTCGGCCGCCGCCGCCTTGAACTCGGCGCGGTCCTCGGGCGTGAGGGGCGCCGCGACCGCGCCTCCGATTGCTCCGATCGCAGCGGCGCCGTATAGGAGGGCGGCGATCGCCGGGCCGCGCATGCGGCGGGGCAGGGTCGTCATCGGCATGTATTCCTTTCACGGGCTCCCGGTCATGGCGGAAAATAGCGCAAGCGGGGTCGCGGGTAACCCCAAGGCCGACGCGTCCGGCGACGCGGCCGGTAACGCCGCAAACACGATGTGGGGAGGCCGCTTCGCCGCCGGGCCCGCCGAAGTCATGGAGGCAATCAACGCATCCATCGATTTCGACCGTCGCTTCGCCGCCGAGGATATCGCCGGCAGCCGCGCGCACGCCGCGATGCTCGCGCAACAGGGCATCATCTCCGCCGAGGATAGCGAGGCCATCGACCGCGGCCTCTGCGACGTGGCGCGCGAGATCGAGGAGGGTCGCTTCCGGTTCTCCCGCGCGCTCGAGGACATCCACATGAACGTGGAGGCGCGCCTGAAGGAGATCGTGGGCGAACCTGCGGGCCGGCTCCACACCGCGCGGAGCCGCAACGACCAGGTGGCGACGGATTTCCGGCTCTGGGTGCGCACGCGGCTCGACGAGACGGATGCCGCGCTTAGCGCGCTCATTGCGGCGCTCGTCGACCAGGCGGAGGCGGGGGCCGACGCGGTCATGCCCGGCTTCACGCATCTGCAAAGCGCGCAGCCCGTCACCTGGGGCCATCACATGCTGGCCTATGCGGAAATGTTCGCGCGCGACCGGGGACGCATCAGGGACGCACGGGTCCGGATGAACGAATGCCCCCTCGGCGCTGCGGCGTTGGCCGGCACGTCCTTTCCCATCGACCGGGGCTTCACGGCGGCGGCGCTCGGCTTCGAGCGGCCCATGGCCAATTCGCTCGACGCCGTCAGCGCGCGGGACTTCGCGCTCGAATATCTCGCGGCAGCCGCCATCTGCGCGACGCATCTCTCGCGCCTTGCCGAGGAGATCGTGATCTGGTGCTCGGCGCAGTTCCGCTTCGTGAAGCTCACGGATGCCTACACCACCGGCTCGAGCATCATGCCGCAGAAGCGAAACCCTGACGCGGCCGAGCTCTGCCGTGCCAAGGCAGGGCGGATCATGGGCGCCTTCACCGCGCTCGCGATCGTGATGAAGGGCCTCCCGCTCACCTATTCCAAGGACATGCAGGAGGACAAGGAGCCGGTCTTCGACGCCTCCGACGCGCTCGCGCTGGCGCTGGCCGCGATGGAAGGCATGGTGCGGGACATGACACCCAACCGGCCCGTTCTCGCCGCGGCCGCCGGTGCGGGCTATGCCACGGCGACCGATCTCGCCGACTGGCTGGTGCGCACGCTCGGCATGCCGTTCCGGGAGGCGCATCACGTCACGGGCCGCATCGTCGCGGCGGCGGAGACGGCGGGCGTCGCCCTCGAAGAGATGCCGCTCACAGCGCTTCAGGCGGTCGAGCCCCGCCTCACCGAGGCGGTGTTGGAGGTGCTGAGCCCCGAAGCCTCCGCAGCGTCTCGCACCAGCTACGGCGGCACCGCGCCCGAGCAGGTGCGCGCCCAGGTTGCGCGTTGGCGCGCCGCCCTTGCCGAGGAGACGCCCCGATGATCGTGCGCCACAGCACCACCCTCCGCCTCGTCGCCCTGACCGTCGCAGTCGCCCTCGCCACCGCCGCCTGCGGGCGGCGCGGGGACCCCAAACCGCCCGAGCCCGAGAAACCGGCGGCCGAAGCGCCGGCGGAAGAAGGCACGACGACGGGAACGGCGACCGGGGGATAGATGGACCATTTTGAGTATCGCGCAGGCCGCCTCCACGCCGAGGACGTCTGCATCGAGGAAATCGCGGCGGAGGTCGGCACACCCTTCTACGTCTACTCGACCGCTACGCTTGCCCGGCACTTCCAGGTCTTCGACGACGCGTTGAAGGGCCTCGACCACCTCATCGCCTATGCGGTGAAGGCGAACTCCAATCTTGGCGTCATCGCCACGCTCGCCCGGCTCGGCGCGGGCGCCGATGTGGTGAGCGGCGGAGAGCTGCAGCGCGCCCTCCGGGCAGGCGTGCCGCCCGAGCGGATCGTCTTCTCCGGCGTCGGCAAGACGGCCGATGAAATGCATGCAGCACTCGCCGCAGGCATCGGGCACTTCAATGTCGAGAGCGAGCCCGAGCTCGAGGTCCTCTCGGCCGTCGCGGCCGGAATGGGCGCCACCGCCAAGATTGCCGTCCGCGTCAATCCGGACGTGGACGCCCAGACCCACGCCAAGATCTCTACCGGCAAGTCGGAGGACAAGTTCGGCGTGCCCATCGATCGGGCTCCTGCGCTCTATGCCCGCGCCGCCGCGCTGCCCGGCATCGAGGTCGTGGGCGTCGATGTGCATATCGGCAGCCAGCTCACGCAGCTCGAACCCTTCGAGGCGGCGTTCGGCAAGGTCGCGGAGCTGACCGAGCATCTGCGCGCGTCGGGTCACACCATCCGCCAGCTCGACCTCGGCGGCGGGCTCGGCATCCCCTATCAGGCATCGAACCAGGCGCCGCCCCTGCCCTTCGACTACGGCGCGCTCATCAAGCGGACGGTCGGCCATCTCGGTTGCCGGATCACCATCGAGCCAGGGCGCCTGATCGCGGGCAATGCCGGGCTGCTGGTGGCCAAGGTCATCTATCGGAAGGAAGGCGCGGGGCGAGACTTCCTGATTCTCGACGCCGCGATGAACGACCTCATCCGACCGGCGATGTACGACGCCTATCACGAAATCGTGCCCGTGAGGGAGCCGGCGCCCAATGCCCCCCTGTCGCCGGTCGATATCGTCGGTCCGGTATGCGAGAGCGGGGATACTTTCGCCCGTCAGCGCACCCTGCCGCCCGTCGGGGCGGGCGAACTGGTCGCATTCCGTTCCGCCGGCGCTTATGGCGCGGTGATGTCGTCGGAGTACAACACCCGGCCGCTGGCGCCCGAGGTGCTGGTGAACGGCGGGACCTTTGCCACGGTACGGTCGCGGCCCACATTGGACGAGATGCTGGCGCGTGATAGCGTGCCGCACTGGATCAGCGAGCCGGCGGAGGCCTGAGGCGGAGAAGCGCCGGGCCCGGGCGCGGCGAAGGAAAGGCTCCCATGGCCCTCAGCTCAGGACCCCGGAACGCCGACGGCCGCAATCCGAGCTCAGATGCCGCGTTCCGGCCCGATCCGGCGACGCGCAAGCTCATTCGACGGAGCCGACGGGCGATACTGCTCGAGCGGGGTGCGCGGGCACTCTGGCCCGGGCTAAGCGCGGTCGCGCTCGTCCTCGGCCTTACCTTCCTCGGTCTCTTCGCGGTCGTGCCCGCCCCCGCCCATCCCTTCGCGATCGCGGCGGCAGGGCTCTTCGTGGCGGCGGCCTTCGTGTGGGGATTTCTCGGCTTCCGCTGGCCGCGCGAGGGCGAGGCGCTGGCCCGGCTCGACGCCGATAGCGCGTCGAAGCCTCTCGGCATCCTTACCGACGCGCAGGCCTTCGGGCGCCAAGACGCGACGACCCGGGCGATCTGGCTCGAGCATCAGCGCCGTGCCGAGAGGGCGTTGGCCGCGCTCCGGGCGCGCAAGGCCGATCTCAAGCTCGCCGGCCTCGATATCTGGGCGTTCCGCCTGTTCGCGCCCGTCGTCCTCTTCGCGGGGCTGATCGGGGCCAATGGCGCGTGGGTCGAGCGTCTCGGCACGCTCCTCGCGCCGCCCGTACCGCCGGCGATGGCTGCGACAGCCCCCGCCTTCGAGCGCGTGCCGCTGGCCGAGGCGTGGGTGATACCTCCGGCGCATACCGGCGTCGGCACCGTCTATCTCGACCGTGAGACGGCGAGCTTCACGCTGCCGGAAGGCTCGGATCTCACCCTCCGCGTCACCGATCTCGAGGCCACGCCCACGGTGGCGTCACCGGGTGTGGAGAGCGATCTCGGCCTCCAGTCGCTTGGCGCGGGGCTCCATGAGCTGCGCGGCAAGCTCGCCGTCAGCGGCCCGCTCACGGTCATGAACGGCGAGGAGGAGATGGCCAACTGGACCATCACCGTGACGCCGGACGAGACGCCGGAGATCGCGCTAGACGGCGAGCCGTCGGGCACCTTCGCGGGCGCGCTCGAGCTCGGCTTCGAGGCGTCCGACGATTACGGCGTGACGTCGGCCTGGAGCGAGATCGTGCCGCCGGGCGGCATCGAGCCCGGCAAGGGCCTGGTGGATGAGGCGATCACCTTCGCCCTGCCCCTGCCCATCACCGGCGATCCGCGCCAGGTGAAGGACCGGGCGATGGAGGATCTCTCCGAACATCCGCTGGCAGGCGGTGAGGTCGAGATGGTCCTGAAAGCCGAGGACGGCGCGGGCCAGATCGGCGAAAGTGAGACGATCACCTTCACGCTGCCCGGCCGCCGCTTCTCCAACCCCCTCGCCCGCGCGCTGGTCGAGCAGCGGCGCGATCTGGCGCTGGAATTCGCCAGGGCGCCACGGGTGCTCGACGTGCTGCAGGCCGTGACCAAGAAGCCCGAGGCGGTCTTCGGCGACAAGCATGGCGCCTATCTCGCCGTGCGCACGGCGATCCGCCGCCTCGCCTTTGCCATCGGCGACGAGCGCGTGCCCGAGGAGGCGGCCGACATCGCGGAGTTCCTGTGGCAGGCGGCGCTCGAGCTGGAGGGCGGCGACCTTAACTCCGCGCTCGACCGTCTACGCGAGGCTCAGCAGGCGCTGCAGGATGCGCTCGAGAACGGGACGGAGGAGGATATTCGCCGCGCGATGGAGGAGCTTCGCGCCGCGATGGACCAGTATCTGCGCGAGTTCGCCCGCCAGATGATGCAGGAGGGCATGCAGCAGGCCCAGCCCCAGCAGCAGAACGGCCAGACGCTGACGCAGCAGGATCTGAACGAGATGCTGGACGAGTTGCAGCGCCGCGCCGAGGGGGGCTTGCGCGACGAGGCGCGGGACATGCTGTCCGAGCTCAGCCGCATGCTCGAGAACCTGCAGATGGGCCAGGCCCAGCAGGGCCAGCAGCAGCAGGGCGGCCCGGGTCAGCAGGCGCTCCAGCAGCTCCAGGAGCTGATCCAGCGCCAGCGGCAGCTTTCGGACCAGACCTTCGGAGAGCAGCGGCGCCAGCAGCGCGAGGGCCAGCAGGGCGGCGGCCAGCAGCCCTCGCAACAGCCGGGACAGCCCGGTCAGGGCGGCCAGCAGGGTCAGCAAGGCCAAGCGCAGGGCGGCCAGGGCCAGCAGGGCCAACAGCAGCAGGGTCAGGGCAGCCCTGGCGGCCAGCAGGGCCAGGGCAACAGCGGCCAGGGTCGCAACGGACAGCTCGCGCAGGACCAGCGCGCGCTCCAGCAGATGCTCGACGAGCTGATGGGCAACGTTCCCGGCGGCGAGGGCGCTGAGGCCATCCGCCGCGCGCTAGAGGGCGCGGGCGAGGCGATGGGCGAGGCGGAGGGCGACCTCAACCGAAACGCGCCAGGCGAGGCGGTGGACGACCAGCTCCGCGCGCTCGACCAGCTCTCCGAAGGCGCGCAGGAGCTCGCCCAGCAACTCGAAGAGCAGGGCCAGGGCCAGCAGAGCGCCCAGGGTCAGGGCCGCGGCCGGGGCGACGGCGCTGAGGACGACCGCGCCGATCCGTTCGACCGCCCCTCCGGTCGCTTCGGCGCGATCGACGGGCGCGACACGGACGTGCCCGATCGTGCGCTGATGGACCGGGCCCGCGAGCTTCTGGATGAGCTGCGCCGTCGCGCCGGGGAGGCGACGCGCCCCGAATACGAGCTCGACTATCTGGATCGGCTCATCGACCAGTACTGAGGCCGCGGCCGGCTCCCGGGCCGGTTCGACTCCGCGACAGGTTCTCACGGGTTCTCACGGGGCGCCGCAATCACCGCGCCGGCGCTCCGCGGCTATATCGCACCTCATCCGACGGATACCGAAGGAGCGGAAAGGCTGCTGGTCGTTCTCGGAGGGTTCGTCGTGCTGGCGCTCTCGTCCGGAGCGCCGGTGAAGGGCCTCTGCTCGCAGGCCTACTCGCTCATCACCTTGATGATCTCGTCGACTCGTTTCTCGAGCGATACAAGCCGCCTGTCGAGCGACGCCCTGAAGGCGTCGACCGTCGCTACATAGTCGTTGATCGCCGCCGTCGTGCCCGGCAGCTTCTCCTTTATGGTGTCGGCGAAGGCATAGACGCCGGCGAGCATGCCGAAGGCGGCGATGATCAGAATGAGCCCCGTGTAGAAGCCACCGCGGGAGCGCCGGGTCTTCTCGGCAACCTGCCGCCGTCGCGTGCGCTTCTGATGCTTGCGCATGAGCCCCGCGCGCGCCTTGTCCCCGTCCGCGCCGCTCCGCTTGGCCTTGACCTGCGGATCGAGCAGCTTTTCGCGGAGCGGATCGACATAGTCCTCGCTCCGGCGCTGATCAGCAGCGGGGCTCGGCGCCATCTTCTCGATGCCGGCCACGTCGCGCTCACGCTTGAAGGCCTTCTCGGTCTGGAGATCGACATCCTCGCCGCGGCTGCCCGGCACCTTCATCTCGTCGAGCATCCGGCGGATCTCGGCCATCTGGTCCGAGCGCGGGTCGCCGCTGCCGTCGGCGGGTGCGTCCGCTTCCGCCGCTTCGAGCGCCGCGCGGGCCGCAGTCGCTCCACCGGCAGCCCCCGCTGCTGCGGCAAGGCCGCCATCATCATCGTCCCCGTCATCATTGCGGCGGATGGCGGCGAAGTCCGGCTCGTCGTCGTGATCCTCGTCCGCATCCTCGCTGCGCCGGCGGCGGATCGCGCTTTCCTGCGCGCCGCGGGGCAATGGATCGGGCGCGAGGCTGGCCTGGCGCAGACGCGCGAGACGCTCGGCGAAAGGATCGCTCTTGGCGCCCTCCCCATCGCCGCCGCCGAGCTCGTCGTCGACATCATCCAGCTCGTCCGGGTCGCCTTCTTCGGCGCCATCGCGGCGCAGATCGCGCCAGCGGCGACGGCGGCGGGGCGCGCTGCTCGGCAGCGTCGCCACCTGGCCGCCCGTGGCTTCGCCGGCATCGGCTTCGGTTTCGGCCTCCACCCCTGCATCCGACGCGGACGCGCTGGCCGATGCCGTGCCCTGGGGCGCAGGGTCTCCGGCCTCTTCGACCACCGATGCACTGGCAGAGGCTGCCGGCGCGCCCAGCGCCCGCTGCTCCTCCGCACTTACGTCGACTTCCTCAGGCTCGGCCCCGATCTCCGCAGTTTCGGTCTCCGCGGTTTCGTTTGCCGGTTCCGAAGGCGCAGTCCCGGATCCCGCCGACCCGTCCTCTTCGGTGCGCCTTTCGGCGGCCGCAGCCTCGGCGTCGACATTCTCGACCTCCGCTGTCTCGGTGTCGACAGTCCCGGCTTCCGGTTCCGCCTCGGCGTCGATCGGCTTGGCGAACCAGACCTCGCCGCATTTTGCGCACTGCACGCGCCGACCGTCCGCGCCGATCGCGCTCGCGGGCACCCGGTAACGCGCCGCGCATGACGGGCACTCGATCTCGCTCACGCTGCCCTCCATCGGCCGGCTTTCGGCCCTGGTTTCAATCCCTCTTCGCCCGACGGGCGACGCGCACCCCCCGGGGCGCGCACGGTGGAGTTTACGGCCTCACCGCGCAGAGGACACTACGCAATTCTTAAAGCCGGTTGTCAAAGCCCTGCGGATATGGCCTTTCTGTCCTACCAGCGCTGCGGGATGTGTCCTTGATCTCTCTCTCCCAGGTCAGTTTCGGCTATGACGGGCGTGAGACGCTGCGCGAGGTCAATGCCGAGATCGCGCCCGGATCCTTCCATTTCCTGACGGGCCCCTCCGGCGCGGGCAAGACGACGCTCCTGAAGCTTCTCTATCTCGAGCACCAGCCGCGGGCCGGCCGTATCGAGTTCTTCGGTGAGGATCCAAGCCGGCTCCGCCGACCGGACCGGCTGACGCTGCGGCGGCGGATCGGCATCGTCTTTCAGGATTTCCGGCTGCTTGACCATCTCAGCGTTGCAGACAACGTGCGCCTGCCGCTGGTCGTGCACGGGCGCGATCCGGCCCTGCATGCCGAAGACGTCACCGAGCTTCTGCGCTGGGTGGGGCTGACGCACCGGGCAGAGGCGCGGCCACGTGCCCTCTCGGCCGGCGAGCAGCAGCGGGCCGCCATCGCGCGCGCCGTGATCACCTCGCCCGACGTGATCCTGGCCGACGAGCCGACAGGCAATGTGGACGCGGAGATGGGCATGCGCATCCTCCGCCTCTTCGTCGAGCTCAACCGGCTCGGCAAGACGGTGCTGATCGCGACCCACGACCTCGGGCTGATCCGGTCGGCGCGCAAGCTTGCCAGCACCCGCATCCTGCGGCTCGCGGACGGGCAGCTCACGGTCGGGGGGGCGGAGCTGTGAACAGGCGGGATGCAGCGGCCGGGCGCGCATCGTCCGAGGAAGCCCGCCAGGAGGTGCCCTGGCGCGGGCGCCTGCGCCTCCTGCCGCGGGGCGGCTGGGGGGCGGCGCTCGCGACGCTCTCGAGCATGGCGATGGCCTTTCTCGCGCTTGTGACCATCGCGACGGGCATCGCGGCGGCACGGCTCGGCTCTGACTGGCAAGCCGCCCTCACCGGCAGCGCCACCGTGCGCATCGCGGCCGACGCACAGGGGGCGCCCGGCACGGAAGCGGATGCGGCAGCGCGGGTGATCGCCGTACTCGAGGGCACGCCCGGCATCGCAACGGCACGGATGCTCGACCGGGCGGAGCAGGCAGCCCTCCTCGAACCCTGGCTCGGTGAGGGCGAGGCGCTCTCGAGCCTGCCCGTCCCCCAGCTCATCGACGTGACGCTGGCCGGCGCAGGGCCGGACGTGGCTGCGCTCCAGTCAGCGCTCGAAGTCGCGGCGCCGGGCACTGTCTATGACGACCACGGCTCCTGGCGCGGCCCGCTTATCGAAGGTGCGCGCTCGGTGGAACGGCTGGCCCTCGGCGCGTCACTCCTCGTGGCGCTGGCGGCGGCCGGGATGGTGGCGCTCGCGGCACGCGCCTCGCTCGCCGGCAATGCGGAGATCGTGCGCGTGGTGCGCCTCATCGGGGGGGAGGACCGGTTCATCGCCCGTGCCTTCGTGCGCCCGCTCGCATGGCGGACAGGTGCCGGCGCGGCCTTCGGCGCGGGGCTCGCGGCGGCGGCGCTCGCCTTCATGCCCGAGGCGGGGGCGGAGGTCGGGCTCGACCTTGCGCCCGCGCCGGCGCTTCTCGCCCTCCTCGCCATCGCCGTGGCCCTCGGCGCCGGGCTCATCGGCTGGATGGCGGCACAGATCGCCGTGCGCGCCGCCCTGGCCGAGCTGCCATGATGCCGCCGCAGGACGACGCCGGGGGCGCAAGGCCAGCAGGCCGCCCGGAGGCCGCCCGGACCGGACCGAAGCCGCTCGGGGCGCTACGCAGTGGCAGCTTCATGGTCATCAGCTATGCGCTCATGGGTCTCATGGGCGTGCTCGGCCTGCCGCTCCTCCTCAGCCGGCGGGCGACGCATGAGTGGATGCGGCTCTATGCGCGCTGCATCCTCCGGCTCGCCCGTGCCTTCGCCGGCATCGAGGTCGAGATCCGCGGCCCCGTACCGCAAGGCGCGGTGGTGATCGCCGCCAAGCACCAGTCGCTCCTCGACGTCTACATCCTCTACTGCCACCTGCCGCGCGCCAGGTTCATCATGAAGCGCGAACTCCTCTGGGTGCCGGTCTTCGGACTCTATACCTGGCGTATCGGCACGGTGTCGGTGGTGCGCGGCAAGAAGGGCGAGTCGGGTCGGATGATCGAGCACCTGAAGGCGACGACCCCGCCCGAGAGCGGCGGACAGATCGTCGTCTACCCGCAGGGCACGCGCGTCGCGCCGGGTACAGCGGCTCCCTACCGCCGCGGCGCGGCCCTGACCGCCGAGGCGCTCGGCCGCACAGTCATCCCCGCCAGCACGAATACCGGTCTCTTCTGGGACCCCCGGGGCCGCCTCGCCGGCCCCGGCACGGCGGTGCTGGCCTTCCATGCCCCCATCATGGCGGAGAACCCCTCCAGCATGCTCCACAAGATCGAGCAGGTGCTGGAGAAGGAGAGCGACGACCTGGTGGCCGAGGCCCGCCGCCAGCGCTCGCTTCAGGGATGAGGTGGTTGGGAGTTGCCGGGACGCGGTGGGGTTCCGCGCCCCGTTCTTCGGTGACAACTCGAATGGCGTCCGGCCGTCGAGGGCTTGAAGCGCTGGGCAAGGGCGTCGGCCTCGCGGATGGTCTGCAGACCTGCGGAGCGCCGCATGGCCATCGAAGCGGTAGCTTCGAACCGTTGCGGCGGCGAGGCTGCGGTTTGTCCGGTCGACCTGGCCGTCGGTCCGGGGGGGCAGCTTCGCTGGGCGATGCGCGATATCGAGGTCTGCGCGGACGAGTCCACCCTGCTGCGCCCGGAAGCTCTGGCCGTCGCGCTTATCCGCCGGATATCGGCCAGGGTCCAGCAGCCGCCGGCCGGATCGGTGGCGTGTGCGCCGTCGTTGG